>QFOT01000159.1 GCA_003241285.1 Micavibrio aeruginosavorus
TTGACCGCGGGCAATCTGACATTGAAAGAAAAGCTGTAAATGGTGTTGCGGGTGCTAAACGAGTTCCGCAGCCCACAGTATTTGATGGTGAAAACTCACCTGCTCAACCTACATCATCCGGAATTTCTATAGATGGTTTCAACGGAGCTATGTCTAAATTAATGACCGGGCCAAGTCCTATTTTATTAGGATCAGAATCTGGCGATCTACAGGATAAGTTTAAAAAGTTTGCTCAAGGTGGCGGAGATAAAAATCTTATAGATACTATGACCGAACGTGCAAGCTTAGCTGCAGCAATTCGTCTGGGTGTCAAAAGTGCACCAGCAGAAAACAAACTTTTGGCTTCACTTGATTTAGCAAGCGGGCCTAAATAAAACCCAATTCACAAAAAACCCGCCGAAATGGCGGGTTTTTTATTGTCTTGAATTATCTCTAAATCACCCGCAGGAAACTTTGGTCACGACGGCCTGATCGTTCAGCTCGACATTGATGCGGTCGGCGCGGTAATCCATCGTCATGGCGGCGCCGGGCGGCAGCATGCGGTACGGGCGACCCGTTTCCTTGGCGGCGGCTTCGGCCTCGCTGGCGGTCTTGCCGACCCACTCATTGAACGAGCATTCGCTGCTTGGCGCTTCCGCCGCCGGGACCGCTTCGCCAACGGCAACATTGCCTTGCGGGCTTGCCTCGATAGTCGCCGCCGTATCCGGCCCGGCATCCGCCGACACCGCAGAATTGACCAGACCGTAAACCCCGCCGAGCGTTAAAAGCGTGGTCACCCCGACCAGCGTAAACCCGATAATTTTCCCTGTATTCTTCGCCATTTTAATTCTCCTGAGTGAAGCCATCTACATATATCCCCCGCCCCCGGATTGCAATCCAATCCTAAAATTTGACAGATTATGGAATTTTTGTTTATGGTCCGGAAATCAACAATACTCTGGAGGGAAATATGAGTAAAAAAGATGAATTAAATCTTGCTGATTGGGTAATACTTGGTTTATGCGCCCCATTCATAGTTGCAGCTTCCTTTGTTTCAAAAGGAGTCGATGGTTTAGTAGCTGCAGATCGTAGCCTCCAACGTAGCAGGGCATCCGATGCTTTCAATAAGGAACTCTCGTTCATTTCAAAGCCGTTTTCGGAAGGCCTAACAGCGACCAAACTTGATGAGTGCATAAAGGAAGTTTCTGAAGAAGCTTTCGTAAAAGTCACGGTGGATAATCGTTTCATTGATCCTAATCCAAACGATGATGGCTATATAAGCATTTCCCGTCACCTCAAAGAAATTCCGCCGTTGCGCGACAATATCGGAAACGTTCAGCAAAATTATAGTTTGGAAGTGGCAAAAAATATTTACAAATGCGAAGTTTTTTCTGATCGCCCTTTATCTCAAATTTCATCAGGGCAAGGATTTAACACGCTGGCTGTCGTGTTGATGTCAGGCATTGAACCTGAATATAAGACTAAGGACAATTTCAGCTATAATCTTAGAATCTATTTCAATGGATTACACCCTGATCAAGCATCGAAATTTCGTGAGGTCCTTGCAAAATCCTCGATTCCAACGCCTATAAGCATGCTGACTTCTAACTATACTCTGGGACAGCATTAACCCCTTGAAAAACCGCCCATAACCCCCTACTAACAGGGGTTATGAGCATTACAGACCATATCCCGCAAGAGCGCATCCGTAACTTCGCGATCATCGCGCATATCGACCATGGCAAATCCACGCTGGCCGACCGCTTGATCGAATTTTGCGGCGGGCTGGAAAAGCGCGAGATGAAGGAACAGCTCCTCGACAATATGGAGATCGAGCGCGAGCGCGGCATCACCATCAAGGCCCAGACCGTGCGCCTGCATTACACCGCCAAAGACGGACTAGTTTACCAGCTCAACCTCATGGACACGCCGGGCCATGTCGATTTCGCCTATGAAGTCTCCCGCTCGCTGGCGAGTTGCGAAAGCGCGCTGCTGATCGTCGATTCAACGCAAGGCGTCGAGGCGCAAACATTGGCGAATGTCTATCAGGCCATCGATAACGATCTCGAAATTCTCCCCGTCATCAATAAAATAGATTTGCCCTCCGCCGATGTAGAGCGCGTGAAAACCCAGATCGAGGATGTGATCGGCATCGACGCCTCCGAGGCCATCCCCGTTTCCGGCAAGAGCGGCATCAATATCGATTTGCTGCTGGAGGCCATCGTCACGCGCCTGCCGCCGCCGAAAGGCTCTGCCGACAAACCGGCCAAGGCGCTGCTCGTCGATTCATGGTATGACGCCTATCTCGGCGTTGTCATCCTGGTCCGCATTATCGACGGCGTGCTGAAGAAGGGCCAGAAAATCCGTTTCATGAACACCGCCGCCACGCGCGAGATCGACCGCGTCGGTATCTTCACCCCCAAACATGTCCTGCTGCCGGAGTTGAAAACCGGCGAGATGGGTTTTATCACCGCCGGAATCAAGGAAATTTCCGACACCAAGGTCGGCGATACGATCACGGACGAGAAATACCAGACCACCGAACCTTTCCCCGGTTTCAAACCCTCGATCCCGATGGTGTTTTGCTCCCTCTTCCCGGCGGATTCCTCCGAATTTGAAAAGCTCCGCGATTCCCTTGGCCGCCTTGCCTTGAACGATGCCTCGCTGCATTACGAAGCCGAAAGCTCCCAAGCACTCGGTATGGGTTTCCGCTGCGGTTTTCTGGGCCTTTTGCACATGGAGATCATTCAGGAGCGGATGGAGCGCGAGTTCAATCTCGACCTGATCCCGACCGCGCCGAGCGTTGTGTACAAAGTTTATAAAACCAACGGCACGATGACCGAAATTTACAACCCGGTCGATATGCCGGACGGCTCCGTCATCGATAAAATCGAAGAGCCATGGATCAAGGCGACAATTTTGACGCCGGATGAATATCTCGGCGGGCTGCTCGAACTATGCCAGCAAAAACGCGGCGAACAGATCACCATGACCTATGTCGGCGCACGCGCGATGCTGGAATACATGCTGCCGCTCAACGAAATTGTTTTCGACTTCTATGACCGTTTGAAATCCATCTCGCGCGGCTATGCCAGCTTTGACTATCATCTGGAAGAATTCCGCGAAGGCGATCTGGTGAAGATGGAAATCCTCGTCAATCAGGAACCCGTCGACGCCCTTGCCATGATCGTGCATAGAACGCAGGCCGAACGCCGCGGCCGCCAGCTCTGCGAGCGCCTGAAAGAACTTATCCCGAAACAACTCTTCAAGATCGCCATTCAGGCGGCGCTCGGCGGCAAGGTCGTCGCCCGCGAAGACGTGTCCGCGATGCGCAAAGACGTCACCGCGAAATGTTACGGCGGCGACGTATCACGGAAACGCAAACTTCTCGACAAACAAAAAGAAGGCAAAAAGAAAATGCGCCAATATGGGAATGTGGAGATTCCCCAAAGCGCGTTTATTGCCGCACTTAAGATGGGTGATGAGTAATGTCGCTTAAAAAATTATCTATACTATCGCCGCTGATGCTGGTTTTCGCTTGCTCGTCAGAGCCTGCCCCGCAAACAGGCAACGCCGTCATTGTCGACACAACCAATTTACCGAAGGAAATTGACGGTATCAGCTTCTTTACCACGGTCGATTGCGCGGGCGCGGCGTCATCACTGGTCAACCAATATCTAGCGACACCCTCTTCCTCTATAGACGTTCAAAAAATGGAAAAAATTCGCAGCAATGCCATTTCTGCATCCATTGAGCGCAAACCTGCCAATCTTCCTGTTGCCGAACTGAACAGTATTATCAGGGATCAGGCAGGCAGTTTTTCAGATGGCAACCGTAACGCCGTAGATTACCTAAAGGCGCAGTGCAGAGCGCTCAAGCTGGATATATAAAGCTTATAAGCCCCTTCGACTTGTCCGCCAAAGCCTTGGCGAAGGCCGAGGAACGATCTTCCCAAACCATGAATAATTTTTTTGACATAATAACTGAATTATGTTTATGTCTGATCAATTATTTATAGGAGCGTGTAATGAGTGAAGATTCCAAAACTGACCAGCCAAACGGCACACAAAAACCCTGGTATGCTGGCAGCATTTTCGGCTTGGACGGTATCGGCTTGACCGCTTGCTTCGGGGCTATTGTTTACATGTCAGGCTGCACAGTTTCCAAAGTACAGCATAGCTTCCATGAAGATCGTGTAGCAGAACAGAATAACGCCCACTCCAATCGCCTGAAGGAAATCGCCGCTCAAAAAGGCAATTTTTCAAAATGTGAAGGCACCGATGATATCGGCACAAAAGTTGTTCTTCAAGATTGCAAACCCGCGCTTTAGCTGCAAGCCTTCTTGTTATCCCTGCGACTTGTCCACTCACTCACTCGTCATCCCCGCGTAGGCGGGGATCTGACTTTTAATGAACCACAGAGGACACAGAGAGCACCATGTTCTTCATACGGCTGGTTTACAAAAAGTTTGACACCTTAAAATGAATGAGCCTATGTTTCGGAAATTCAATCAAAGGGGCTTAACAATGAAAAAATACTTTATGGCTGCATCTTTGGCTATGGCGGTAAGCGGTTGTCAGGGATCAGAAACGCCCACCAAACCATCGGCCTCTCTTTCTTATGAAGATTCTAGAAACTGTTATGCTGCTGCTGGATTAGTCAGGGATAAATTTGGTCCCTATGAGAAAAACTCAGCATCCGATATGAATTTGGCTAGAACTTTCTTGG
>QFOT01000160.1 GCA_003241285.1 Micavibrio aeruginosavorus
CATTACGGTTGAAGGTGAGTTAGGCCTCGGCGTGACCGCGAAGGACGTGATACTTGCCATCATCGGCAAAATCGGCACGGCTGGCGGAACAGGTTACGTCATCGAATATGCAGGCAGCGTGATCCGCAACCTGACGATGGAAAACCGGATGACGATTTGCAATATGTCGATCGAAGCAGGAGCGCGGGCTGGCATCATAGCCCCGGACGCCAAAACCTTCGCTTATATCAAAGGCCGCCCGATGGCACCGAAAGACGAGCATTGGGAACAGGCCGTTGGCTATTGGTCGTCCCTGCCCTCCGACGCGGGCGCGACTTACGATGAAGAAGTATTTCTGGATGCGAAAGATATCGCGCCGCTGATTACTTGGGGCACGTCGCCTCAGGATGTTCTGGCCATCACGGATGTCGTTCCCGATCCTGCGAATATTCAGGATGCAGAGAAAAAAACCGCGATGCAGCGTGCCATTGATTACATGGGACTAATCCCTGGTACGAAATTCGAAGACGTATCCGTCGACCATGTGTTTATCGGCTCCTGCACCAATGCGCGCATCGAAGATTTGCGCGAAGTTGCAAAAGTGGTCGAAGGCAAAAAAGTTTCTTCAACTGTGAGCGCAATGATCGTCCCCGGTTCGGGCCTTGTCAAAGAACAAGCCGAACTTGAAGGACTGGATAAAATATTTATCGAAGCCGGATTTGACTGGCGTGAAGCCGGATGCTCAATGTGCCTTGGCATGAACGAAGACCGTTTGAAACCCGGTGAACGCTGTGCCTCTACATCCAACCGCAACTTCGAAGGCCGTCAGGGCCGCGGCGCCCGTACCCATCTAATGTCCCCGGTAATGGCCGCCGCTGCCGCGATTACAGGCAAGCTGACAGACATAAGGAAACTTGGATGAAATCCGTCCTATACGAACTTGGTGGCAAGAGTCTGGAAGCGGCGAAAGAATTAGAAGCTATCGTGAATACAGCCTATAGCGAGAACCCGCCACTTCAATTAGGCCTTTTAAGCGATATCCATGCAAGCTGGCAGGCATTTTCCAGCAGACTTATTCAGGACGTCAACGCCATTCGGCCTGAGATATTAGATCTCACAGGGCTTAATTCCCCTTGTATTGATGTTCGTGTTGCAACTCATGCATTTCCACGCGCCTACCAGACCTATCCCTGCATTTACCGATCTCCGGAACGGGAAACGCGCTATTTCATGTATTCACCGGAAGATTATAAAGGTCGCTATTTTACGCCCGAAGACGCAAAAAAAATTATCGGAAAAGAAGCCAAAGCGATCGGCCAATTATTATTCGCAGGAGGATGGGATGACGGAGCGCCCCTCCTTAACCGCCCTGAATTCGGCGTTGAGATGCCGGGCGACATTAGCTATTCAACAAAATTTGCCGCTGCCGTCAACGCAATGCAAACCGACCGCCCGACCTCCATGCGTAAAAACTTTATTGCGGGTTGCAAGTCTCAAGAATTAGTCGATGATTTTAAAAAGCGTAAAGCCGAGCATGAAGCTGCCAGCACTGCCGTGTTTAATGAACTTCGCCGTATCGCTTCAGTTATTTCCACTGAAATGACCGGAAATGCTGACGAATATGACACGAGTCTTTCCGGGAGCTATAAAGGCTCGCATGGCGCCAATATGACTTTCAGTTTTGACTTAAAGACTAAATTGACCGGATCTCAAGTATCTGTGCCTGAACATCCATATTTTTATATGAAGAAGGCTGAATTCGGTGGTTATGAAATCGTACCTCGCGAAGATACGGTTGAAGGATCGGTTTTCTCGGATCTGCTTTTATCGGTTCCGCCCATGCCTTATCTAAGTGAATACGAAGAACTCATAAGCGACTTTATCTATGAACCGACTGATATCGAAAGAATGATCGGCGTTGACGGACGTGTACCACAATTGATTGAAATTGGCGGGTTGCAGTTTATTTCTTATAATAGCGATGAACGCGTGGTTAGCGATTACTGCCCGCCGGGGGCCAAGCCTGTCTCTAGCGAGTTATATAATTGGCTTCAACGCGATCGCTCCGACTTTAACATGAAGATTATGCCGCCGCCGATGCCGGACCAACTGGCGCAGGAATATGCCGCCTTAACACTCAATAATTTGTTTTTAAAACCTGATATGAGGCCACAGCCATGACCCCCTTTACCACGCTCACCGGGACAGCTGCGCCTTTGCCTATTCCGAATGTCGATACCGACATGATTATTCCAAAGCAATTCCTGCGTACGATCAAACGCACGGGGCTGGCCGAAGGATTATTCTATGAGATGCGGTTTGATATGGAAGGCAAACTCAATCCTGATTTCGTTTTAAACAAGGAACCTTTTAACCATGCGCAAATCCTGATTGCCGGAGAGAATTTCGGTTGCGGATCTTCCCGTGAACACGCCCCATGGTCCCTTCTCGATTTCGGCCTGCGCTGTATTATAGCCCCTAGCTTCGGTGACATTTTTTATAATAACTGTTTTAAAAACGGCATTTTACCGTTGCAATTGAAACAGGAAGAAGTAGACGAATTAATGGCGGCGGCTTCGAATGCGCAGCCCATCTCCATCAATCTGGCCGAACAGAAAGTCGTGTGTGGCAATAGCGTGTTTGAATTCGAGATCGATCCGTTCCGCAAACATTGCCTGATAAACGGCCTTGACGATATCGGCCTGACATTAGAGAAAGAAAGCTTTATCTCTTCTTACGAAGCTAAAAACAAAGAAGCCAAACCCTGGCTGTGGAATGCACAATCATGAATAAAAATATCATCCTTCTTGCCGGTGATGGTATCGGCCCGGAAGTCATGGGCGAAGTTAAAAATATTATCGGCTGGATAAATTCAAATTCCGATCATAACATTTCTTACGAAGAGCGTTTAGTCGGCGGAGCCTCCATCGATGCCGATGGCGTGCCGATGACCGATGAAACCATTGCCAAATGCAAAGCGGCGGATGCTGTTATTCTGGGCGCTGTCGGCGGGCCTAAATGGGATAACGTTGCCTATAATATCCGTCCGGAAGCCGGGCTTTTAAAACTGCGTAAGGATTTGGAGCTTTTTGCTAATTTGCGTCCAGCTATCGTTTTCGATGCCCTGGCGGAAGCATCTACGCTTAAAACCGAAATCGTCTCCGGGCTTGATATACTGATCGTGCGCGAGCTGACAGGCGGTGTTTATTTCGGGGAGCCTCGCGGGATTTTCGATCTCCCCGACGGCCAGCGTCAGGGTATCAATACCCAAATCTATACGACCAACGAAATTATCCGCGTGGGCCGTGTTGCTTTTGAAGCGGCGCGCAAACGGAACAATAAAGTCACTTCCTGCGAAAAAGCCAATGTCATGGAAAGCGGAAAATTATGGCGCGAGGAAATGACAAAGTTGCATGCCGCCGAATATTCTGATGTCGAGCTGGCGCATATGTATGCCGATAACTGCGCCATGCAGCTCCTTAAAAACCCTAAGCAATTCGATGTGATTGTCACCGATAATCTTTTCGGCGATATATTGTCAGACGAGGCCGCCATGTTAACCGGATCTTTGGGCATGCTTCCTTCCGCCTCGCTTGGCGCTAAAGGCGCTACGGCGGTCTATGAGCCCGTTCACGGCTCCGCTCCCGACATCGCAGGCCAGAACAAAGCCAACCCTCTGGCCACTATATTGAGCTTCGCCATGGCGTTGAAACATTCCCTCGAAATGCCTGAAATCGCTCAAAAAATCGAGGATTCGGTTAAATCCGTCCTTGCATCCGGCATCAGAACAGGCGATATCATGTCGCAGGGCAGCAAGCTCGTTTCGACGACCGAAATGGGCGCTGCGGTTATCAGCAACCTTAAATAAAGAAGACCCGGACCTGTAAATGGACATATCAAAAATCTCAATCGGAGAACATCCTCCGGAAGACGTAAACGTCATCATCGAAAACCCGATGGGCGGCGAGCCGATCAAATATGAGCTGGATAAAGAATCCGGTGCCATGTTCGTCGACCGTTTCCTGCACACCGCCATGTATTACCCCGGCAATTACGGCTTTATCCCTCATACGCTTTCCGGCGATGGTGATCCGGTCGACGTGCTGGTGATCAGCCGTATGGCGGTTATGCCCGGCTCTGTCATGCGCTGCCGCCCGATCGGCGTGCTTCTGATGGAAGACGACAAAGGACAGGATGAGAAAATCATCGCCGTGCCGCATCACAAGCTCTATCCTTATCACGATAATATCGAAGACCTCGACCAGTTGCGCCCGATCTTGAAAGACAAGATCGCGCATTTCTTTACGCATTACAAAGATCTGGAACCGGGTAAATGGTCGAAAGTCATCGGCTGGGATAACGCCGCCAAAGCGCAAGCCATGATCAAGGAAGGCATTGAGAGAGCAAAGAAATAATTTTCGCTTGTCATTGCGAGCCATACAAACGTGTCGCTTAAAGAACGTATGGATTGCTTCGTCGGCTTCCCCTCCTAGCAATGACAGAAAAGAAAAAACCCCGCCAATCGGCGGGGTTTTAATATTGATTAGGTCAACCTAAATTACTGTTGAACGCGGATGTAAACACCGCAAGTCAAGCCTGTAACAGCTGATGCATATGTCGCAGCATCGGTCGCAGCCGATGTACAG
>QFOT01000161.1 GCA_003241285.1 Micavibrio aeruginosavorus
GCTATCGGTATTTCCGGCGCGATCCAGCATTTGGCAGGCATGAAGGACTCCAAGGTCATTGTGGCGATTAACAAAGACCCGGAAGCGCCTATCTTCCAGGTTGCTGACTACGGCCTCGTCGCCGATCTATTCCAAGCCGCGCCGGAAATGACAGAAAAGCTTTAGAGCAGATATCCGCCTGCGACTTCGATGCGCTGACCGTTGATCCATTTTGTATCCTCGGTTAGCAAGGATGCGACCACACCGCCGATATCGTCCGGCTGGCCAACGCGGCCCAGGGCTGTCTGGGATGCAATAGCCTTATTGATATCCTTGTTGTCGCGAACGAAACCGCCGCCGAAATCAGTTTCAATCGCGCCGGGAGCGACAACGTTGACGGAAATGCCGCGAACGCCCAGTTCCTGCGCCTGATACCTTGTCATAGCTTCAATGCCAGCTTTCAAAGAGCCGTAGACTGAATATCCCGGCGCAGAAAAACGCGCCAGACCAGACGAAATATTTATAATACGCCCACCATCTTTGATCGAAGAAAGAAGCTTTTGAGTGAGGAAAAACGGTCCTTTGAAATGAATATTCACAAGAGTATCGAATTGATCTTCCGTCGTCGTGGCGATACTGGCGTTAATGCCAATACCCGCATTATTGACGAGATAGTCAAAATCGCCTCGCTGCCATTTTGAATTCAGCACTTCTTTAACGGCAGACACAAATCCGTCAAAAGATTTGCTCTGCGAAACGTCGAGTTGCAAAGCCACGGCTTTGCGCCCCAGTTTTTCAATTTCGGATACGACATTGTCGGCTTCGGTTTGATTGCTGTGATAGGTCAGAATAACGTCATGGCCTTTGCCGGCAATATTAAGTGCCATGCTTTTACCAAGACCGCGGCTGCCGCCGGTTACGAGTGCGATTTTCATTTCTCTTATCCTTTTGTGATTTGTTCTGACGATAAGATGGGATGCAAAAGGCTTTTTTAGGATACACAAAGCTATCAGGTCATTGCCTAATCCTCCAAAGCATCAATTTCCCTCTATTTTCCGCCCAGAGCTATGATTTATATTATAATGATAGAAACCGCAGGAAATAAAGACTATGAACGAAGCCCAGCAACAGGAATTAGCTACTTTAGTTGACAAATACTCCAATGGAAACGGCCTTCACCAGACAGCCATTCCAAAGCTTCTTTGCATTAAATCATCCGAGAGCACTCACCCTTCCCGCGTGATTTACGAACCTGCTTTATGCCTCATCGTTCAGGGCGGCAAGAAAGCCATGCTTGAAGATGATATATATCACTACGAGGCTGGCCATTTCCTAATCGTCGCCGTTGATTTGCCGATTACGGGGCAAGTCATCAATGCCACACCGGATAAGCCTTATTTATCCATCGCCATGTCGCTCGATGCAGCTCAACTGGGTGAACTCATCACCCAGACCGGAAAAACGTTCAGCTCGAACGAAAATACAAAACGCGGATTAATCGTCGATCGCAGCAATGACGTTCTGACAGATTCGATTCTTCGTCTAGTAAGACTCCTCGATAACCAAAACGACATTCCGCTTCTTGCACCAATGATGATGAGGGAAGTCTATTACCGCCTGCTCAATGGTCCCCATGGGGACAGCATTGCCCAGATCGCGCTTTCTGGCAGCAACATGCATAAAATCGCCAAAGTTATCAATATGATCAAAACCAACTTTAATGTACCGATTAAGATCGATGAAATGGCGGAGCTGGCCAATATGAGCGCATCGTCTTTTCATTCGCATTTCAAATCAGTCACGGCCATGAGCCCCCTTCAATACCAGAAACGCCTGCGCCTGATGGAAGCCCGCCGCCTGATGCTGACGGAGGTTCAGGACGCTGCCAGCGCATCCTATCGCGTCGGCTACGAAAGCCCGTCACAATTCAGCCGTGAATATTCCCGAATGTTCGGCGCACCGCCGATGAGCGATATTGAAAATTTAAAAGCGTCAGGCGCGGCGCAGGCTTAGCTAGGTATTTTCATCCTTAGACAAAGAACCCAGCGCGAAAGCCCTGCCCATTTTTGCGCCATCCATAATGGCGCCTTCGGTCAAAGCGTCGTCCAGAACGGCGCCTTCCAGATTGGCGCTCGAGAGGTCGGCTTCGCGTAAATCCGCCCCCCGCAGATTTGCGTAAGACAGATCGGCGCTTTTTAAATTGACGTTCCTGAAATTGGCATCCTGCAAATCGGCGTAGCGGAAGACCGACGACATCATGTTGGTCGGCGCAAAGCGCTTTTGCGGCCCCGACCCGAACATCAGCGGCGAGCAATTAATCCCGCGCATTTTGGCATGGCTGAATATGCCGCCGGTAATTGACGAGCCGCGCAAATCCGCCTCCTCCAGATCGCAATTCCTGAAATCGGCCCCATCCAGAATGGCACTTTGCAGTTCCACCTTGTACAGGTTCAGCCCGATGAATTTCGCCTGCCGGGCTTTTAGCGCTGTCAGCTTTTCTTTTTTAAGCGAGACAGCCTCGCGCAAATCATAGAAACTTAAATCCAGCTGGCGGCCATTCACGCCACCCGATACAATCCAGTCTTTATGAGCCTCAAGCAATGTAGCAAGCGGAGCCTTTAACTCACTGATCGACAAGCCGACATTGTCGTCGGTTACAGCCGTCGACATGTCGTAATCGCCGCGCCCGATAGAATTCAGATCAACGCCGACCAGAATGGTATTAGCAAGGCTGGCTCCTGCTAACTGCGTCCCCGATAAATCCGCCCCCGACAAATCCGCATTCATCAATCGCGCGCCGCGCAAATCAGCTTTTTGCATCTGGGCATTGGCAAGGATGGCATCCGAAAAATCCGCCTGATGCGCAAGAGCGCCGATCAGCCGCGCGCCGGACAAATTCGCGCCGCGAAAATTAACCACCTGCGCCGGCGAGTAATTGCCGCTCGACAACAAGGCTCCTGCCCGCATATCCGCCCTTTCCAAATCTGCGCCTGCCAGATCAGCGCTTTCAATCCTGACACCGCGCAAATCGGCCCTTATAAAATTAGCCTCCCGCAAATCAGACATGCTGAGATCACAGGCATATAAGCAGGCTTCCTGAAAATTCGTCGCAACCATGTTCATGTTTCGCATAATACAGCCGGAGAAATCAGCCTGGCGTAAATTCCGCCCTTTAAGGTTAAGGCCGCTTATATCGGTTCTCTTCAGGCTCGCCCTGCGTCCGCCTACGCGCCCCAAGAGAAATCTTTCATGCAACGCCACAAGCGCATCGAGCTGATCCTGCGTAATGGACAGTAATTCTTCTTCTGAGGATGAGGACATAGATTCTAAAATGACATATTAGGGTTAAGATTTACTGAGCAGATACTTGGCAAAAGCTGAGGCATCAGAAGAGCTCCAGTCACTAGGCCCTTGTAATATATAAATAATTTTACCATTTTTATCTAACACATAAGTTGAGGGATAAACAGGCAGTGAAAGCTGTTTCCGCAAATTTCCCGAATCGTCATAAAACCAGCGCAGCTCTTTCAGCTCATCTTTGGCAAAGAAAACGGCCAGATCCTCGACACTTTTCTGCATATCCAAAGATACGGGCATAGTAAGGATATCCGGATTACTCGCCTGAAATTTTGCCAGCGACGGCAATTCCTCTATGCAGGGGGCGCACCATGTCGCCCAGAAATTAACAATCGTTATATGCCCCTTTGTAATCGCCTTCATGTCCACTTTGCGGCCCTCAGGTGACAAAAGCGCAACATCGGGCAGGCTTTGCCCGTCTGTCATTTCCCGCACGTCATGAAAACTATCCAGAAAACGTCCGACAGGAATCGCATAAGCCTGCTCCCGCATATCCGCCGGCCCGGGCAGCATGAGGAAGCCTCCCATAAGAGCCAGCATCGCCAGCATGGTTGCTAACAGCTTGATGAAATTAGGGTTTTGGGATGATTTTTCTGTTTCCGGCATTGCAAAAATAATGGTACTTCTAGCCCATGAAGTCCAGAGCGAAACTTGCGATTGCAATCCTTATTACAGCAGCAGCCTTAGCGGCCTGCGGCATTAAACCCGCTCGCCTGACGCCGCCAAAGGCTGTCGAAAAGACGAAGGAAAAACAGACAGACGACCTGTTTCCGCATGCCTATCCGAAAGATCCCAATAAAGACGTGACCAGAAGTATAAATAAATGACCTATCATTATAAAAACGGATCGATGCATGTCGAAGACGTTTCGCTTGCCCAAATCGCAACTAAAGTCTCAACGCCTTGCTATGTCTATTCCGCCGGGGTAATCGCGGATCAATATGCCCGTCTTAAAGGCGCGATGGAAAAGGCCTTGCCCAAAAACAGGCAACCCTTGCTCTGTTTCGCCTGCAAGGCCAACAGCAACGTGGCGGTGCTTTCCCTCCTCCGCTCCTTCGGCAGCGGGCTGGAAATCATCTCCGAAGGTGAACTGCTGCGCGGACTGAAGGCCGGCTTCGATCCGTCGAAAATCGTTTCCACGGGCGTCGGCAAACAGCATCGTGAAATCGCAACCGCGCTGCGCGCCGGGATTTTGCAATTCAACGTCGAATCCATCCCGGAACTGGCCGTCATCAATGAAGTGGCCGGAAGCCTTGA
>QFOT01000162.1 GCA_003241285.1 Micavibrio aeruginosavorus
CTTCTGTTCTGACGACAATACGTGTTCCGGACTCAACATGCGGCGGAACCATGACGCGCAGACCATTATCAAGCTTGGCCGGTTTATAGGAAGAAGAGGCTGTCTGGCCTTTGACAACCGGGTCGGCTTCTACGATTTCACAAATGACTGTTTGAGGAAGTTCAACGCCAAGCGGTGTCTCTTCGTAAGTTTCAATCGTAACAACCATGCCTTCCTGAAGGAATTCAGTGCCCGGAGAACCCACGACATCAGCCGGAACATTGATTTGTTCAAAACTGGTCTGATGCATAAAAGTGTAGTTTTCTCCATCGTTGAACAAGTACTGGTATTCTTCCTGTTCAAGGCGAACTTTTTCTACAGTTTCCTGAGTACGGTAGCGGACATTGTCTTTTGTGCCGGTTTTGATATCGCGCATTTCGATATGAATGACAGAAGCGCCTTTTCCGGGCTGCATGATCTCTGAATGCTGAACGGCCCAAAGTTTTCCGTCGATTTCAAGGACATGCCCTTTACGGACTGTGATTGCGCTAACTTTCATATTATGGAATTCCTGATTTAGAAGGCTTTTTGAATTACTTACGCGGTCTTCTTAATATGCCTTGGCCTAATCTTTCAAGCCGTATTTTCAGTTCGTCATCTGCATCGGCAGGTAATGAAGCCTTAAGTTGGGCAATTTCTTCATTGGAGAGCTGTCTGGATTTAGGGAAATCAGCATCTTTTCTCCGGGGGCTAAATGGAATATGGACAAATTTTATGCCAGTGACCCACTTATCGCCAAAAAGCTGGTTTATACGTTCTAAAATCAGATCTTTTTGATAATGAAGCAGCGTGGCGTCTGCGCTAGAAACGGCAATATCAAGAGTTGCCTGCGGCTTTTCGTTGGCCGCTTTTGGTTTGCGATAATGAAGTTTCACGGGCTGGCATTTTTCGGCCATTTCCGACCCTACAATATCGTCCCATTGGGTTAATATCCGGCCCAAGGATACAAATTTGCGGCTGAAAGTTTCTTTTGTCAGCTTCGCCACAGAATCTGAGATTGGTTTCAAATAGAACATGCTTTAACTATTAACCTAAGTAATGATCAAAAGTCACGATTTTCAGAAAAACCTGCTTAAATGGTATGACAAGAACCGCCGCGATCTCCCGTGGCGGGCAAAGGACGGCATACCGCCTAATCCTTATCATGTCTGGCTGTCAGAGATCATGCTGCAGCAAACGACAGTGCCGACAGTCATTCCGTATTTTCAAAAGTTCATAAAATTATGGCCTAACCTGCAAAAATTTGCGGTGGCAAAAAATGAAGACATCATGCGGGAATGGGCAGGGCTCGGCTATTACGCAAGGGCCCGTAATCTTCATAGGTGCTCGCAGGTCCTCGTTGAAACTCATGCGAGCGTTTTCCCGGATAACGAAAACGATCTATTGAGTCTGCCTGGTGTCGGCCCTTACACAGCAGCCGCTATTTCGGCTATAGCTTTTGATAATCATGCAGTCGTCATCGATGGAAATGTTGATCGTATCGTTGCCAGGGTATTCGCAATCCGCGAGCCCATCCGTATGTCAAAGCCGGTCATTCGGGAGAAAGCAGCATGGCTATACAACAAAGTGAAGCGACCCGGAGATTTTGCCCAAAGCCTGATGGATCTCGGCGCTACTATCTGTGTTCCCCAAAAGCCACGGTGCCATTCATGTCCTGTAAACTCTTTTTGTGAAGCGTTCAAAAGCGGTTTGCAGAACACAATACCAGTAAAGCTTGAAAAAACGGCAAAGCCGCAAAGTAACGGAAGGGTTTATTGGATAGAGAACAAAAAAGGAGAGGTTCTTATAGAACGCCGGGACGACAAACGCATGCTGGGCGGTATGGCGGCATTGCCGACAAGCGGCTGGGACGGCAAAGCAGATAGTACGCTTCCCAATGGGAGCGAAAATAGGATAGTATATCTGGGAGATGTCTATCATAGTTTCACGCATTTTGATTTGAAGCTCGAAGTCTGGAAAGGTATCTCGGCGAGAACTTCTTCAGATTTCGTCTGGGTAAAGAAAAAAGAAATTCTTTCACAAGGTTTTCCTACTGTATTTAAAAAAGCAGTCAAAATGGTAATGGCATATGATTAGAATATTTATATTTTCTCTTGCGGTTTTCTGCCTAACGTTTACGTCAGCAAAAGCACAATCAGTGTCCGGCCAGTTGTTATATTCTCCGACAACGCCTGAATATCTGGCTAAAAGCTATTGGTTGTTGAATGGATTGGACGTAGAGAAAATCGAGAATATCGATCAGTATCTGATGATCACTGAATGTGATCTTTATAAGCAATATTATTCAAATGATATTGAATGGAGCAAGATTCGAGAAGCGACTAAGGGATATATTAATTTAAATAAACCAAATTTTCCTCGTCGATTTGAATTTATTCAGCCTCTTTATCTTGGCAGATATGATACATCCAGCAAGGAGTTTGAAATCATGAAAAACTCCCAAATCAATGGTATTTTACAGATGTATGTGTCTGGCAATCAGGCTTTACATTATGAATGTATTAATTCTGGTGCCTTTAAACCGTCTTTATTTCCGATCAATGCTTCATTGAAATTATCCAGGCCGCTTACCTATATGTCAGTCCACACGACGACGGATTCAGCCCGTGAATATTTAAAATATATCGACGAGAATAGTGCGGTGACCGATTTTGGTCGTCTGGCGTATATTCGCTACCGTTTTAAAGTTGAGCAAAGCCTTACGCCTATTTCAAACGAGGATGGCATATTCGCCAATTTTTTTGGCAGCCTTGAGAGTGTCAGTGTTTTCGGTGATAGAAGCATGTTTATCAAACTTGAAGAAGTAAAATTCTAATTCTCTTAAAGCCGTTCAACTTGTAGCGCTCCCGGACTTTGCGTTGTGGGCATCATTTCAATCCGATTTATGTTTACATGCGGTGGTAAAGTTGCGGCCCATACGACGGATTCAGCAACGTCTTCCGCCATCAACGGCGTTGTATTAGCATAAACAGCGTTGGCCTTTTGAGCATCGCCTTTGAACCGCGCGAGAGAGAATTGAGTTTGTACCATGCCGGGTTCTATGTTGGTAACACGGATATTCGTGCCTTGAAGGTCACTGCGCAGTGATAGCGAAAACTGTTTTACGAAGGCCTTAGAAGCGCAATAGACATGACCGCCGGGATAGGGATAATTTCCAGCTGTCGAGCCTATGTTAATGATATGTCCGCATTTGCGGTCAATCATAATGGGCAATAGTAGGCGTGTCATGCGCATTAGTCCTGAGACATTCATGGCAACCATCTGGTCCCAGTCATCAAGACTGCTTTCTTGCGCCTTTTCCAACCCCAGAGCGCCGCCTGCATTATTAATCAATAGCTCGATATTTTTGAATGGCGAGGGAAGTTCGGTGATTGCCTGCTCCATGGCTGCGCGATCAGTGATATCGAAAAGTGCAGTATGAACAGGTACGGAAAATTCCTGTCTTAGGGATTCAAGCTTTTCAGCATTTCTACCATGGAGAATTAAAACGCAGCCGAGATCGGCGAATTTTCTGGCAAAAGCCTTGCCAAAATCCCCGGTTGCGCCAGTAATAAAAACGATTTTAGGCTTATACATGTTTTACTTTGAAAGAATTACGGATGTCCTGCCATCATTAGCTGGTTGTATCGTAATCGTTCCGTTTGGCGTCGTCCATGAATTTTCAGGCGCGCCTGTCCGGCGTGCTTTGATTTGATCAGCATAGATGCCATTGAACACGCTGACGGCGGTCGCTTCGGAAGTTTTCCCACGTACTTCACATGTTTTGCTCGAGTTGCCGACGCTGTCGACGACCATGATGGAAAAATTATCCATGCCTTCATTCACGGCCCATGAAACAGGTTTACTGTTGTTTAGAGGGCCGACTACCCAGTTTCCAACGCGAGCTTCATCACGGATTTTTTCGATATGAGGCATTTTATCGAAGCATTGTTTTTGGAAAAGATTGTGCATATTAATGGCAGTCTGATAATCAGGCTCTGATTGAGCCATGGCAAGGCTGGATGTAAAAATAAGGGCTGACGCTGCGGCTAATATGTAATGCTTCATAATAAATTCCTTTTTCTAAAATCATAGCGCAACACTAATCGATAAAATATTAATTGGTTCCTTTTAACCGAATAATTTCTGTCCCTGAAAATCCTTCAGGATACATTTTTAGTTTTTCGATTTTAACTTTTACGGAAGCTACACGGTCATATTTCAAGCAAAATTCTGCCAGATGTTCGGCCATTTTTTCGATAAGATTAAAGTGACGTCTTGAAATTTCACGAATTTCCGTTGCGATCAAATCATAAGACATCGTGCTGGAAATATCGTCATTTACGACTTTATAATCAGCAAATACGGCTTCGACCGAAATCGACAAGGAAGTCGGGTTTATCTCATCGCCAGGAAAAATACCGGCCAAGGCATCTATTTTAAAATCACGAATAAATATTTTGGTTTGATTGTTGCTCATTATTGCAGCGACGATCCTGTCGGACGCGTTACTGTCATTTCATCACGGATACGCTGGCGCAGGCGATCGATCGGATAGGT
>QFOT01000163.1 GCA_003241285.1 Micavibrio aeruginosavorus
CGGTCATGGTTCCGCTTCGTAACATCTATTCCATAGGTAAAAATCTGAAAAATCCTGTCGATGTTGCTCCGATTGCTGAGTTTGGCCAAGCGGTAAAGAAAAACCTTGATCAAGCTCGAACAATCTTTCCGATTGTTCAAACTGTTTCATTGGTTCAAACGCTAAAAGATATTCCTACAGAGGTATCTGCGGCTGTCTCCGCTGTGAAGGCGGGAATTGACGCAATTCCTGAGCCAACGGTGCAAGAAAATGCCAAGCGTACCCTTGTCATCGCGGACGAGAGATTGAACAACTATGCAGGTTTGACCGCTTCTTTGAGGCAAAAAGAAGAAGCAGCTACGATTTCTGCAAGGGTACATGAGGTCTTCAATAGAGAGACCAATGATGCGCTCGAAGCAATCTATATTGAAGTACAAGAGTTATTTACGACGCTTTACACCGCAGTGAATGAAGACGAAGTCGGGTTCCGAGCTGAACTTAAACCGGTCGACGGAAAGCTTGGGTTTGATGTCGACTTCTACGGCAAAGGGCTTTATCCGCCTGGGGCCTATCATAGCGAAGGTCACCAGGACGGGATGGGACTTTGTCTATACCTCGCCCTTATGAAACATTTGATGAAAGGTGGCTTTACCTTAGCCGTTCTTGACGACGTGTTGATGTCGGTCGACGCAGACCACAGGCGTGCGGTAAGCGAAATGCTGAAGACATTTTTCCCAACGACCCAATTTATCCTGACCACTCACGATAACGTCTGGCTGAAACACATGAAAGGGGTGGGCCTCGTTGTTGGCAAGAACGCGGTTCACTTTCGTAAGTGGGACGTAGACTTCGGCCCTGCGGAATGGGACGATAAAAACGTCTGGGAAGAAATTGAAGTAGATGTTAAATCCAACAAAATAAGTAACGCTGCCGCGACGCTTCGCCATTTTCTAGAATATGTCTCCGCTGAAATTTGTGATGATCTTCACGCAATGGTCCCTTACAAGGCCGACGGTCGCTTGACGTTAGGTGATTTGCTCCCAAATGCGATTGCGACATTCAAGAAACGCTTACAAACCGCGCGGGTTGCCGCTGATAGTTGGGGAAATACTAAAAATTCCTCGCAAATCAAAGCTATTGCGGCTGATCTGCAAGTGGCTTTGAAGGCTACAAGCGTTGAGGAGTGGCAGATAAACGCCACTGTGCACTACAATGAATGGGCGAATATGCACAAGAAAGATTTCAATCCCGTCGCCGCTGCTTATCAGAAACTGTTAAAAGCGTTTAATTGCCAAGATTGCGGAACTCCGATAACTGTCGTACCGAAGTCTTTGCCCCATGAAATGCTCAAGTGTGGATGCGGAGCGTGCGCCTTTCCGCTGGTTCCTAAACTTTCGAGTGAGGGGGCGAAAAAAAGCGGGACGTAGATGAAATTACATTTGACACCCGCTCTTGGCCGCCAGTGTCCGGTTAGGTTGAGGCGGACCCCAGAATTAATCATTCACGATCTTCGAAATACAAGATCGCACCAGTTGGTAAACGTCGGGAACGTATTTTTGAAAAGTTTTTAGAGCGCGAAATTTCCCATTGAAAAGGGCCTTCCGACCAGTTCCAAATGCTTTGGGGGTTTCATTAGGGGTAATCGTTGCACCCGAGTGCAAAAAAATATTGTCTGATAAAGAAAAAATAATGCAATTTGTATCCCGTAGGGCCATCACCTTGTTTACTAAGGTGCACTAAAATCCAAAAATAATTGATATATAGCGTTTGGCCTATTACGGGCCCAAGCCACTCTATCAATATCCACCAAAATCCAAGTGATTTGGAGGTATTTCTGGGGGCTTGCTAATAATCCTTCGTACTTGATAGACGATGGATTTTTCATTCTAGTATTTAACTTCGACCATGATCGGTAAATGATCAGATAATCGGTTAATACCGTTTTTCGACAGGGTGGCAGCTGTAACAGCTAAATTGGCAGTATCATGCCATGCCCTGTCCAGGCGCAGGATAGGGAATATGCTTGGAAAACTTGGCCTGCATTTCAGGGGTGTCATGATCTGATTTAAATGTTTTATGAGTTTCGAGCTTTCTCGCCACTCGTTGAGATCCCCCATAAGAAAAAGTGGATTTTTTTCTGTTTCTTCAACCTTGTCCATGAGTTTGAGAAGATTCCTGACTTCTGCAAATCTCTGCCATCGAGCCAATGAGAGATGGGTACCAATCAACCTTAGCCTTCCGAACGGCCCGTCAATAAGGGCATCAACGGCGCATCTTGGTTCATATTGAATCGTCGTTTCAAGATTATGAACAAGGCCCCGAATGATAGGGTAACGGCTCACTATAAGATTGCCGTACCATCCTGTTTCATCTTTCAGGCTCGGTCCAGCGAGATGGTAAGGTCGTTCAGGGCCGGCAAGTATCGATACATCATCGGGCGTCCCTTTTCTTGATGCACGTGTTTCCATTTCCTGAAAAACACCGATATCAATTTGATAATGGTTCATTACATCGTTCAGGCGCTTTAAATCTCTTTCGCCACCGAGATCGCGAGCACCATGTATATTAAAGCAAAGAAAGCGTAATTTTTCAGACATTATAAAGCTTTCCGATGAAGCTTGCTTTCAAGTCTATGTGATAAAATGAGAAGTAAAATCCATACGGCTACGCCGATAAAAAGGAATATTATATTTTGTGGTGAGGGTGAGCTGATAACTTTGAAGAGAGAGCTTCCCAAAAATGCGAGGGTAATCGTTCCAGGAAGAATGCCAAGGAATGTGCCTGCCAGGTAACTGCGAAACGGAATAGCATTAATTCCGAATAACATATTCATCAGGCCAAAGGGCAGAATAGGCAACATTCTTATAACTGCAACGCTGGAAGTTCCTCTTTTATTTAGCTGATTCCTTAAGGTTTCTGTTTTCTTGCCAAAAACATCGATGATCTTGGAAAAGCCTAGTTTGCGACCGATGCCATATCCTATGCATGCGCTTAATAATGTGCCGGTAATTGATAAAAGAAAACCAGCGAGGGGACCGAGCGCGGCTGAAGTGGCAGCGATTAAAATGGTGATCGGGAACATAATCAGGCTTGAAATAACGAATAGCCCTAAAATAATAGGAATAGTGTACGCGGAGTTATCTAAAGCCGAAAGCCAGCCTGTAATATTCTTTAGTGAAAGCCAGTCTGGGCCATTATTTGCGAATGCGATACCTGATACTGCCGCCAGGGTAAGAAGTGCTAAAAACAACCATACCCATGGTTTTGAGAAATGTTTGCCAAAATGTTTTCTGCTTAACGGAATTGTTATATCAGCGCTGATAAGCGGACGGCGAGGGTCTGCAATCATCTTCGCGAATTGTACAAAGCTTTCTTTCCTGAAGGCTTCATCGTTTATGCGCTTGAAGTGTTGCCGGCTTGTGGGAACTTCTTCTAGGAAATCATTGATCGGGGCAAAGCTGTCCACAAGCCTGCCTATTTCCAGAGCCTCACGCCCGCTATGTTCCCGTATAAGGTCCGTTCGCACGTCTGAAATTTTTTTGCGGGATTTTTGATCTTGGCCAATCAGTATTTGATCGCATTCAGTGTCAAAACCCATAGAGCGGTTATTGATATTAGCAGAACCAAGATGCAGGAACTTATCATCGATAATCATAAGTTTGGAATGGATGCGTACCGGGTCTTCTTTTCCGTTTTCTCTGCTTACAGGATGGACAAGCGCAACACGGTCTGCAACCCCGCCAGATTCTATAATTTCCCGGAATTTAAGGCGAGGGGCCCACATTGACTTGCGCTCCATGATACCTTTTGGAAGGTCGCAACTGATGGCTAAAACTCGTAATTCCGGTTTTTCACGCAATCTTTTGTTAAGCGCTCGCGCGATATCTATTTGCACTAAAAACTGATTTTCTATGTAGATAAATTTTTCAGCTTTAGATATTTCCGCCAGATAGGCTGGAAATATCTCCTCACGCCTTGGCTGGCGTTTGACCGGCGGCAGTGTTCGTGCAATCGCTATATCTACGTTCTCGAAGTCAGGCGGATCGCTGTCAGGCCAGGCAGTTGGAAGTCCTTGTGCTTTTTCAGAAGATAAAGGAAATATTTTATCATCGCAGGCAAGATTCCACCTGTCACGGAATAACTCGGCTAATGCTCTGGCGGAATTCCCTGCCGTTACCATCATTAAATCATGGTAAGGAGCGAAGGGCTCGACGTGATGCGGATCCAGCAGGCCCTTGGGATCCTTGCGTTCCTTGTTTACCGGGTGGTGCTCACGAAAATCCCAACGGGCGAGCGCTATATCCATCCCTCCGCAATACCCTACTTCATCATCAATAACGGCGATTTTCTGGTGATGGCAGGAACCAAGAGGAAGGACCCCGTCTATGCAATAGTGCAGATTGTTTGATTTTAGACTGCCCCAGCGCAGTCCGGCCAGAGGCTCACGCTCTTTGGCGAAGAAGCGCCGCATTGTGTCCCGGCGCTCCCGTCACCCCGCCACCCGGATGAGCGCTCGATCCGCACAGATAGAGTCCAGGCACGGGCATCCGATGATCGGCGT
>QFOT01000164.1 GCA_003241285.1 Micavibrio aeruginosavorus
GTTCGCGATAAGAACGATAACTCGATCATTATTTGTTCGATCGAAAACTTCGATCCAATGGGCGTTCATACGGGAGACTCCATTACGGTCGCTCCGGCCCTTACACTGACCGATAAAGAGTACCAGATAATGCGCAATGCCTCACTGGCGGTTCTGCGCGCCATCGGTGTCGAAACCGGAGGATCAAACGTACAATTTGCTGTAAACCCCGCCGATGGCCGCATGGTCGTCATCGAGATGAACCCGCGCGTATCCCGCTCTTCTGCATTGGCATCGAAAGCCACAGGCTTCCCAATTGCTAAAATCGCAGCGAAACTGGCGGTTGGTTATACGCTTGATGAACTCAAGAACGATATCACAGACGGAAAAATTCCGGCAGCTTTCGAGCCGACTATCGATTATGTCGTTACAAAGATTCCACGCTTTGCTTTCGAGAAATTCAGGGGCTCTGACAACGGTTTGACGACAGCGATGAAATCCGTCGGCGAAGTCATGGCCTTTGGACGCAGTTTTGAAGAATCTCTTCAAAAAGCCCTGCGCTCTTTAGAAAAAGGCATGTCGGGTTTCGATGAAATTCATATAGGCACGGCCACCAACAATCACCCGGAACCGCACCCGGATCAAATCCGCGCCGCCCTGTCCAAGCCGACGCCGCAGCGTATTTTATATGTCGCTCAGGCCTTCCGTCATGGGTTGAGCGTGCAAGATGTTCATGAGATTACCAAATACGATACCTGGTATCTCGAACGCATTCATCACATTGTCGAAACAGAAAAAGAAATTAAAAAGAGCGGATTGCCGATTAATTCCGAAGGCTGGCTGAAGCTAAAGAAAATGGGCTTCTCCGATGTGCGTCTCGCCAAACTTGTCGGCGTTACTGAAAGCGCCGTACGTAAAGCACGCTGGAAACATAAAGTTCATCCGGTGTACAAACGCGTTGATTCCTGCGCCGCCGAAATTCCGTCCACCACCCCGTATATGTATAGCTGTTACGAAGGTGACGGCGTCAATCCGGCGGTGTCGGAAGTCAATCCTACCGACCGCAAGAAAGTCATTATTCTTGGTGGCGGCCCGAACCGTATCGGCCAAGGGATTGAATTCGATTATTGCTGCGTCCATGCGGCTTATGCGCTAAAAGAAGCCGGTTACGAAACCATTATGGTCAATTGCAACCCGGAAACTGTATCGACAGATTACGATACGTCGGACCGTTTATATTTTGAGCCTTTGGTGGCAGAGGATGTTATCGAATTAATCCGCGCCGAAAGCGCGAATGGTCAGGTCATGGGCGCCATCGTCCAGCTTGGCGGTCAAACACCTCTTCTCCTGACAAAAGCTTTGATGGAAGCCGGAATTCCCATTCTCGGCACAGATCCGGACGCCCTCGATATTGCCGAAGACCGTGAACGCTTCCAGAAACTCCTGCATAAATTAAAACTGAAACAGCCGCCGAATGCATTGGCGCGTTCTGCCAAAGAAGCGATCGAGAAAGCAAAAGAACTTGGCTTCCCGATTGTTATCCGTCCATCCTATGTATTAGGCGGACAAGGCATGGAAATCGTTCATACAATGGAGGCGCTCGAGCTATACATCAATACAGCCGTGCGCGTATCTGGCGATTCTCCGGTTCTACTTGACCGCTATCTGGGCGGCGCAATCGAGATTGATGTAGATGTTATAGCCGACGGTGATGACGTTTATGTGACAGGTATCATGGAGCATATTGAGGAGGCAGGCATCCACTCCGGCGACTCCGCTTGTGTCCTGCCGCCTCACTCCCTGCCCTACAAAACCGTACAGCAGCTTGAGAAACAATCTGAGCAGCTGGCACGCGCCTTGAAAATCAAAGGCCTGATGAATGTTCAGTTCGCGGTTAAGAAAAATAAGGAAACCGGCGAGCAAGAGATCTTTATCATCGAGGTCAATCCACGTGCGTCGCGTACTGTGCCCTTTGTCGCAAAAGCCACAGGTGTGCCGGTTGCAAAAATTGCTGCTCGCGTAATGGCAGGGGAAAAACTATCCCAGTTCAAACATCTTTTGCGCGGCATGAATTCAGATCATGTGGCCGTGAAAGCTCCAGTGTTTCCGTTCAACCGTTTCCCTGGTGTCGATCCCATCCTTGGCCCGGAAATGAAATCGACCGGGGAAGTTATGGGCATCGATAGGAACGTCGCGCAAGCCTTTGCCAAATCGCAACTTGGGGCAGGCACGATCCTGCCGATCGAAGGTACTGTTTTCTTGTCCGTTAAAGATGCGGATAAAGATGAACTTGTCGCCATTGCTAAAGATCTTATCGAGATGAATTTCAAAGTCATCGCTACCGGTGGAACGGCAAAGCACTTGCAGAATGCAGGACTTAACGTCACCCGTATCAATAAAGTAATGGAAGGGCAGCCGCATATCGCGGACGCCCTGATCAATGGTGAAGTTGGCTTCATTATAAACACTACCAAGGGTCCCCAAGCCTTCGCTGATGCGACCAGTATTCGCCGTATTGCGCTGATGAACAAGATTCCGTATTACACTGTGTTATCGGCGGCAAAAGCAGGCGTTCAGGCCATCCGTGCCATGAAATCACGTGATATCCATGTCGCGCCTCTTCAATCCTATTTCTCGGAAAATGTTGCTATAGAAGCTGCTGAATAGTAGCTTCTATACATGCATTTATATAAATTCGACGTTCCGGCAACGCAGGGCGAGCCGCCGCGTTCATTCAGCGCCTTCCTGAAATACATATGGAATAAAAATCCAGGCGTCCTAACGCTATGCGCAGCTCTAGATATTATTCACTATATCCGCTACGCCCTTTCCCTTCTTATCATGGGAAAAATTATAGACGCGCTCCAAAGCCTAAATATAGTGGCAGGTATTCCGGATAATGTCGCTCATTTGCTTGTATTGTTATTTAGCGTATTGGCGGTTGGGGAACTGGCGCATGTATGGCTGACCTATATATTCGTCTATTGGCGACCACGCCTTCGTAGCGCGATCCGTGCCGATTTTCTGAATTACACAATGCAGCATTCGCACGCCTATTTTCAGGATCATTTCGCCGGAAGCCTGGCCCGTAAAATTTCTGAATTATCGGAAGGCACAATCCGGCTACAGGATATCCAGAGGAACCAGCTTTTCTTTGCGCTTATTACGATGATAACCAGCACCATCATTGCCGCCTCCATACACCTTATATTCGCCGGATTTTTGTTGGTCTTTATTATTTCGGTTGCTCTTCCCATTATCCTGCGCCTGAAAAGAATTCGCTCACGATCCCTTAAATATGCTAATCAGCGTTCACATATGACCGGCATAGTTGTCGATACACTAACCAATATGCCCTCGGTCAAATCATTTGCTGCTAACGGCTATGAAAGTGATTTCATCTCCGAGCAATCGGCAATTGAATATACGTTAGCCGGCAAATTAATGCGCAATATGTCACAGATCGAAAACCTACGCCGCATCTCACTTGTATTTCTTGGCGGCGGCATGATGGCACTCGCTTGTTATGCTTGGGCTAAAGGAATGATTACCGTTGGCGAAGTTTCCACTTTATCTGCTCTTGGCTTTTCGCTGGCTGGCGCAACATGGATGCTGGGCGGTGGCATCGTTTCCATTGTTGATGAAGTGGGCAATATTTCAGATGCACTGCGAACCATTACACCGCAACATCATATTCAAGATAACGAGGAAGCCGCCGATCTTAAAGTTATAAATGGCTTAATCGAATACCGTGACGTAAGTTTCCAATACGGCACTAACTCCATTTTCGATAGAATGAATATAACTATTCGACCCAGAGAGAAAATTGCCCTTATAGGACCAAGTGGCGCAGGCAAAAGCACTTTTGTTAATTTACTTCTGCGCTTTTATGATATTGAAAGTGGAACTATTTCAATTGACGGACAAGATATCTCCAACGTTACACAAAATTCACTGCGTGAAAACATAGCTGTTATCCCACAAGATACCGCCCTTTTCCACCGGACATTGATCGAAAATATTCGCTATGGTTTGCGCGACGCCACGGATGAACAAGTCATCGAAGCAGCCAAACGCGCCCATGCTCATGAATTTATCTCAGCGCTTTCAAACGGCTACCATACAATGGTCGGCGAACGCGGCATCAAACTTTCCGGTGGCCAGCGCCAACGCATTGCTATCGCCCGGGCAATATTAAAGAATGCGCCGATTCTTATTCTTGATGAAGCCACATCGGCACTCGATAGCGAATCTGAGCTTCTGATCCAGTCAGCGCTCGATAAACTTATGAAAGACAAAACGGTGATTGCCATTGCGCACCGCCTGTCCACCATTGCCCGCATGGACCGTATACTTGTATTCGATAAAGGTATGATCAT
>QFOT01000165.1 GCA_003241285.1 Micavibrio aeruginosavorus
GCTGAAGAAGAGGGAGCAAAACCAAAATTTTCTTCCATGTCGCTCGTCATTGGCCAAATTGTCTTAATGGACGTGGTTTTCTCTTTCGATAGCGTTTTAACGGCTGTCGGCGTTGCGGATCATATCGAAGTTATGATCGCGGCCATTATCATTTCCGTTATCTTTATGGTACTGGCCGTTAACTGGGTCAGTGATTTTATTGCGCGTCATCCCACGGTAAAAGTTCTGGCCTTATCTTATATGCTTTTAATTGGTATGGCGTTGATCGGTGAAGGCTTCCATCTGGAAATTCCTAAAGGTTACCTGTATTTCGCGATGGGCTTTTCTTTCGCTGTCGAAGCCATCAACATGGTTCTTCGCAACAAAAGCACCAAAAAGAAACTTAAAGTGCTTCCGGAAAAATAAGTCGGACAAGGGAACTTATTCGATATCGAAACGTTCAAGTGTCAGACGTTGGAGAGTGTCCGTGGATTTAATAAAGCAGCAAGCCTATATCGATGGTGAATGGGTTGGAACGCCATCGACATTCGATGTCGTAAATCCGGCGACTTTAGAAAAAATTGCCCATATCAGTAACTGCGGGGCGGATGAGGCAAATGCCGCTGTTGAGGCTGCCGCTCGGGCTTTTCCTTTATGGAAGAATAAACTGGCTTCAGAAAGGGCTGCGCTTCTTCACAAGTGGAAGCAGCTGATCATAGACAATAAGGAAGCCTTGGCCCGCCTTTTAACCGAGGAGCAGGGAAAGCCTTTCAAAGAGTCCTTGGCCGAGATTTCTAATGCTGAAGCTGTAGAATGGTCGGCTGAAGAAGCGAAGCGCAGCTACGGTGAAACGATTCCTGCTTTCAAATCTGACACTCAGGTCCTTACCTTTCGTGAAGCTATAGGCGTTGTGGCCGCTATTACGCCATGGAATTTCCCGCATTCTATGATTACGAGGAAAGTTGCGCCCGCCCTGGCCGCCGGATGCACTGTTGTTTTGAAGCCTGCCCAGGATACACCCTTATCAGCGCTGGCTTTGGCGGCGCTTGCTGAAAAGGCAGGCTTTCCAAAAGGTGTTCTCAATATTGTAACGGCCAGTAAGGAAAATACTGAAATAGTAGGTAAAATTCTTACAACGCATGAAAAGGTGCGGAAAGTTTCTTTTACAGGCTCGACACAAGTTGGCAGAACTCTAATGAAGCAGGCTTCTGACACTGTAAAGAAGGTTTCCCTGGAATTAGGTGGTAACGCGCCATTTATCGTTTTTGATTCCGCGGATATTGATGCTGCCGTAGACGGGGCGCTTGCCAATAAATTTCGCAATGCAGGTCAGACCTGCATATGCGCCAACAGGATTTTCGTCCAGTCCGGTATCCATGACCAATTTGTCGAAGCCTTCGCACAGAAGATAAAAACTCTGCAACTCGGTAATGGCCTCGAGGAAAATGTCACGATAGGCCCTCTTATTAACCGGTCCGGGCTTGATAAAGTCGAGAAGCTTGTCAGGAATGCGGAAGCTAAAGGTGCGCTTATCCATGTCGGTGGCAAGGCAAAAGATGACAGCTTATTTTATGAGCCCACTCTTTTGACAGGAATGAGAACGGATATGCAGGCGTTTGAAGATGAAATTTTCGGCCCTGTGGCACCGATTTACAAATTTGAGAGCGAAGAAGAAGCGATCGAATTGGCAAATACCACTATTTACGGACTGGCGGCTTATTTTTATTCAAATGATATAGGCCAATGCTTCCGGGTTTCCGGAGCGCTAGAATATGGGATGATCGGAATTAACGAAATTGCCTTGTCTGCAGCCAACATACCGTTCGGTGGTATCAAGCAGTCGGGATTGGGTCGGGAGGGGGGACCGGACAGTCTTTCTGAATTTATGGAAACAAAATACATGCTTTTAAATTCCTCAAAAAAGGCTACGGCTTAGCCAGATATGATTATATTTATGTAAAACATAATAGATTCAATAGGTTAGCCACAATCCCGACATATTAGTTAATAAACACTTAAATATTAAGTTGACATAAATGTCAGACATCAAGTAAAACTATCCAACTTCTAAGAATTTCTGGTAATGGGTGCCTGACCAACAGGTGTGTGTATAAATTTAATAGCGGAGCAGCAGACTATGCCAAAAGATACAACGGCCATCGAAACAACAAACGCAAACAAAATTTTTGATCTTCCTGTTTCTTTGCAGCCAGGCCAAGTCAATACAATGTCTTTCACTCAAGACAGCATTTCAGAAATGAACCTGACGGCGGGTGATAAGCTTGAAATCTCCTTCACTGACGGCTCTAAAGTGGAAGTCGAAAACTTTCAGGAGCTTGTAAATTCCGCCCAATCATGCGGCCGTGATACAATCATTCAGCTTTCTGATAACACTATTATTTATCCTGAAGAATTAAACAGACAGCTTTCGCAGGGCCCGGTGCAATTCGGTAACGTTGACTCAAAAGGCGTTATGACTTTGTCGGAGCCGCCAGCTGGCCAGATCGTCGAAAAAACGATACAGCCAGGCAAAGAATATAAAATGGGCTTCGATCTCGATTCTACGGCAAGCGCTGCCCAGGCTGGTCAAAACCTGATCCTTACATTCAAGGATGGCGGCGTTTTGGTCATGAAAAATTATTTCTCTTCAATGGACTCTGAATTGCCGCCGGCCTTGACGCTGGCTGATGGCTCTGTCGTTGATTCAACAGCTTTGCTGACATCTTGCAAATTGGTTGAAACTCCATCTTTCGCTCAAACCGTTGCTGATGAAACTGCTGTTCAGGCGGCGGCTAGAAAAGCCTCTGCTGAAACCGTTGCTGATGCCGAACCCGCTGCGGGCGAGGAAGTCGCAGCTGCAGGCCAGTCTGCCGCGAGAAAAGCGTCTGGTGAAGAAGCTCCTGATGTCGAGCCGGCTGCCGGCGAAGAAGCTGTTGCTGATATCGAACCGGCTGCTGGTAATGCAGGCGCATTGTCCGGTGGCCGCGGCGGCTATGGTTTTGCAAGCGAGCCTGGCTCCGTTCCTTTGAATGGTCTGGCTTCTATCGGTGCTATCGGCGCAACATCCCTGATTTACAATGCTCCAACATCACGTCTGGGGCCTACAGGCGCAAATACAACTGCTGCTGTTAATACAAACCCATTTGGTGCAGCTTCCCAAGTTACAATTGACGAGTCTGGAAACCATAATATTTCCAGCAAAATTGCTTTCGATTTTGGTTCCGATGGCCCGAGCACGACGGTTCCACCGGTTCAGTTGACGGGCGATTTCGCATTTGGTGGCTCTACAGGCGCTGCTCTGACATCTAGCGGCGTTGCCGTTGTCGTGACACGCTCTGGCAATGTTTATACGGGCAAGGCAGGAACGGCTACAGTATTTACCTTTACACTTCAGTCCGACGGCACTTACACCTTTGTTCAGAATAAAGCTTTCGATCATGCAGACGGTACAGATGCAAATGATAACATCATTCTGAACTTCGGTGTTGTCGGAACAGATAAAGATGGCGATCAGGCTGTTACAAGCATTAGCGTGAATGTTCTTGATGATGCGCCTCTTGCAGCTGACGATACGAACACTGTCGGCTCGGCTCCGCTAAGCGTTACAGGAAACGTTCTTACAAACGATAAGATAGGCTATGATGGCACAGGAAAAGTAACAGCGGTTACATTTAACGGCGCAACTGTCAACGTGCCAGCTACAGGCTCCGTTTCAGTTGTCGGTACATATGGTACGCTGGTTATCAAGGCTGACGGTTCTTATACATATACTTCTAAAAATACAGCTCTTGGCAAAGATGACTTCACTTACACGATGAAGGATTTTGACGGCGATACATCCACCGCGAAATTATCCGTCGAAGTTACGGATCTTGATACAACTCCTGTCGTCGGTAATGCGACGTCGACTGTTGATGAAACATCTTTTGGTACAACAATTGCTGTTTCAGGATCTGTTTCGTCTGACTTCAAAGGTGATACACCGGGAACGATCGTCGGTCGAAACGCTTTCTCCTCCGGCGGTTCCAAACTCGGAGGCAACCTGACGTCTGACGGCGTTGCGGTTGTGGTTACATACGCAAACGGCGTTTATACTGGTAAAGCCGGAACAGTAACGGTGTTCACACTGTCTGTCGGCACAGATGGCAAATATACATATACTCAATTCAAAACCTTGGATCACGCTGACAAGTCAAATCCTGACGATATCATCAATCTGAACTTCGGTATCGTAGGTACTGATTCTGACGGTGATACTGAAAACGGTACGATCACGATCAACGTGAAGGATGACGGTCCATTGGCTGTTGCGGACTCAGCGTCTGTAGCTCCTGGTTCGACAACGATCACCGGCAACGTA
>QFOT01000166.1 GCA_003241285.1 Micavibrio aeruginosavorus
GCGCGCATGGCGCCGCTGGCCGAATTTGAACCCGTTTATCTGTATTGATCTAAAATATGTAAGGCAGGGAAGAGGGAAAATGGCGGAGCCGGAGGGATTCGAACCCTCGATACGGTATAACCCGTATGACGATTTAGCAAACCGTTGCCTTCAGCCTCTCGGCCACAGCTCCGTACCAATGAGGCCGAAATTAGAGGATTAATGGAAATAAATCAATTGGTTAATTTAGTTTAGCCAAAGCTTTTAGCTGGAAACCAGAAGCAAATGCTTTCTCTTGGAATATGCGGGTTGCGTCTAGACCAATCTAGCATAACCGGCCACGCTGCAGCTTCAAAGCTAGTGTTAAGTGGCGGTAATCCATTAACAAATTTAATAATTTCTAAAGACGCTTCATGAATATGAGCTTTGCCAAAATCGGCATTTTCAGCATTCATTACGCGAACAGCGTGGTGATCTGCTTTAGGGCAGGCGAGTTGTAATCCTTTGGCCATGGAGCCCGTGCTGCTGGCAGAAAAGAAATAATCGGGTTCCGGCATTGCCGATGCTGAAATGGCTTCGCGGACGGTTTCGGCGACTACCTCTATGGAGCTTAATCCTCGAAATGATATACGCTCTCCATTTTTATCCCTTTCAGCAGCTGTATCGGTCGCCGCGATGACATCAGCAAAATCTTCACTATCAATGACTTCAATTTGAACTCCAAGCGATTCAGTTTGCTTCATTATGGGGGTGTAATCCTCTTTATGAATTTGAGGATAGAATATTTTTGCTTTTTTATTGTAGTGCTTGCAAACCTGCCCTATGGCGCGCGGACTGTCCCCAAAATGAGTCGCGGCAAAGTAAAATTCTTCACTCAGTGATTTTCCAATTATTTTTTCTGCCATGCGTGCCTTGGTCCCATATTCGGAATCATCAAGTACGGCGAAACCTTGAACAAAAGTAAATTTGGCAGCAGGAATTAAAGGCATATTCGGTACTCAATAAATTTCCCTGAAATAAAGCATATTATCGGGTTAAAAATCAATCCTCGGGCAGGAAACCCTGTGATTGGCGATGCCACAGACGGAAATATAAGCCGTTTTGAGCAAGTAATTCAGCATGAGTGCCATCTTCGATAATCCTGCCATCTTCCATGACTAGAAGTCGGTCCATGCGGATAAGAGTAGAAAGGCGATGGGCGATGGCAATGACAGTTCTATTTTCCATTAAGGGATAAATCTGTTCCTGCACAACGGCCTCGACGTCACTGTCGAGAGCTGACGTTGCTTCATCCAGCAGCATAATCGGTGCGTTTTTTAAAATCAGGCGTCCAATCGCAATCCGTTGGCGCTGGCCACCGGAAAGCTTGATGCCGCGCTCCCCGACATGGGCTTGATATCCGGTTCGTCCGTCTGTGTCTTTCAGGTGGGGAATAAATTCATGCGCTGCCGCCTGCTGTGCCGCATGTTCGATTTGCTCCTGTGTTGCCTCGATATTACCGTATTTTAGATTCTCAAGAATAGATCGATTTAAAAGAGCTGGTTCCTGCGTAACCATGCTGATTTGCGCACGTAGGCTGTCTTGGGTTACTTCATCAATATTTATGCCATCTATTTTGATATGTCCGCTATCGAGATCATAAAAGCGTAGTAATAGATTTACTAAGGTGGTTTTTCCGGCGCCGCTTGGCCCGACAAGTCCTACTTTTTGACCTTCGGGAATTTCAAGAGTAAGGCCGTTAAAAATTTGGCGGCCACTGGGGTAGGTGAAATTGACATTTTCAAATTTGATATTCCCTTTAACAGGTTGGAGAGCTTGAGCGTCTGGCTTATCAAGAACAGTAAAGGGGCGTTGCAAGACTTCTATGCCATTTAGAACCGAACCATATTGTTCTGATAACATGGATGCCTGCATAAAAAGCCAGTCTGTCTGGACACGAATTCTGAGTACGAGTGGAAAGAGGGCAACGATCACGCCAATCGGGATGATGTTATTAGTCCATTGCCAGATAGCAAGAAATATAATTCCGGCGACAAAAATCCCGTTTGTGAGATAGATAAGAGCCACAGCTGTGGTAACGGCTTTGTTTTTATGGAACACATTATAGACGTGCTCATTCAGCAATCCCATGAAGCCGATATTCTCGCTTTCAGGTCTAGAGAATAATTTTGTAAGAGATATATTAGAAAGTATATCAACAGATCGTCCCATGGCGGTGGAATAACTCTCGACCGTCTGAGTGGATCTGCGCGCAATAATTGGAGTAAAAAAAGCGATCAGGCTGATACTGACTGCTCCCCATCCTAATAAAACAAGGCCCAGCATCCAATGCGCATTGATACAAAAGGCAAGCGTCCCTAGAAAGAAGGCCAGCACATACCATGTTTGTGTCATCAGGGTTAGCATGAGGTCGCCAGCGGCGCGACTGAACTCAAAGGCTTTCGAGGCAAGCCGTCCAGCCATCTCATTTGAAAAGAAATCCACCGATTGTCTTGTCAGATAGTTCATGGCGCGGAATCGTGTGCGTTGAACGGAACGTGTTGTAATCAGCATATTCTGGATAAAGTTTTCAATTGAGTCGAAAACCGGAATGATGATCAGAAACATGAAAATCACGAATAGAAAATATGGGCTGGTTAGGGCGTTTTCCGGGCTAAGTTTGCCTGTCGAAATATTATCGATGAACTTTCCCAGGAACCACATAATAACGGGCTCCATAATCGCTGCTGTTGTCGAGAAGCATAAAAGGAGATTCCATCTCCACTTATCCAGTTGATAAATTTGGAGAATAGTTTTGCCAACTGTTGAGGGGAACTGTGTGTGCTTCCCTTCTTTAGCCGAAAGCTCTATAAATTTTTTGAAGAAATTTGCCACTAAATACTCGTATTCCAGATCAAGGCGTCCTTTAAAGCAAACTGCCGCACAAATTGCCAGAGTTTTGCATCGCTGAAGAGGTTTGCCGGGTACGGAGGTAGCTCATGAGCCGGCTGGTGGTACTTTTCTGCTGCTTGGTATTGTATGGCGTTGCCAATATTTCCGTGATTTTTTGCAACACAAACTGCATTGATACGAGCTTCTGGCCATGCGATTTGGGCTGCTTGAACGAGAACGCCGCTGACGCAAGGAAGCCATATTTCTGAATGGTTTCTATCCAAGCTGCCAAAAACTTCGGCAAGACAAGATTTAAACCCTAGGTCGTCATAGCCTAGTGGCAGCAGCTTTTTGTCATGGCCGTAAGATTTATAAATATGCTCAACTGGCTGCGGGGCAAACCATTCGATTTGACAATCAATCTGTTCGAGCCATTGGGGACTATAGTCTGAACGCGATAAAGCGAGAGTGCAGGTAAAGCCCAGATCACGGCAGGCTTCAGCCAATGCCCAGCCGCCAGAGCCAAAAACACTTCCCGCATAAATAAAATGTGACTGATTTAATGAGGGAAGCCACCGCTGTAAAGCCCTGCGTTTAGTGCCGCCGGGTAAGAGATCATCTCGCAGGATGGTCTTGTCATCTATTTGGGTTGTGGAGAAGGTGCTACCTTTACGCAACAAGGTGATGCTCCGATCTCTGGAAAGCTAGGCATTAATATGAACTCGCCTGAGGTGGGCGCAACCGGGCATTGCTTAACTTTTGCAACAATATCATTTTTGATCGTGGCTAAAACAGCATCGCATCTTATTTGCAAATCAGAACATTCCTCGCGCTTTCTATTGACTGCTTCACAAAAAGTCTGCTTCGGGTCGCTTATTTTGCACCCTGTAGACAGGATCAAGGCAAGTGTGCTGGTCGTTAAAATTACATTTCTAATGATCATGACAGTTTCTTTTTCAGCAGTTCGTTAACAATATCAGGATTCGCTTTTCCTTGAGACTTCTTCATGACCGAGCCGACGAAGAAGCCAAATAGTTTGTCTTTGCCGGATTTATAAGCTGCTACATTATCTGGATTTTCAGCAATAACTTCATCGACGATTTTTTCAATTGCCCCAGTATCGGTAACTTGTTTCAAACCCTTGGATTCGACGATGTCGGCAGCGTTCTTGCCACTTTCCATCATATCGGCGAATACGTCCTTCGCGATTTTACCGGAAATTGTGTTGTCGGTGATAAGTGCGACAAGGCCACCGAGCTGTTCTGCAGTGATAGGAGATTGGTCCAGCGTTTTACCTTGCTTATTTAAGGCGCCCAGAAGCTCATTGATAACCCAGTTCGCGGTAATTTTTGAATCTCCGCCTTTGGTTGCTGTTTCATAGAAAGTAGCACGGGAGCGTTCTGCAATAAGTACCATCGAGTCATATGGGCTAAGGCCGTATTCACTCATAAAACGGTGTTTTTTCTGATCTGGGAGTTCCGGC
>QFOT01000167.1 GCA_003241285.1 Micavibrio aeruginosavorus
AGTCCAGTACGGAATGCAAAAACAGATAAGTTGGTTTAAATGTCTTCTTCAATTATTTTTTTAAAAAAATCTTTATCCAATGCTTCAAAATCAGGCAGGTAAGCGGTTCCTACAGGCAATTGTGAAGCTTGGTATTGCTTAGGACAACGTTTCCAATAAGTTTCAACTTGGCAGAAAACTAAGCGCCGATTTTTGAAAACCCACTCCGCTCCTTTGTCCGTCAGATGAAGAATACCTTCCTCTTCTTTAATAATCCCCCAGACAGTAAACTTTCTAATTAGACGTGTAATTTGGGCTGGTGAAAGCAGAAATTTCTCATGCAAAAGATATGGGTCCAATACCCCTCCACCTTCATGGATATACTTAAGCATCTCCCTGTCTTCAGTTGTTATGGGGATTGACATTTATGTTCCAAGTCTTCTCAAAAGCGTCAACCTTTTCTGTCCATTTTTCAGCTCTTTCCAATAGAAAATAGGAAATACATTATCTGGGGTGTTCCCAGCTTCCATACTGTAAAGCGCTTCGCTTTGTTTGTAGCCAAATGTGTAATAGCCGTGCTGCAATTCCGACTCCAAACGAGTCATCAATTGTTTTGCTTTTTCTAGCTCCTCACCCTGATAGTAATCTGAAATGCCCTTCTTCAGCCATTTACTGGAAAAATAATCCTCTAGCTTGAGGCCATCAGAGATCTTGGTTTTTACAGCTTCCATTGAAGCTACTACACAAACTCTAATAACTGGCGATTTGCCATCTTCAGCCATTTTGGCGTTAAACCAACTTAACCTAGTAACTAGCGTGTCACCAGTTCCCATGAACTCATCTACTAATACAACATTTGGGAATTCATTGATACGCTCTGCTGCTGCTTCCATATTAGTACGAAAATTAATTTCATCCCATCCATCACCAGCATCGTTGAGATAGCTCTTAAGGTCTTGCAGAACCTTTTTTGAACTATCGGCTTCGTCTGAATGATCGCATGCGATTATTTGAGTATCATGCGATTCAAATCCCCATTCATTGAGAATGTGATGAGCCATTTTTTTTAGGCATTTTTCGTATTCTTCACTGGTTAGATAGCAAAAATTATAAAGCAAATTTACAATCAGATTCTGCTCATCCAAATCTTTACACAACTCATCTAATGCCCAAAATTCATCCTGCTTTTTTTCTAACCACTTCTGTTTTGCATGCAGATGCTTAATTCGGTTAAAAGATTCTCTGTCCAGCCTTCTTGGGGCGCGCTGGATTGGCTCTGCGGTAAATTTTTCTTCTGAATCAGTCATAATTAATCATTATATTGATTTCCCAGCATAAATAAAAAGCATTCTTTCAGTTTAAAGGCATAAGTGATCCTACCAAAGCTTTCCAATCCTTTCCCATCATCCTCAAGAATGATATTTGCTATTGTAGCAATATGAACGAGGCAGCATGAAACTAACAAAGATTGAAATTAAAAAGTTCAAAAATTTATCAACAGTTGCCTTTGAACTAGGCTCGGTAAATTATTTAGTTGGTGGAAACAATGCTGGCAAAAGCAGCGTGTTGCAAGCAATTCATACGGCTGTGTCGACAGCTCAAACATCGGCTGCAAAAGGGTGGAAAATTATTCCCGATAATGAACTGCGATACTGTCCTACAGGAAAATTTCCGGAGATTGGCCATAAAACATTACTTGAAAATGTTCAGACCGGAAACCGAAGTACAATTACATTCTATGGTGAAACCGATGAAGGCGAAGCGGTATCTTATAATGTTCAGCTTTACGCTGGTAGAAATGCAGGGGCAGGTATTGAGCGCACTGGTTCCGCTGCTCTTGGGGGGCCCATTTGCAAACAATCGCCGCCCTTCAGCATCTATGTTCCTGGACTTGCAGGCATTCCTCACCACGAAGAGTTTAAGAGCAAGGGCTCTGTTCTAAGAAAGATTGCAGGCGGTGAAGCAAATATTGTTCTGAGGAATATACTCCTACAAATCAAAAAAGCCGGCATGTTGGACAATCTCATAGTACGGACTAGAGAGGTTTTCCCAGAGTTCAGATTGGAAGTGAACTTTGATGAATCATCTGACCAATTCATTTCTGTAAAAGCCTCGACCAAAAACAGTGGGAATGTCCAGCCATTAGATTTGATGGGTACAGGCATATTGCAGGCCATCCAGCTATTTTCCTATACCTTACTTTTTCAACCGACACTGCTTTTGTTAGACGAGCCGGATTCTCATCTTCATCCGACTAACCAAATATGCATTATTAATACTCTGCAAAGCATTGCGGAAGATGTTGGCACAAAAATCATCCTAGCAACTCACAGCAGACATCTAATCAATTCGGTACCCGAAGATGCAAATGTATTCTGGTTAGATAATGGTCGAGTCAAATCATCCGGTGATTTGGATAAAGTTAAATTGCTCAGTGAGCTTGGAGCCTTAGACCAAGCCGATGAGCTAACAAAGGAAGTAATCATACTTACCGAGGATAACGACAAAAAGTACCTTAAAGCAGTCATCAAGCACATGGGCTTGCCATCAAACAAAATAGGCATTGTTAGCTACAATGGTGTGGGAAATTCTAATGTAGCCATACAAATTGTTAAAGACCTTAAAATCGACTCGTCAAAAGTCATCGTACATCGCGATAGAGACTTTTTGACCAAGGAAGAGGCTAAAATTTGGCGCCAAATGGTTAAAGATCATGGCTTCAACTCATATGTTGCAAATCAGGACATCGAGCATATTTTCGCTCATCCGCATCATCTTGCAGCTTTGACTGGACTAACTTCAAAACAAATGGTCGACTTCCTTGATAACATCATTGAAGATTCTGAAGACGAATTCAGAAAAAAATTTCGAACAAAACGGCAAGAAATAATCAAAAAGCTCTATCCAGATGGTGGAGCACCACAAACAGCCACTTTGTGCCCGCCTGATAAGCCACTAGACAGAAAAGAGCATACACTTGGTAAAGATCTTTTGCCAAAAATTAGACAGGAAGCGCCTAACAGGCTGGGTATCAAATTAGAGCCCCTCAAAATATCTACTCATTCACCTGAAATTGCTCCAGCTTTGCTAAAAATGATTAAAGGAATTTTAGATACAGCATAGTCGAAAGGAAGGATTCTAAGCCCATCCACTACCGCCCACCAGCCAAATAAATCAGCAGCTTGAGCATGTTGCACTTCATTTTACCTACGTGTAAAATAGCTTGATGCGCGCACTTTTTATAATTTTTATTCTCTCACTCTTTATTCACTCCAGTGCATTTGCTGATGAAGCGCATCAAGAGGCATTTGTAGTCTGTGATGCGGAGTCAAATAGCTTTCTGGTGCGGTTTGGGCTGCGCTGGAATGAGGATACAACAGACAAAACAGAATTAGCTAAAGCACCTAGCGAACTCAACAAATTCTGGAGCTCAAAACTCCCTTCAGATGCATGCGAACTTAATGGAAAAAGAATTGAAGTAAGCACTTTTTTAGGCCCTGCATTTCCCTATGGCATGGGCGGCGGCGATGCACCTGCTTTTTTCAAACTTCGTATCGATGATGGCGACGTTTATTATGCTAAGACGTTCTATCGAGGTAGAGGCACCGGTGAATATCCGGTAGCGGCAGTTTATTTTAAGGATAAAAAATTATTGGAGTGCCCTGCATCAGTATCCATATCAGACTGCAAAGACGTTACCGCGCGCCTGACTCAGGCAAAATACTCCGAAGATGAATTGATAGCATTTGCTCGCGACAGAAAAAGAGCTCAGCTTGAAGGCAACTTATCATCATTCTGCCAAGCTTTTCCCAAGGCCCAAAAAATGTTCAATTCGGTGACGCGGCTGCCTAACGGTGGGGGCTTTTACTCAAAGTACTCTGTGGACCTAGATAATGATGGTAAGCCAGATGAAGTCATTCTAGTAGGCGACACCACAGGCTATTTTGACGGCAGCTATCTAATGCTTTTTAAAGATCCAAAGAAGATACCTGCATTTCTGGAGAAGCCGGAAATAGAAATAGAAGCACAAGGCAAAGCAGAGTTTTCAAAAGAACTTAACGCATACTTTGTTAGCATCGGCCAGTCTGACTCTTCTTCTAGGTATGTCTACAACGAGCCAGTGATTTATAACGACAAGACTTACATCGTTGCCACTGAAAGCAACCCTGACCGTGTACCCTCACAAGTCGTAGGCGAAATGCGAGCGGATCACACTCTCAACATTTTGTGCCAGTTCCCATGACGTAGTTCTAAGCCTATCCACTACCGCCCACCAGCTCTTTGCCATCAAATAATCAGCTCAAAAACATCCATAAA
>QFOT01000168.1 GCA_003241285.1 Micavibrio aeruginosavorus
TCGGTATCGCAAAAACCGGACGCTATTTGTTGATTGCGTTTTTTACATGAGGGATAGCGACTTTCCTAACGTATTACTGGTATAGTCGAAAAGAGGTGACCATCATGTCGAGCGATAAACTTGATAAATTAATCAAAGGGTTGGCTGCATCGCAGCCTCGGTTTGACAGTCTTCAGACGATGGAAAGCCGTGTTTGGCAATCCATCAACAGGCGGCGGGTGGACATGCCGCGCAATGTCATCGAAGGCTGGCTGGCCAGTCTTTTCGTGCCTGAATATCGCTTGGCGTCTCTTTCTTTCGCCCTGATAGTTGGTGTTTTTGCCGCCACTTTGAGCGTTTCCAGCCCGCAGCCCGCCAACGCGGCACAGGCGCTTAACCTCCACGTCTTTTCTTCAAATTATGGTATAACGTCTACGGTTATTCTTGCCAAGAACGGGGGTTAAACCAGATGCGCTCCTATCAAAAAGAAATCATTTATTTTATCGCCATCGCGCTTGTCGCTTTCGGTGCTTTTTATGTCTGCGGCAATTTCTTCAAACCCCCGCATCATAACCAGATTGATGCCCACGTCTGGCTGCATGAGCAAATCGCTATTACGGCAGAGCAAGATCAAAAGCTCTTTGAAATCGAGAAAAACTTTACTGAAAAACAGAGAGTGCTTCGAGAAAAAATCCATGTCGGCAATCTGGAACTTGCTGCCGCTATGCTTGAAGACAAGGCGTTTTCTGAACGCGTCGCTGCCGCAGTTGAGCGCATCCACCATGCGCAAGGAGAGCTGCAAAAGCTGACGATTGAGCATATTTTCGACATGCAAACCGTATTAACGCCACAACAGGCGGAAAAGCTCAATAAGTTAGCCGCAGATGCCCTTATTCAGAACCCATAGAACCTTAAAAGAGAATACAGCCGATGAGGATCATGCGCTCGTCCAAAGATTGCGCTCTGGGGACGATTTTGCGCTGAACGAGATCATGCAGCGTTACAAGGATCGCGTCTGCCGTCTGGCCTGGCGCTACGTGGGGAACGAAGACACTGCGCTTGACGTAACACAAGAGACTTTTACAAAGCTTTATTTCAATATCGACAAATACGATTCAGCCTATAAATTCAGCACCTGGCTTTTTCAGATCGCCGTCAATCTATGCCGTGATCATCTGCGAAAGAACAAGAACCACGCTCGTAATATCTCTCCGGATGCTTTGAACGAAACCGGCCCTGGCGATTGGCAGCGGAGCGACGAAAACATCGAGGCGGGTTTCTTAGCAAGGCAACAGCTAACCTTGCTGCGGCGAGAAATCGACTTGCTACCCGATACTCTCAAGGAAGCCTTCATCTTGTTCGCGGTTGAAGAAAAAAGCCAAGCGGAATGCGCCGAAATCCTTAATGTTTCAGCAAAAACCGTAGAAACACGCGTCTATCGGGCGCGGAAGACTTTATCAGAGAAATTACAGCTTTCCTTTGAGGGATAGCCCCGTTTAAGCCGTATTAGCTTCATGAGACCAGCAAAAGACGGGAATTTTCGTGAAGAAATCAATTATATGGCAATTAGCGATTGTGGCGATCTTATTCTCCGCGCCATCTTATGCGGAAACCTCCGCGCTGACCCTTGATCAAGTCATCAAAGAAAGCCTGCAAAAGAACACCAGCCTGTTCCGCGCCCAGCGCGACTTTGAGGATCGGATGGCGGATGTAACGGAAACCACCTTGCTGGACAATCCTGAACTTCAAATCGATGCCGTGCGTGACAAAGGCGAAGGCGGTACGGGGACAGATCTGGAGTTCACTCAGTCTTTGAAGTTCTCGCAAATTTCCGGCGCGCGGGGCGGCTATGCGCAGGCTCTGGCGAACGTGGCCAGCATGGAGCAGAAATACGAAATCCTGCAAGTCATCAATGAAACCACGGTTCTTTATACCCAGGTCTGGCTGCTCTCCGAGCGCAAAAAACTCTACGAGAATTACGCGGACGATGCCGACAAGATGAAAAAGCTGGTCAAGGAGTCGTCGGGGCAAGGTCAAACCAGCCCTGCGGCGTCGCATCTGTTTTCATCGGATGCTGCAAAGTTGCGCGCTGACGCCAACGCCGTTGACGCCGAATTGCGCCAGGTGCGCACGGAACTTGCGCGGCTGACGGGACGTAGCTTCCAACAAGCAAAGCTGGAGCGACCCGCTTTTGTGGCAGTGCCGGATAACACCGAACGGCTTCTGGCTTTCGCGCAGACACAATCCAACCTCAGAAACGTGATCAAAAACCGTATTCAGGCGGCGGAGCGCCGTTTGAATGTCGCTCAGCAGGATGCTGCCATGCCAGAGTTTGGCCCGCGCGTGTTTTATTCCCGCTCGCCTAACGGCGATGATCAGTCCTATGGTATTGGTGTTGCGCTGCGTATCCCGCTATGGAACCAAAACGATGCCGAGCGTAAACGGGCCAACGCTGAATTGCGCCAAGCGAGATCCGAAGCCGATCTGTATGCCGGATTGCCGCAGCAGGAAGTGATCGGCGAATTGCAGCAGAGCGCCTCGGCCCTCCAATCCCGCGCGGATAGCTACTTTGACAACATTCTGCCTGGCTACCGTAAATCGTATGAGCTGACGCGCAGCATGTTCCGCCAGGGACAGGCGGACGCGCTCGAAGTCTGGCAGGTACGGGAAAAACTGCTCTCCAGCGAAAACGAGGCGCTTGACGCGCTGGCACAGGCTGTCAATGCACGCGGCGCTTTGGAAGTGGAGCTGGGCGGGAAAATAGAAGAAGTCAGATAATGAAAAAGTTTTTGATCACATCGGCCCTTGTCGCGGTCATTGGTTTATCTATGCCCGTTTTCGCCCATGAAGGCGAAGATCACGCCGCCGCTCCAGGCACCGAAGAGACCGCTCAGGTGACGAGTACTGTAGAGTTATCCGAGACGGCGATTAATAATCTCGGTATTAAAACGGTGAAAGCGACTATCGCCCCACGCGCGACAACGATCGATGTGAACGGAATTGTCGAATTTCTGCCGGAACGTCAAGCCATCGCCAGCGCACGGGCCGCAGGGCGGGTGTCAGAAATCAACGTCAAGGTGGGCGAGGAAGTCGCAAAAGGTCAGAGGCTTTTGACCATCCAGCCGATTTTCGTTGGCAGCTCTCCGGTGTCCATCCCATCGCCCCTTGATGGCTATGTTACCAAACAAAACGTCGTGCTGGGGCAGTCCGTCACACCGGAAGCCGGATTGATGGAAATCGGAGATTCCTCCGAAGTTCTGGTGCGCGGCGTCATGTACGAAACACCAGATGTCACCAAGGTTCAAGTCGGCCAAAATGTCAGCGTCAATAGCAGCCTGATCGGCAACGAGCCACTAGAGGGTAAAGTACAGCGTATGGACGGTGCCTATGATCGCGGCAGCCGCACGCTCAATGTTTATGCCTTGGTTGAAAACCCAGATCGTAAACTACTTGCCAATATGCAGGTCGTTCTCTCCATCGAAGTCACGGAGCCTGCTGACATTTTGACCGTCCCTGTCAAAGCCATCTTGGGTGAAAGTGGCGAACAATTCATTTTCGTGAGAAGCGGCAACGCATTTGAGCGCCGCAGCGTCAAGCTGGGTGCAAAATTTGGAGCGGAGCGTGAAGTGTTGGAAGGCGTATTTCCCGATGAGGAAGTCGTGACGGTTGGAAATTACCAGCTTCAGTTCGCCAAATCGGCTGAACCCAAAAAAGACGCTTCCGCAGCGGAAACAAAAAAAGAAGATGACGGTCACGATCATGAGCATTAATCGCAGCGCGATCCGTGAATAAAGGATTATAAAATGTTGAATGCAATCATTCTGTTTTCTCTAAAGAACAGGCTTCTGGTCGTCGCGGCTTCAGCTTTGCTGATGGTCTATGGCGTTTTCGTGATCAGCAAGCTGCCTGTCGATGTGTTTCCTGATCTCAACCGCCCGACGGTGACGATTTTTACCGAGGCCGAAGGGCTTGCGCCAGAAGAAGTCGAGGCTTTGGTCACCTGGCCGCTTGAAACGGCGGTCAATGGGTCGACGGGCGTTGAGCGCGTGCGCTCGGCCTCGGCCATCGGTCTTTCCATCATCTGGGTCGAGTTCGGCTGGGATACGAATATTTATACGGCCCGCCAGATCGTGGCCGAGAAGCTGCAACAGGCGCAGGAAACCCTGCCGCAAGATGTTCGTCCTGTCATGGGGCCGATCTCCTCGATTATGGGCGAGATCATGCTGGTGGGTTTGACCAGCGAGGATCCAAAGATCGGCGGCATGGATTTGCGTACCATCGCCGAGTGGGATATCCGCAACCG
>QFOT01000169.1 GCA_003241285.1 Micavibrio aeruginosavorus
CCTTAAGGCTATTTATGCTTTTTTTGCTTTTATCTGTAACCGAAGTTCTCGGTATTGCGTCAATTCTTCCTTTTATATCGGTGCTGGCCAATCCTTCGTCTGTCCAGTCAAATGAATGGTTAAGAAAAGGATATGATTTTCTCGGCTTTACAAATACAAATCATTTCCTTTTTCTAATCGGGATAGGTGTATTTTTTATCTTGATTATTGGAAATTTAATAAAAGCGATAACGCGCTGGTCAACATTACGAGCCACCCAGGAATGGGGAGAAAATCTGGGAAAACGACTGTTCAATATTTATTTACAACAGCCTTATAATTTTTATCTTTATCGTAATTCATCTGACCTCTCTAAAAATATTCTTGCAGAAGTTCATGGGATCACGAGCAGCGTAATAATGATCTCGCTTGATTTGATTACAAAATTAATAGTCTCATTAGTAATCCTGCTTTTCCTGGCAATAATGGATCCCTTGCTTGCCTTGATTACAGGAAGCATTCTTGGAGGAACATATTCTATTGTTTTTGTTTTTTTCAAAAAATCTTTAAAGCAGCAGGCGCATATGAGAAGCCAGTCATTTGCCGATAAATACAAAATCGTGAATGAAGCAATTCAGGGCATTAAAAATATTAAACTGGTGGGATATGAGAAGCTTTACGGCGAGTATTTTTCAAAGCCTGCAAAAGATTATGCTTCCAGTACTGCAAAAAGTAATCTGATCGGTGAAATACCTCGTTATGCAATGGAAGTTATCGGCTTTGGCGGAATACTTCTAATGTTACTTTATATGCTTTTAAATAGTGAGAAAGGCTTGACACAGGCTCTTCCTGTTATCGCGGTATACGTATTTGCCGGTTACAGGCTGATGCCAAATTTGCAGAGTATTTATTATGGCGTGACGAAGCTCCGCTTTAACAAACCAATTCTGGATACAATTCATCAAGAAATGAAATACGCCCAATCAATGCAACCATCTATTGATTCCACTGTGATCGCTATTCCATTTTCTAAAGCCATTCGCGCCGAAAACATTTCCTTTAAATACGATCAAAGTCGCGAAATAATTAAAAATGCCAATTTTGAAATTCAGGCCCATAGCATGGTGGGCATCATTGGTAAAACCGGTGCAGGCAAAACAACACTCGTTGATCTTATTCTCGGACTTCTTAGCTCCACCTCAGGTAAAATACTGGTTGATGATATTGAGCTTATTCCAAGTAATATTCACGCTTGGCAAAAAAATCTCTCTTATGTCTCACAACATATTTATCTATGTGACGATTCAATTTCCGCGAATATAGCCTTTGGTGTTCCTCGCGAAGAAGTTGATATGGATAAGCTAAAACATGCCGCAGCTCAGGCAAGCCTCTCCCAATTTATTGAAGATGAGCTTGAGCAAGGATATAATACGATTGTTGGTGAGAATGGAATTCGGTTATCAGGCGGTCAACGACAACGCATCGGCCTCGCACGGGCATTGTATTTAAACAGGCCAGTTCTTGTTCTGGACGAAGCGACGAGCGCTTTGGATCCTCATACTGAAGATGATGTCATGACATCCATTCACAAACTGAATGAGAAAAAAACAATATTGATTATCTCTCATAAAATGGATCTTCTATCCAAATGTGATTCTATTCTGCTTGTACAAGACGGGATAATCACAGTACAGAATAAAGCCACTTTATATAGTAATTTAAAAAGCATCCAACCTGAGGGAATTCCTCATGTTTAAAATAGGCCCCTCAATTATTGGCCAAGAAAACAAGCCTTTTATTATTGCCGAAGTTGCGCAGGCACATGATGGATCACTCGGCTTTGCGCACTCCTTTATCGATGCAGCTGCTGAAAGCGGCGCCGACGCCATTAAATTTCAAACCCATATCGCGCACGCGGAATCTACGAAAGACGAATCTTTTCGTATTCCCATGAGCGGACAGGATGAAACCCGTTATGATTACTGGAAGCGGATGGAATTTGCAGAAGAACAATGGGCTGGACTTTTTAAACATGCTGAAGAGAAAAATATTGTTCTTCTTAGTTCCGCCTTCTCCGTGGAAGCCGTTCATTTGCTAAAAAAATTCAACATGCCCGCCTATAAAATAGGATCTGGTGAATTTAAGTCTAACGAACTGATCGAAGCGATGCTTGAAACTGGGATGCCTATTCTTTTCAGCACAGGCATGAGCACTTATGAAGAAGTTGCCGAAATTGCTGATACGTTAAAACACCGCGACACTTCTTTTGCTTTATTTCAATGCACCAGTAACTATCCAACCAAATTGGAACATGTTGGCATCAATGTATTGGATGAATATGCTACGGCTCATGGATGTCCGGTTGGACTTTCGGATCATTCAGGAACCCCCTACCCATCTCTGATGGCAATGGCAAGAGGCGCAAGCCTTATTGAAGTTCACGTAACATTTGACCGAAGAATGTATGGTCCCGACGCAGTAGCATCGATAACCTTCGATGAATTATCCATGCTTTGCAAAGCGCGTGATGCTTTCCATGTAATAAAGCAAAATCCTGTAGATAAAGACCAGATGGCAGATCGTATGCAGCAAATGCGCAATCTCTTTACAAAAAGCATTGCCTTGGTCGAAGATCAGATTGCAGGAACAATCTTAACTTCAGATATACTAACTCCAAAGAAGCCGGGCACGGGTATTCCCTATAGTGATAGGGGCAAGGTTATCGGCAAACGATTGACACAAAACGTTCCGGCGGACCGACTTCTTAAAAAAGAGGACTTTGAATAATGAAACGTAAGATATGTGTAGTCCTCACGATGCGAGCAAGCTACGCTAAGATTAAACCGATTTTACAGGCTATTCAAAAACATGAAGACCTTGAATTACAGGTAGTTTTAGCTGCTTCTGCACTCCTTGCGCGATTTGGTAATCTTGAGTCTATTGTTGCCAAGGATGGTTTCCCCATCAACGCGCGCATACACATGATTTTGGAAGGCGAAAATTTAATTACATCCGCCAAAAGCACAGGCTTTGGTATAGGTGAATTTGCGAGTTGCTTCGATATGCTCAAACCTGATGTCGTAGTGGTTATAGGCGACAGATACGAATTGATGTCGCCAGCTGTTGCGGCCGCATATCTCAATATTCCATTGGCACATGTTCAAGGCGGGGAAATCACCGGCAATATTGACGAAAAAGTACGCCATGCCGTAACAAAACTGGCCGATCTTCACTTTCCTTCGACCGCGCTTGCTGCGGAGCGCCTGGCTAAGATGGGAGAAAATCCGGAAAAGATATTTTTTACAGGCTGTCCGTCAATCGATATTGCTAAAAATGCTGTTGAAAATCCTGATACTGATTTCGATTTATATAAGAAATACAATGGCGTCGGTGCGCAGCCCGATCTTTCCAAAGGATATTACATTGTCATGCAACACCCGGTGACAACCGAATATCCTAATGGCGGCGAACAAATTGAAGAAACATTAAAAGCCATCGAACGTTTAGATCTGCCTGCTATATGGTTCTGGCCGAATGTAGATGCTGGTAGCGATGATGTATCAAAAAAGATACGTATTTTCCGTGAAGTAAAAAATCCTGCGCATGTTCATTTTATAAAAAATATGGAGCCGCAGGATTTCCTGAGCCTCCTAAATAAAGCTAACGGAATTATTGGCAACTCAAGCGCAGGTATTCGTGAGTCTTCTTATCTTGGCGTACCCTCGGTTAATATCGGTTCCCGACAGGTGCATCGCGAACGCGGACCTAACGTCATCGATGTTTCCTATAATAGCGAGGAAATTTATAGCGCCATAGTAAACCATTGTACGGGCAAAAAGAAATCTTGCGATCTCTATGGCAAAGGAAATGCCGGAGCTTTAATTGCCGATCATCTGGCAACTGCCGAGCTGAGCTATACGAAATATCTTATGATTTAAATTTTGCCATATAGACTTCGCAAAGGTCCCAGTCAAATGGGCTGTCTATATTAAAACATCTTTCTTCGGGCATGACATGCCCCCTGATATCCGTTCCGTATAAAGACTTTTGTTCCATCAAGACATCGCGTCTCATGGCATAGACAGCACCGGTGCGCCAATAAAGATCTTCAAAATCCTGACGCAGAACCCCTGCTTTATCACTGTCAACATAAGGCCCGATATGACTTTCTTCACTCTTTTTATAAAGAGTCTTTGGATGACGCCCCCCGACATCAGTAATAGTAATCGCACTATCGGCTCCGGATGTAACAAGCAATTGCAGGGTCTCATCTACGTCGTCTGCTATTCTCATCGGGC
>QFOT01000004.1 GCA_003241285.1 Micavibrio aeruginosavorus
TGCTTGACCAAAAGGCGGATCTGGTTATTCCGGTGACCCTTATTCAGGGCAGGCTGGATATTGATGTGCCATGGCAGAAAGCGGAGGAAATAAAATCCGCCCTGCCGCAGGCGCAGGTCGAAATTATTTATGTCGAGGACGGGGATCACCGCCTGTCGCGGCCACAGGATCTCGAGCTTATCGATAACGCCGTGGAAAAGATGACGGTTTTTCCCTACGCCGGGGGCGGTTGATCCATAATATAGCGGGCAGGGCGATGATCAGCCCGAGCAAAGCCGCTTCGGTGTGAAATAAAACCGTCAAAAATTGCCGCCATAATGGATGGTCGATCGCCGCAGCGATTGTGTCGTGATAGGGCGTATAGTGCTGGATCAGGTAGCCGATTTGCGCAAAATGAAAGCCTATACCGCCACTCGCCCAAATGAAAACATCGAATCCGAGCGCTAAAATCAGCGGCATCGCCCATAAAAGGCATAATTTCGGTCTTTTCAGCTTGGGCCTAAACATTTTGACATCATAGCTTGAAAATTCTTCCTAAGCTAGGTAGGGTCTGAGCCAGATTTTGGCCCGAAACGCTCAACCGCAATAGTTTCGGGACTTACCTCCGGTTTAAGGAGCGGTGGCCGAGCGGTTGAAGGCGCACGATTGGAAATCGTGTATACGGTCAAACGTATCGAGGGTTCGAATCCCTCTCGCTCCGCCATTTTCATGATTTATGCAGCTCTACCTCCTTTTCAATTTGTGCAGCAAATTCTTTCATAAAGGCAACGCGGGCATGGCCGATTTCCCTGGCTTTATCCGTATGTAGTGTTTCGGCGATGCGATAGAGTTTGATAAAGAAATGATCGAGGCCGTAGATTTTATCATTGGCTTCGCGGTTTTTGGCCAGAGGGTCTTCATTGTCAAATAAAGGTCGTTTTAAAATGCCGCTGACGGCAAAAGTGCGGGCAATACCGATGGCTCCCAAAGAATCGAGACGGTCGGCATCTTGCACGATCTTTGCCTCCAAAGTCTTAGGCTCAATATTTGCAGAAAAGCTATGGGCTTCAATCGCATGATGAATAGCGTTCAGATCTTCAGCCGTATAGCCGCAGTGTTGTAGCGACTGAACGGCATAATCTGCAGCATATAGAGAGGCTTTATGGCGGTTGGCATGGTCTTTGGGCAGATTAACGCAGTCATGCAGCCAGACCGCAGGCAAAACTATTTCTAATTTTCCCTTTTCAGCTTTGGATATTTCTTTGGCTGAGTTCACAACGCGCATAACATGAGCCATGTCATGGGACGGGTCGTCATTACTCTTCCAGGCATCTTCAAGAATCTGCTGGAAATGGATTTCATCTGTCATGGTGCTATATATTCTATCTTGATAATTTCAATTGCCTCAACGCCGCTTTCGGTACGGACGCGCGCGGTATCGCCGACAGATTTCTTCATAAGAGCCAGCGCCACCGGGGATTGCCAGTTTATCTTGGACTGCGCCATATCTGCTTCATCAACGCCCACCAGCTTGACGGTCAGTTCGCTGTCGTCCTCCCGGGCATAGGTGACCGTTGCCCCAAAGAAAACGCGGTCCAGCCCCTTTTGAAGTTTGGGATCAACGATTTCCGCATCATCGAGGCGTTTGGTGAGATACCGCAGACGACGGTCAATCTCGCGCAGGCGCTTTTTGTTATAGAGATAATCGCCATTTTCTGAGCGGTCGCCATTGCCGGCCGCCCATGAAACGATTTCAACAATTCGGGGCCGCTCGACGCGAGTCAGATGTTCAAGCTCGGCGCTTAAGGTGGCATGACCTTCAGGCGTCATCAGGTTTTTGACTTGCGCCGCGCTTTCTACAATCTCGTCGTCATCAATTTCTGTCATGGAGGCAAATTAACAGGCAGGGGCAGTTTCACAATGGAAATTAAACATCTATATATAAAAGACTGCTCATTGAACGGAAGAATTTATGAAAAAAGCGGCCCTTGTCTCAGCTAGTGAATCAAACACCTATGTAGGTGATATCGAAAACAGGGTCATGTCCCGGTATTGCGAAATAGCCGCGAAAAGTGACCCGGACGGAGTCGATCTCTTAAGACGAAAGCTCAGCCTCCAGCCGAGCAACCTGCCTTCTGCCGAGCCGCGAAAAGTCAAGAACCAGCGGATGAAAGAATATTTGCAGCTATGGGAAGATTTAGGCGACGAACAGCGGCTGAAACTGGCCTCACATGATGCAAAATTGAATCATATCGCGCGGCTGATGCGCAATATTGGCACAACGGAAGTCGTTCAGGCCCATAATAAAATCAAGGCAACGACAGCGGGATCGTTCGATTATGTCCTGCGGCGATTTCGCGAAGAAGGTGTGACGGCCCGTCAATTACAAAGATTTATCGATGAGAACGCAGTAGCCTGGTTCAGCTTGACAGGACATCCGACCAATCCGACGACGGTTGAATATACAAAAGCGCAGATCGAACTGGCGCGGGTGATTGCGGATACAAAAGCAAATAGCGCGGATCTTGATAAGGCTCTTGATGCGCTTGCCGGAACCCCGATCATTGGAGAACGTAAAACGCCAATCGATGAAGCAGAGGAAATCATCGCAACGCTCCATGTCATTTATGATACGGCACTCTCCCATAAAAATCTTTTTGAAGAATCACTTTTCACCCATGGCTATACGCAAGAGGGTGTAAAAATTAATCGTCCCTTGATTGTCCCTTGCGCATGGACGCTCGGTGACGGGGATGGAAATCCAAGCCTGACCGCTGAGGTTTTGCGTGACGGTATACAATTACACCGCCAGCACATCGCCCGGCGTTATGAGCAAAGCTGTGATGAGATTTCCAAACGCTTGAATGATAAGGAATTGGCTGCAGAGCTTGATAAAATAAAAACTGATATTGGAAGATTTTCTTTCAAGGAACCGGAAGATCTCATTGCCCGTATAGAGGCGCTGTCCCAGAAGGCGGAAATTTCTGAATCCCGCGCGCTGTGCGATTTATCCTATCTGGTAAAATGTTTCAGGCTGGGCTTCGCCACGATCGACATTCGCCATAACGCTATCGAGATCATGGAAACAATTCATACGCTTGGCGCGCTGCATAGTGAAGACCTGAAAAATTTCGGGCTGGATCAAATGGAAGTTCTCCTGACCCAGTGGCTGGCTGATGATAAAATTCTAGGCACGTTTTCAAATATAAGAGTGGAAGATTTCTTATCTGCTGACGATGAAGCCGGTGCACGAATTTTCGGACGTCTGCAGGTGATCGGAAAAAATCCCGATATGTGCGATAAGTTGATTATCGCTGAGACGACGCATCCGGCGCATGCGCTGGCCGCTTTATTGCTTCTCAAGATTACCGGAAATAAGGTCGGGGAAGAGGGAAGCCGGATCGATATCACGATATTGTCCGAATCCGTCAAGGATTTAATGAGGCTGGGTAATACTCTGGAGGATTTGCTGGAAAATGAGAATTTCCGCCGTCATGCCGTCAGCCGCAAGCGTCTTTTGGTGATGATTGCCAAATCAGATACGACACGGCAGGACGGGCGAGGCGAGGCGGAATATATGCAATATGAAACCGCTGTCGATATTTATCGGGTCGCTGACAAGATGCGCAGAAAATATCCGGAACTGGATAAAGTGAAAACTTCCATCAAGAATGGAGGCGGTCATGCGCTACAGCGCGGTGGTGGCCGCGTTACCGAGATCGCGGCACTGCATGGTCGGGCGGCAGCCGATGCGCGGGTGACAGATTGCGGGCCATCTACGCTGACTATACAAGGGGAACAACTGACTATTCTTTTTTGTCCGGGAAAAGTCGCGATCGGTACGCTGGAAGCGTTCGTTGCACAAAATCTTTACACCAAAGCGGGAGTGCGCGGCGAGATGCCGGTGCCACGCTTCGGCAAGAATATAAACAAGCAATATGCCCAAGGAGATGCATGGCTCTATGCCAAGACGGCCGGCAGCGCATTCGATCGTTTTACAAAGAAAAGCGATGCAATCGATCATCTTTTGATCCATGCGCCCTGGCTTGCAATGAAAGCGGGAAATGTATCCTCGCGTCCGGCCAAGCGCGGTGAGAAAGCTGTTGAGCCGGGTATTACGCCTTTTGAAGCCAAGGGCGAAGATCCGAAAGCTTTGCAGGGCAGGGCTATATCAGGCGAACGCCTGACCGCGCATGCCTGCCTGCCGATATTTTCTGTGCTGGGTTTGGTGGAAGCGATGGAAGTCGTGCGCAGCCGAAGCCGTGTGCGCGAAAACCCCCATAAATATGGCGAAGCGCTACACCATTTATATAGAGCCCATAAAATTCACCGCGATGGCGCAAGGGTAACAATCAACGCTGTCGTTATGGCTGATTTTGATATTGCGTGGCCGCTGCTGACAGGAAAAATCCGTCCATCACCCAAGCAAGTTGCCGAGCTGGCGGTAGAATTTAATCCCGAACAGGAGGCCAACGCGGAAACAACGCTGGCTTTTCTGGAAGAATATTTTTTGGAAGTCGAAAAACTTTCTTTTGAAATGGTATCGGGACAGAAAGCGCCGAAGGTTTTCAAGATGGGGGATGCTCTTCGCATTTTGTGGCCAGAACTGGCTGAGCAGGTCGCACTACGCGATCAGGGCGCGGAATTTGCTCGTGTAATAGAATGCTACCGAACCCGGCAATTCGACAAGCGCGGTGATCAGCCTCTTAGCGAAATTGAATTCAGGATCACGCAGGCGCTCTATGCGTCTGCCAATGTTGTCAATGCGCCGGTCGGTATTCTGGCGACACGAACGAGACTGGAGCCTGTTAACGAATTTAAATCAGGACGTAAGACAAAGCTGATGCGCCCAAAGAGCTTCAGCGAGGCTGAAGTGCATGAGTTTTTAAAGATTCCTGCCGCCCTGCAATAAATATTCGTGATATTTCTGGATTTACTCTATAAGGCAGTTTGAAATTAAAAGGATCAAGAAAATGGCGACCGGTCAGGCGATAATGTTCAAAGCGGATAAAGGATACGGGTTTATCAAACCTGATGACGACAGCAAAAATGTTTATGTACATATTTCATCTTTACAAGAATCGGGTTTAAGCGGTTTGGAAGAAGGACAAAAAGTCAGTTACGATTTGCATACTCAAGATGACAAAATTTCAGCGGTTAATATCAAGCTGATTTAAATGGGCTTTGCGCTGGGATCCGTTCAGATAGAGGAGCCTGTTTTTCTTGCTCCGATGGCGGGGGTGACGGATTCGCCGTTTCGTCGCCTTGTGAAAAGTTTTGGCGCAGGTCTGGTTTGTTCCGAGATGATTGCCAGTCGGCCCATGGTAGAACAGGCACGCAGGAAAAAATTTTCTGCTTCCGATTATAATCAGGAATTTCCCCTTGTCGTACAAATAGCCGGATGTGAAGCCGATCTTATGGCGGAGGCTGCAAAAATAAACGCCGATCGCGGCGCGGCAATCATCGACATTAATTTCGGCTGCCCGGTTAAAAAAATAGTCAACGGTTCCGGTGGCTCTGCCTTAATGCGCGACGAGAAACTGGCAACAGAAATTATCGAAGCAGTTGTCAGGTCCGTCAGTATTCCTGTTACGGTTAAAATGCGGCTGGGGTGGGATGACCAGACAATCAACGCGCCGTCCCTCGCCAAAAAGGCCGAAGATATAGGTGTGAAGATGATCACCGTACATGGCCGTACCAGATGCCAGTTGTATAATGGCTCTGCGGACTGGATAAAAGTTGGCCAAGTTAAAGACGCAGTAAAGATTCCGGTCATCGTCAATGGCGATATTGTTTCAGTGCCGTCGGCGAAGGAGGCGCTCCGTCTGTCGGGCGCAGACGGTGTAATGATCGGGCGCGGCGCATTCGGTAGACCTTGGCTGGTGAGCCAGATTATAGCGGGGCTTAAAGGTGAGAATGCGGCAGATCCAAAGCTATCCGAATTATACGATATTATATTTTCTCATTATAATGCCATTATTGAGTGTCACGGCAATTCCGGAGTCGGAATAGCGCGCAAACACATAGGCTGGTATTTAAGGGACTTGCCGGCTTCTGATAAAGTGAGAAGCGAAATAAACGCGCTCGGCAGTCCGGAAGATGTAAAACATAAACTCAAAGAGTATTTTGATCAAATGACAGAGAAGGAATATGTATGAGCGATCATTTCGAAAAGTCTACCTATCCGCTTCTGATTATCGAGCGGCATCTGGATACATTCGGTCATGTCAATAACGCGACATATCTTGAGATATTGGAAGAAGCACGTTGGGCCTATATTGATTCAAAAGGCTACGGCATCAATAAAATCCGCGAGAGCGGGCAAGGACCGACCATTCTTGAATGGAATATAAAATTTCTGAAAGAAATTCGGCTGCGTGAGAAGATCACAATTGAAACGCAGACGTTGTCTTATGACAGAAAGATCGGACGGATGCAGCAAACTATCCTGAATGAAAAAGGTGAAACTTGTTGTGAAGCTATTATGGTGTTTGGCCTATTTGATACAACGGAACGTAAATTGATATTGCCGACGCCGGAATGGCTGCAGGCTATCGGGCAGCAAGAGTAATTATTTTTTCTTCCATATTCGAAAATCGCTCATCTGCCCGGTTAATTCACGAAGCTGGTCCATCGACGCTTTACAGTCTGGAAAATCGACGCCATCGAAGACAGGTTTTACCTTGATACCGATCTTCTCATAAAAGCCATAAACTGGAACGCTGAAATCGGTTTTCTTCGGCGTTTCATATTTGGCGAATTCCTCGCCATCGATATAGATCGTGAGGACATGCTTGACGTATTTGTTTTCGCCCGTTTTTGTGTAATCAAAATGAATGTCAGGCATTATAATTGGTCTTCAACAGGCAGGAGTGTGACGAGGAAGTTCTGGATATTGCGCCAGACACCGGCATGAGGTTCGTGGCTGTAGCGGAGTTTCTGTCCCTTTTCGATGCCTTGCCATCTCAATTCATCTCCTGACTTATCCAGCATGAGTTGATAGCTGACATCGGGCTGGATAGATTTCTCAAACATTGTATGAAGCTGCTGAGATATTTCCTTGTTGTGAATCACAACAGCCATTTCGGTATTCAGCTGTACCGAGCGGGGGTCAAGGTTAAACGAGCCAATAATCGCATGTTCCTTGTCAATGATATAGGCCTTTGAATGCAGTCCTGCGCGTGGTGGCTGTGATCGGCCCAGAAGGCGCTGGCGGGATTTTTTCTGACCGACAGGAATGAATTCGTGAAGGTCGACGCCGCGCCTTAACAGATCGATCCGGTAGGGAGCGTAACCGGAATGAACCGCGACGACATCAGTAGATGCAAGAGAATTCGTCAGGACGCGTACATCAACGCCGCGGTCTTCCAGTCCCCCGAGCCACTCCACGCCTTGCTCCGTGGGAACAAAATAAGCAGAAATAATAGCAAACTCTTTTGTCGCACCATTCAGGAGAGATAAAATCTCTTTGAGCGGCTCGCTCTCATTGCTGCTCGTTGGACGCACAACTTTAAGCGGATCATCCGCGGCCAGTTCAGCTTTTGCCCAGATCAACGATAAGTCGGGGTCGCTCAGTATTTCCGGCAGGCTCGAGGCAAGCTGCCGCCGCTGCTTGGGATCTTTCGCTTGCCTGTCCCAGTTTTCTTTCAGCTTGCTACGCAATTCGCTGGTTTTGCCTTCGTTATGCTCTGTTTCATAAACAGCGCTGACGGGAAAAGAATTTCGGTCATTCCAGTATTCATCAAAGCTTTTTGACAGGTCGTTTGTAATGGGGCCTGCCGTCAGGAGATCGATATCCTTGAATTCAAAGTCCTGATCCGCATCGAAATATTCATCGCTTAAATTTCGCCCGCCCATAATCGCCATCTGGTTATCGGCAATCAGGACTTTATTATGCATGCGCTTATTGGCATGGCCCAGATCTGTAAAGACGGTCTGCACCTTTGCCCAAGGCGACTGATCCTTTGTCATGAGAGGATTGAAGACGCGAATTTGAATATTCTCAATGCCATCAAAAGCAAGCAAGGCTTCTTTCATGTCACTGACGGTAAAACTGTCAACCAGAAGCCTGACCCGCACGCCGCGCTGTGCTGCCCTGATCAAAGCTTCCATCATTAAATTCGATGTGGCATCTCCTGCAATGGCATAATATTGCAAATCGACGGATTTTTCAGCGAGGCGTACCAAAGCAAGGCGAGCAATTAAAGACTGGCTGCCGCGATCGTAAATGTGAAAGCCCGACTGGCCGGGATTCTTAGACACCGCTTCCTTTAAATGGCTGCCGAGTGCGGTTTGTGTAGTTTGGAGAATGGCAGTAGAAGGTGTGCGGGGATATTGGGTAGCGTCGGGCCTGGCGCGGCTTATGCTTGTGCAGCCGACAATAAGCATGACCAGCAGCAGGCTGGTGACAGATTTTGTTTTAAATTTCATTTCAAATAATCAGCTTAAATTTTTTGCGCCGCGCGCCTCTAAATCCTTGATCAGGTTGCGGACTTCGTGAGGGGCAATTTCCCGCAGCCGTCCGGTTTCCAAATCTCCCAAATGAAATGGACCGTAATCTGTTCTAATCAAGCGGTTTACCACGCAGCCGAAATGTTCCATCAATTTGCGGATTTCCCGGTTCTTGCCTTCGGTCAGAATAACCTGATACCAGGTGTTTTTTCCTGTTGGGGCCTTTTCTTCCGTTACTGTTGCGCCGCGATAGGTTACGCCACCCGCTGTAACGCCTTTCGATAAACGTTCGAGCTGCTGGAGGGTCAATCGTCCATGAACGCGGACACGGTAAATACGCTCAAGCGCGGTTTGCGGCGACATCATGGCCTGCGCGAGCGGTCCGTCCGAAGAAAAAAGTAAAAGGCCTTCACTGTTGACATCGAGCCGTCCCACATTCATCAGGCGGGGCAGAGGCTTTCTATGATTTTTAGGATCAAAGCAGGGAAGATCATAAACGATATCACGGCCCTGACTGTCGTAAGTTGTTACAAGAACATCCAGCGGTTTATTCAGCATGAAAAGGCGCGGCAATGGCCGCGTTTCGAGCGTAACTTTTTTACCGTCTACTTCGACGTCATCACTTTCCTCAACGGGAGTGGTGGGCCCGGCCTCGACGCCGTTGACCGAAACGCGGCCATCGGCGACCAGCCGCTCGGCCTCGCGGCGGCTGCCGATTCCGGCTCTTTGTAGGAAGACATTTAATCGCATGAGCGGACCTTGCCAAAAATTACGACAAAAGTCATGTCAATTATCAATTGCGGCAGAAGCCTTCGCCGACTTTGATCATCAGGCAGTTTTTCTTGTCGAGAAGCCATTTCATGCCAGTATCGGTGCCAGATCCATGACGAATAAGCTCATCTTTGCCTCTACGCGTAAAAACGATACCTCTATCGGTCGCGTGGCCCCTGAAATATTTAGATCCATCGAGATCTTTGATGACGATCTGATATTCTTCCTGGCCGAGATTGGTAATAATGAGAGAGGTGCCTTCAGGGCCGGTCCACTCTCCCATCCAGTTTTCGTAGGAAGGGATGACCGTACTACAGGAAGCAAGGGTTAAAATAGCCAAAAAGATAATTTTAAAATTCATATTTTACTCCTGCAAAAACGCTTCTACCCGCCCCGGGATAAAAGATATTGGTCGCTGTAGTACGGGCATCGCGTATAACGCCGATATCGCTGATATATTCTTTATCGGTTAAATTGCGGGCGTCAATATAGAAATGAAGCCCGTTTTCAAGCTGCACTCCTGTTTTAAGGCCGAATAGCGTATAGCCGGGAGTTTTCAGTGTATTGGCCTGATCGGCATAGGCACCGTCCGGTACGTAATCGATAGTCGGCGTCAGGTAAAAACCGTCACGGCTGCGATAGGTAAGACTGGAGCGTAAAACATGTTCTGGCACACCTGCAATGTCATTGTCACCATAGACGCTGTCACTATCGAAGTGGAAATCATTATAGGTCCAGACCTGGCTAAATATCCAGTTATCATGCAAAGCGACAGAGCCGCCCAGTTCCAGCCCCTGATGGATCGTATCGCCGGCATTGAACGTCGCCGCCGGGATGCCGGCACCTGTCGTATATTGAAGAAGTTCATCCTTGATCTGCGAGCGATAGGCGGTCATGTCCCATGTAAATCTGCCTTTGCTTCCGCGCGTGCCAATTTCGAGCGTCCAGGCGTCTTGCGGTTGCAGATCGACAAACTGCGTTGTGGCGGCAAAGGTCTGGGCAAGATCGGAGAAATCAGGCACATCCTGTGAGCGCGTCAGGTTGACAAATGCCTGAATGCTTTCCTCCGGTTGCCACAGCAATCCAATCTTGGGATTGATGCCATCATAATCGGTCGCGTCTGATTTCGCCGTAGGATTGAGAGCCAGTCCGCCTTTATCAGTATAATCACGCTCGGCATGGAAGGCTTTCGCGCCTGTCATGAACGCCATTTGAGGCAGGAACCAGAAACGGTTTTCAAAATAAGCTTCGTAATTATCGGCTCTCTGACGCGCATTCAGCGTTTGCGCGCCGCGCTCGCCGTTTATATTTTGATATTGCAGGGCCTCATTCGTGCCACCGAAATACCGCGCCCCGAGAAGAATTTCATTGCGGTAATCCCCAATCATAAAATTAGAGGTATAGCGGGGCCCGGCGCCGAAAGTCGTGCCGTCCTGTTCGATGATCTGAAAAATCGGGTGATAGAGATCTTTATGAATGACCCATGTATCGAAATCCAGCTTACCGCCAAGGGTTTTGAAACTAGTGCGGTTGGCAATGCGCTGGGTTTTTGTCACGCGGCCCTGATCTCCAGATAGAGCATTCGCGGCTGCCATTTTGGGATTATTGAGCGCCTGATCGAGTGTCAGAGCGCCTGGCAGATCCTGATCGACGTTATAAATGCCGCCATAGAATCTTGTTTCGATATCGGGCGATATTTTGTAACCGATATTACCATTGAATACTTCGCTGTTGGTGTCTTCATGGTCACGGAAACCATCGGCGCGGGTTATAGTGCCGCCGGCAAAGAAATCAAAATCGCCCAGAACACGCGAGACTTGCGCATTACCGCGCTTGGTACCGAAACTGCCCCCTTCGAGTTGCAAGATATTCGGGCTAGTGGCGGTATAGGCTGTTGGCGTAACGAAGTTGACGGCACCGCCGAGTGTGGAAGCCCCATAGAATAATCCGTTGCCACCTTTGTATATTTCCGTTGCGCGAATGGTGAGCGGATCGATCTGGTAATAATCACCGCTGCCATCGGCAAGATTGGTTGGAATGCCGTCTTGTAGAATCTCAATACCGCGTGCGTGGAACCCCCGCCCGATGCCCGAGCCACGAATCGAAAGACGGATTTCCTGACCGTATCTTGTCTGGGCAAAAACACCGGGTTCGTCCTCTACGATATCCTTGATCGTATTAGCATAGCGGTCCTTATATTTCTCGCTATCTATAAAAAGAACGGAGCCTGCCGTTTTTTTAATCTCTGATTCTTGCAGGCGAACACTGGGTGAAGTGATGGAGCCGGCTTTGGCATTGACGACGACTTTGGTTGATTGTGCCAGGGCAAGGGATGGCAAAAGCGCAGCCATCGCTGTGCTGAAAAAAAGTTTTTTGAACATCTAAAAAATTCCTGAAATTAATGTGAATGAGCGGAGTGCTTGTCTTTGATATCGACAAACGGCGCGGGGCTTTTCAGGTCATGCCATTCCTGATTATCAGACGGTATTTCCGTCCAGCGGTTTTCCTTGTCGCCGCATTTCTGTACGACCGGAAAATAAACGGTCTGCGCATTCCCTGGTAATTTGGTCAGAATGCCAAATTCGTCATACTGGCTGTCGGAAAGTTTTCCGCCTGACCAGATAATTTCAGAAAATTCTTCTGTCGCCATTTTCCCATGTCCTGCAGGCACTGCCTTATTAAGTTTGCGTTTCCTGATTTCAACCGTCCAGCCAGGCTTGGCCTGCGGTTTCATGGTTACAAAACCCGGAGGGATAGAAACATGAATCTGTGTTGTATCCGCGCCATCGCAGCCATGAGAGATACGAAAAGATGTCTGGAAATAACTACCTGCTGTCCCTTCATTGGGATTAGCCGTGACATGCGCATAGGATTGGGTGCTGAATAGAGTAAGCGCAGCACAAAGCGCGAGAGAATATTTCATAGATTTTGTCCTTAATATGATCGTTTGATTAAAAATAAATCAAGCGATCAAGGGCGGACCTTGAGATAGAAATATTTTAACGGGAATAAGCGCGTGGCTGATGGGCGCATTATTATCGGGATGGAATTTAGCGTAGGCAATCGAGATAAAATCCTCGACAGCGAAATGAGCATTATTTCCCGCCAATATAGGAGGCGCAAATGGACACGGCTCCGGCGCATCCTGTTTATGGTCTGCCGAATTAGTATTGTCTGCCACAAAAATGGTTTTGGTTGTCAGGCCGCTACAAATCGTAATCAGAGAACCGTTTTTAGTATCTGGCATATAGCCAAGAGGAATCAGGCTTCTGACAAAAAGAGCCAGAAGCAAAAGGATCAGCATAAAATGTACAGCTTTTAAACCACGCATGGTAAGCGATGTTTAACCTAACAGGCGGCAAAATAAAAGCCCCGCCGTCAAGAAGCAGGGCTTCACTTGGTCAATCTCCTATTCGGCAGCCTGGGTTTCTATTTTATCGCTGTCGGACGATAAATCAGCAATAGCCGGCGATGCGCTCATAGCGCTCTTAGCGTTCACCGCTACAGCAGCAAGGCCCAAAAGCGACCCCGCGCAAGCTGCCAGTAATAGAGCGTTGTTAATTTTTTTCATGGCATTCTCTCTTTAGATCAAATACGGCCCATCAGAAGAAGAATGATTATAATAAGGGCGACAAGACCCAAGCCACCACTTGGAACATAACCCCAGTTACGACTATGCGGCCATGAAGGGAGGGCGCCAATTAGTAAAATAATAAGTACGATGAGGAGTATTGTTGATAATGTCATGAATTTTCCTTAATTCAGCTTTTCTATAATTAACATCAAACACAAACATAATCCTGCTCAAAAGGTTCTGCCTAAAATATCAAAAAAAGCATTTTTCCAGTCTGGGAACTATTTCCTGTACATTTGGTTAGTGTCGCATCAGTATTTCAAAGATTTAAAACAAAAAGATTACAAGGAGAAATTTTATGAAAAAACAAATTAAAGTGGTCTTATTATCAGCCGCAGCAACGATTTCACTAGCGGCATGTGCAGGATCAGGCTTCGTACCTGCGTCACAAGCTCCTCGTCCATACACCGCAGCGCACGATATTATAGATGGCCAATGCCGCGACGTTAATTTGCAAGCCACAACATCTAATGCGGTGGATCGCGTTTTACCTGACCATATCACAGTCGTTCGTTGCCCTCAGGAAGCTGGCGGCGTTGAAGACGCGGGTGGCGTGCAGGCCGCTAACGAATAGAAATTTGGTAAAAATCATATTTTTGAGAGAGCAGAAGAGCAATCCTCTGCTCTTTCTTTTTGGATATTATTTGGACTCCTGTATAGTCTTGTTAGTTTTCATTAATTTCGTATAAGGCTAGGGGAAACCATGCTGGATAATAACTATTTCAGACGCTGGTTCTTGATTATTTTTGCTCTTTTTTGCGTGGGTATAAATGTGACAGCTTACGTGCTGTATGAAAAAAACGAGGTCATTGCGACCTCAAAGCAATGGGTTTCGCATACATATGAAGTCATTACTGAAGGTTATAAATTATTTACAGCTATTCAGGACCGTCAAAGCGCCCATCGCGCCTATATGATAACAAGTAACCAGCAATATCTTAAGTCATACGAGACATTCAATGATGTAATTTCCGATTCTTTTTCAAGGCTCACAAAGCTCACAAAAGATAATGAAGAACAGGAAGTTCGATTAACAGAATATACAAAGGCATTGGAGGATTTAAATGCAACGCTGGCGAAACAAATTCGCTCGAAAGAAATCCAATCAGGAATAGACGTTTTCGATATAAGTGAAACCAAGCCGCGCATAGACAACGTACGTTTCATTCATAATGAATTAATCGAAAGCGAAATGAAGCTGCTCGAAAAGAGAAAAACAGAAGAAGAGCGTTTACAGAAAAATTTTATATGGACGCTTTTTTTGGCGGCGGGTTTATCTGCAGTAGGACTTCTCATCGCTAATATTTTCGTGGCTTTCCTAACCTACAGACGAAAATTCGTTGAAGAAGACTTACTTCGCACTAATAAAGAAATGGAAGGCTTCACCTATATTGCCTCTCATGACCTTCGTTCGCCCCTGGTAAATTTAAAGGGATTTGCCACGGAAATGAAATATAGCGTGGATGAGCTCCGTCCTATTATAGAGAATAACGCCGATAATCTATCTGCTACTGATGGCAAAAAGGCCCTTGATATTATCGACCACGAAATTCCGGATGCCTTAAGATACATACATTCTTCAGTCGAAAAGATGGATAAACTGACAAATGCAATTCTCGAATTATCCCGCATTGGCCGACGGAATATTTCTTTTGCTAATGTTGAAACCGAAAGAGTTGTGCGCCATATCCTCGATACTCTTCACCATACGATCAGCAGCAATAATATCAAGGTCAGTCTTGGGCCGCTTCCCGATGTTGTTGCAGATCAGATGTCAGTCGAACAGGTTTTTGCCAATATTATCGACAACGCTATAAAATATCTTGATCCGTCACGGCAAGGCCAGATTGAAATAGGTGGAATTAGAATGTACCGGGATACAAAATTTTGGGTCAAGGATAACGGGCGTGGAATCGATAATAGCGATTACCAGAAAATATTTGAAATTTACCGGCGGGCGGGTAATACAGAGAATATACCAGGCGAGGGGATGGGTATGGCTTATGTCCGTACGACATTGCGGAGATTAGGTGGCCAGATATGGTGCGAATCAACCCCTGGTCTTGGAACGACTTTTTATTTTACTATTTCCAACTCTTTGAAGAAGGATAAATCAAAATGACAGCTCAAGTGCAAAACGTCACTATTGTAATGATCGAAGATGATGAAGGTCATGCAAAACTAATCGAGAAAAACCTGCGGCGGGCAGGGATCATGAACGAAATTGTTCATATAGATAATGGCCGAAAGGCTGCTGAATATCTGTTAGGAAAAGGCGAATACGCCAAGGACCGTCCGGCAAGCCCTATGCTTATCCTGCTCGATTTAAATTTGCCGGAACTTGATGGATTCCAAATTCTTGAGGCTATTAAAAAAGACAATATCACCAAGTTAATCCCGGTCATTATTCTTACGACCACCGACAACCCGCGTGAGGTGGAAAGATGTTATGCGCTGGGATGCAATGTCTATGTAACCAAACCTGTCGAATATGAAGCTTTTGCGGATTCTATCCGCAAATTGGGACTTCTCCTGGCAGTGGTAAAGGTTCCTGGTGAAGACAAGTAGCATGGGCTCCGGATACGGAAACACTAATATTCGTATCCTTTATGTTGAGGATGATGAAGGTCTGGCGAGGCTTTTGCAAAAAAGACTGGAACGCGATGCTTTTGACGTTCACATATCAGCATCCGGCGAAGAAGCATTAAAACTTCTTGAAACTGAAAACTTCGACACCATACTTTTAGATTATACGCTTCCGGGCATGAGCGGTCTTGATGTATTGAAAAAACTGGCTCCTGTTAACGGAGAGCCGCCCGTTATCATGCTGACCGTAGGGGGAAACGAGCATCTTGCTGTTGAGGCAATACAATCAGGAGCTGAAGATTATATTATAAAAGACATAGGTCAAACTTACCTCGACCTTCTCCCCCACGTTATAAGGGCGGCTATAACAAAGCTGCGTTTACGCAGGCAAAACGAAGAGCAGCAAGATAAGCTCAAATATTATATTTCAGAGATTGAAAAACGAAATGCCGAACTGGTGCAGGAAGTTCAGGAACGCAAAGATCTTGAAGTTGAGTTAAGGGAGGCAAAGGATAAAGCGGAAACCGCCAATATCGCTAAGTCGGAATTTCTTGCTAATATGAGTCACGAAATCAGAACGCCGATGAATGCCGTTATAGGTCTGGCAAATATTCTGGCACGAAGCGCTCCCCTGACGGACAAACAAAAAGAATTTATTCAGACTTTGCAACTGAGTGCGGATTCTCTTCTCGACTTGATAAACGACCTTCTTGATATATCAAGAATTGAAGCTTATTCGGTTGAGCTGGAGAAAATACCCTTCGATCTCGGTAAGGTCGTTTCAGATATTTCATCCATGCTGTCCCTCAAAGCTCATGAAAAAGGCATAGAGTTTAAGATAGCGGGAAATATGGCTGATTTGAAATATATCGGTGATCCGGTTCGGATCAGACAAATTATTTTAAATTTATGCAGTAATGCGATTAAATTTACTGAAAAAGGAAATGTGACAATCTCAATCGAGAAAGGGCAGGGCGAAAATCCGGGCCACGATCAGGTTGAAATCCTGATTAGAGACTCTGGAATAGGTATATCGCCCGATAAGAGAGAATCAATTTTCGAAAAATTCGTGCAGGCGGATTCAAGCATAAACCGACGGTATGGCGGAACAGGTCTTGGCCTTGCGATTACTAAAACCTTGACAGAGGCAATGAACGGGACAATTGATGTGGAAAGCGAGCTTGGCAGAGGATCTCTGTTTAAAGTAACGCTGCCTTTAGCCACCATCACACCATAAATTATATCTCCATGGCCCTTTCCTTTAAAATTCTACAGAACCGAAATTTCCGGCTTATTATGATGACGCGAATGTTCGGGGCACTGGCGCTACAGGCTCAGGCAGTGATTGTGGGCTGGCAAATTTATTCCATCACCAAGAATCCGCTGATGCTGGGACTTGTTGGACTTACGGAAGCTGTCCCTGCTATTACTTGCGCCCTGTTCGCCGGATATATTGTCGATCATTCGCAGCCAAAAAAAGTTTATAAATGGTGTCAGGGAATTCAATTCCTGAATACGTGTATCCTTTTGCTTCTGGCTGGAGGCTATATCACTATCGGTTTTAATGTCCTGCCATTTATGTTTGCGGGTGTTTTTATATCCGGCTTAGCGCGCAGCTTTTATATGCCGGCTTCGTTCACGCTGTTATCTCAAATCGTAAAAAAATCCGACATGCCGGCCGCCTCCGCATGGATGAGCAGTAGTTTCCAGGCGGCGGCGATTGGGGGACCTGCGCTGGCTGGTCTTGTATATGCCGGCTTTGGTGCGTCCATCGCCTGGTTTCTTCCCGCCTTTTTTATGGCGGCCTGCTTTCTTCTTATATTTGCGATCAAAGTCGATCCTATACAGCGAGAAACAGTCAACCGGATGCCAGCCGTTAAAAGTATCAGGGAAGGCTGGGCATTTATTCTGAACAATCCTGTTCTCCTTTCTGTCATGGCACTGGATATGTTTGCGGTTCTGTTCGGAGGCGCGGTTGCCATGCTACCGGCATTTGCCGATCAGGTTTTGAAATCAGGTGCCGAGGGGCTTGGTATTTTGCGGGCGGCGCCTGCCATCGGCTCAGTAAGCATGGCGCTGTTTCTGGCTGTCAGCCCAATGAAAATCATATCGGCAAAAAGATTGCTTCTGGCAGTAACGGGTTTCGGGGCCTGTATGGTTGGGTTTGGCCTTAGCCAGACATTTATCGTGGCGGCAATTTTCCTGGCTATGAGCGGCGCTTTTGACAGTGTCAGTATGGTTATCCGGGGAACGCTGATGCAGCTTTTGACGCCTGATACCATGCGCGGGCGCGTATCTTCGGTAAACAGCATGTTCATTATTTCCTCAAATGAAATTGGCGCATTCGAATCAGGCCTGGCTGCGAAGATCTTCGGCCTTGTCCCTTCAATCGTCTTCGGCGGTTTTGGCACGTTAGCCGTTGCCGGAACCACAGCCCTGCTTTCGCCCAAGTTCAGGAAAATGGAAGTCAGGCCTGACGAGGAAAAAATTTAAGCAGCAGGAGTTACGCGGTCGCGTCCGTTTTGTTTTGATTGATACAATGCTATATCTGCGGCTGTAATCAATTCCTGGCCTGCCATACCGTGAGCGGGAAAACTTGAAGCGCCTATCGATACGGTAACCGAGGTAATTTCTTTATTCGAAAAGTTCAATTTCATGGCGCGGGTGACATCACATATTTTGCCGGCTTTTTGGACTGCCATATCAAGATTTGCCATCGGCATGACAATGACAAATTCCTCCCCGCCGTAACGGCATACTATATCTTCTTTGCGCACGCTTTTTTGCAGCAGAGAAGCGAATTGTATCAACAAAGCATCGCCTGCATCATGCCCCATCGTGTCGTTGAATTTCTTAAAGTGATCGACATCAAGTACCAGAACGCTCAAGTCTTCGCCGTTTCTCTGAGCGCGGCTTAATTCACGCTCTAGCGTTGTTTCAAGATAGCGGCGATTATATAATTTAGTAAGGGGGTCGCGTATAGACTGGTCGCGCAGTTTGTTCTGCAGATTGAGATTGGCGACCGCCAGAGAAATCTGTTCACTGATGCGGCGGCAGAATGCCACCTTATCTTTGGTCGCTCTTGTCACGTTATCAACTACCGATACAAACAGGCCGATTGTTTCTCCTTGTGCCTGCATAGGCAGGCAAAGGCTTGCGCCGCTCGGCTCTTCCAGAAAATGTTCGCAGCATGGCTCCGTCCCGCCGGGCACAAAATAATGTGCTTTGCCGCGGCGCAGGCCCCAGCATTGTTCGGGGTTGAAACTCGTTGAAATATTATCTTTTCCAATCCCCCATCGTGCCAGCGTTTCAATTCTATTGCGGGAGTTTTCAAAAATACCAACGCTGCCATCAGAGTCGGGCAATAATTCGGGCATATAGGAATTGATAACTCTTAAGGCCTCATCGATAGTCTGTGAGCTCTGCATATAATCTGATAATTTTCCAAGCATCATTGTTTGCAAATTGGAATCTTCCATATCCTCCAGCGCAGTTTGCAGATTTGATTCCGTTTTCTCTCTTTTTTTGCTCTCTGCGTAGATCATCCAGAAAACGATGATCAGGATTAGAGTACATATAGCAATTCCACTGGCACCTGTTTTAAGAGTAGTTAATGTTGCCTGGCTGGCTTTATATTTCCTGATCTCAAGTAGATGATTCTCTTCCGCTACCATCTCGGCAATCAAGGCGCGAATATGGTCCATTTCTTTTTTGCCCGACCCTTCTTTGATCATGGAAAAAGCGGCTGTTTGACCTTGCGTATCATGGGCTGAGATGATTTTTTCTGCTATGGCGACGCGAGCGTGTGCTTCCTTCGTCACGCGGGCCAGCCTTCTTTCCTGAATAGAATTATCAGCTACAAGCGCTTTCAGTTTTTTAAGCTTATCCTCTAATTCCGGCAGGGCTATAGAATAGGGTGTAAGATAATCCTTTTGCTGTGTTATCACATACCCGCGTTGAGATGACTGAATATCTTTTAGGTCTGATAGAACACCGTTCAAGTTGGCCATGACAGTATAGGTGTGATCGACCCAATCTTTTTCCAGATTCATCTGGCGAAAGTTACGATAATTTGTATAGGCAATCAGGGCTAAAACAATAAAGGTCAGCAAGAACCAGCTTAGGATACTTTTATGGAATGACAATTCTTTCATAAATCAACCATACCAGAGATAGGTAAATTTTCTATTGGAAACTATTTATTTGCTTCGCGGATAAGGGCGCGACAATTGGCATTCTGCACGTCCCCGGCTTCAATAAATGGGATGATGGCAGCGAATGGCGTTAACAAAGTTCCAAGGATGGCCGCTGCCGCTCCCCTGGCTCCGGCACGCGTCGGGTCAATGCCAACGGATGGTTTTTTAAGTTCGCCAGATACTATAATTGGCGTTTGGGCCGATAAGATACTTACATCTTTCGGCTTTGAGTCCAGCTTTGCATTAATTAACTCGCGTTTCATATCAATGCCGACATTGCCAAGAAGGAGAGAATCCTCGGTATCAAGAACAAATATTTTTGATTTTAGAATGCCGTTTCTGACATCAAAATCCATCACGCCGCAGCGAATAGGGGTTGCTTTATCCTCACCCATGAAAAGGGGCAAGGCTTGCCCGATATCCAAATCCGATGCCTCGATTAAGAGAAGGCTCATCGTGCCTCCGGACATGATAATAGAAAGACTACCATTGCTCGTTGCAAGGACATCCGCCAATGATGCGCCTGTCCCGGCCAGGTTTACTTTGCCGCCGAAATAACCTTTAGTTGTATCTTTGAAACGCGTATTGCCGAAAAATTGCTTTAAGCTCAATTTACGCAAGTTCAAATCCATTTTCATCGGCGGCACATCATGCTGGCCATTGATTTCAACAGAACCATCGACAGTGCCGTCTGCCAGAACGATATTCAACGGATTAAGCTTTAAAATACTATTCTGGAGATCGAAGCGAACATCAAGGCCCTTAAAAGGCAAGCCAGGAGCTTCAATTTTTTTGGCTTTTAATGTCACATCTAGATCAGCTGCACGGAGGCGTTTTACTTCCAAGGGAACATCAGGAATTAATTTTTTGCCGGCTTTCTTTCTGGCGGCTTCAGTTTTTTGCTCGGGAGCTGCGTTTTCGCCACTGGGCGATAGACCGATGAACCCGCCAAGATCGCGGCTATCAAGCAGGTTTGATACAAGTTCAGCTTTTAAGAAGCCACGCTCGCCGCTAGTATCATAAGAAAGATTACCCGATAAATCGCTGCCGCCCACCTTGCCGGTGAATTCTTTATAAGACCAGACGTCATTATCCTTTGTTAGTTGACCTTTAAGCACATAAGGCGGTGTCGGTGGCAGGGGAATAGCTGTCAGATAGAAAATATCAGCCAAATTATGACCCTTGATTTCGAGCGAAGCGTCAACACCAGTCATTTTAACAGGGTCTTTGAAAACGCCATTGACTGTTACTTCTGTCGGACCCATTACCAGTTTTAAATTTAAAGGAAAATCCATGGAAGAATCGCGCAAGGTATCGATAGAGCCGCCCGTGGCATCAAGAACAAATTTTTGCTTTTGCAAAAGACCGTCACCCGTAATTTTAAAACCAGCGCCGCCTTTTCCCTTGTCACCACCGCTACCGCTGACAGTTTCAAGCTCCAAGTCCAGGTTAAGATTCTTGACGCCGTCACGGTAAATTAGTCTACCGTCATTAATAGTTATATTGCCGATTACAGGAAAATTCTTGCGGCTATCGGGCAGAGCGGCTTCGCTGGCGAGATTTGCATTGGACAGGGCCGGGAATTCCCAGTTTGTATCACCGGGTGATTTCTTTTCTAAAATGATATTCGGCTTATTGATTTTAATGTCACCAAATTCAAGACGACCCAGAAGAAGCTTTGCTGGCTTGAAATCAAAATCAACAGATTCGATGGTGACCATTTCAGGCTCTGTATAGCCTTCGGCATTACCAAGACGGATTTTTTCGGCATGTACGCGCGTTTTGTTCCAGTCCCAGTTAATGTCGAGCTTGCCATCAATAGCAAATTCACGCCCGATTTTTCCGCCTGCTTTATGGTTTGTGAAAGAGCGAATAATAGGTTCGGAGAAAAAAACCAGAATAAAGATGCATAAAAATAAAAGCCCTAAGACGGCGCTAATGGCTGTCAAAATTCTATGTTGTCTGAATTGAAAAGCCATAAAAATATACCGTTTAAAATTTGCCTAAAGAAGGCAAACGCTTTCCGGCTATATTAAGTTCCTTTGGGCAGGCAAGGTTTTGACAGGACGTATTTTTGAAAATTTATCTGCAGTATGTGTCGGTTCCGGCAATTTATATTTTCTAACGCAATTTAAAACCATTTGCACAGCAGTTTCATGATCGATTTTGTGGCCGGGAGAGATGAATAAAGGATTGATGTTATCCTTGGTTCGCAAGACAGTACCGATAATCTCTTTTTTATGGATGAGCGGGCTTTGATTTCCTTTCAGAGATCCGGGCATATCATATCTCCCGCAAAGGAGAGATTTGCCTACGCCGATGGCAGGGATATCAAGACATAGGCCCAGATGCGTAGCGATGCCCATGCGGCGCGGATGGGCGATACCCATGCCATCTACCATAAGCAGGTCCGGTTTAATTGAGGTAACTTTAAAAGCTTCGAGAATAACTGGAATTTCTCTGAAAGAAAGAAGTCCCGGCACATAAGGAAATATCGTGGGTAAATGTGCCATGGCCGATTCAAGCAAATCAAGTTCAGGATAAGAAAAAGCACACAGGACAGCACGGCTCATATTGGTCTGCAGATCGTAACTGCAATCGACGCCGCAGATTATTTTTACATCCTTGAAATCGTTATGCAGAGAAACATGCTCACGAAGCTTATTCTGGAGAGCCATGGCGTCTTCCGGAGTATCAGCCCATTCTATATTTCCAAGAATTCTCATCTAATCTCTAAAAACAAAGCTGCATGATCAGAATAAGGCTGTGGGATGATTCTTAAATCTATGCGAGGGGCGATGGTATCCGTAGCAAGGCAAAGATCAAGAATATGCTGGCGCCTATGAAAACGGAAAGTATGCTCGCCATCGCGGTTCATCAATTTTAGATTGGCGTTGTTCAGTAATTCCGCAATCTCGGAAAACCCTTGAAAAATATTGAAATCCGCCAGCAGGATCGAGGGGCGGCCATCGTTTCTGATGATGTGACCGATCTCATTGAATTGCTCGATGCGGACATGGCTTTGCAGGGAAAAATGAGCAAAATAGACCATGATGCCCTCAGGCAGCATCATACGGTATATCAGGCGCTTGCGGCCGGACTTAAAATATAATTTTTCAAAAGGCAGGTCATGTTTGGCCAGAAAGCCATTGCATTTGCTTTTATGAAACGGCAGGCGGGAGAGAAAATGATCTTCGCCGTATTTATTGGTGATGTCGGAAAAGCGATAAGATTCATCACGCAAAGCTTCCATCTGGTTGAGATAGGAAGAATGAAAAGCGCCTTTGTCAATTTCAACAAAGCAGCAGAGATCCGGCTGCTCGGCATTCATGACTTCTTTTAATTGCGACAAAGCTAATTGCTGGGGCGGTACTGTACAATAGAGATGGCGTCCTGCTCTTGAGACATGGTGCCAGAGCGACCCGTCAATACCGCGCGCATAACCCAGATTACTGAATAGAATCTTCATCTTTATCCTTTAAAGATATTATATAGAATTATTCTTTATCCTGAACAGGATAAGCCGCATCGCCCCAGTCTATTTTCCGAAGCAGCTTATAATCGCTATCGCGTCTGGATAGTTGAAGTATCTCAAACTGGCCCCTGTCCTGACAGGTTTCAAGCGTCACGACTTTCTGGCCATGCGGCTGACCAAGGGCACGTAAGCGAGGCTTAGGTGTTTTGTGACGGGTTACAATAAGATAGGAAAACTTTTCGTCTTCATAGGAAAGCCTCGCGTCAGGCTTGGTTTGAAGATGAAGCCGGCTGCGATCGACCCGGACTGAAAAATGGCACCATTTATCCGTATCTCTTAGCGGGCATGTGCTTTCATGCGGGCATGGCGCGGCGATATTTGCGCCGATCGAAGTAAAGTAATCGCGTGCTCTTAGGATGGTTGAATAGCCAAGGGGGGTGCCGGGTTCAATAATCACCAGTGCGCTTTCTGCAGCTGCCCAGATATTTTGCAGTATATCTTCTAGATCGCTGTCGATTTCATTTAATACATAAGAAGATAGAACAAGATCATATCTTTTTTCGATTGAAATATTTTGCAGTCTGGCGTTCTGCCAATCTCCTCCTTCAAACAGTTTTTGTCCGATTTCACTTAAGTGGGGATTTGGTTCAAAAAGAGTAGCAGAGCAATCCGGCCAGATATTTTGTGCAGCTAAAGCAGCGGTTCCCGGGCCTGCTCCCAGATCGAGAATAGAATTTATCTTAATTTCAGGGTCGATTTCCAGATAGGCTTGCAATGCTTTCGTTACCGCGCACCACGTGGCGGGCAGGCGTGTAGCCACGTAGGCTTTTGCTTCGTCCATTGACGATATTTGTAAACTCGGCGCACTGCTTTCACGGCGGTATTTAAGTGAAACATTTTGTGCGGCAGATGATAGAAATTTTTTATTTTCAGATGATAACAGCGCATCGATGCGGGCGCGAAGATTAGCGGGCAGTTGCATATTTCCAGCCGAAAATGTGAAAGGTGATACCTGTTAGAATATTTACCAGAGCGATAGAAATAAATACGCCTTCCGCGCCAGCCGCCGTATAGCCGATATAAAGCGCAGGGATAAGAAGGATGATCAGTTTGAGAAACAGCATGCCCGCTGAATATTGTGGCTTGCCCATGGCATTGAATGCCGATGCCCATCCATTAACGATGTTGCTAAGGGCGTAGGTGAAAGGAACGATCAGGAAATAGAGAACGATATATTTTTGTACGGCGGGGTCGCTTGAGAATAGATCGGCAAAGGAATTGGCGAAGATGCCAAGGATGATCGCAACAAAGACAGACCAGAATATGCAAAATAGAATGGCGTCTTTGATAGTTTCCCGCACACGGTCTATTTTATCCGCTCCCCAGTTCTGGCCGATAATCGGAGCCATGCCGGAAGCGAGCGCCATCATGATGATAAAGCAAAAGGCCTCGACGCGGGAGGCCACGCCGAAAGCGGCAACCGGCGCCTCACCGGACTTGGCGAGCAGTGAAAGGATAACTGAATTCACGATCGACGGCAGGCCGCTTGTGATACCTGCAGGCAGGGCAATGACCAAAATGCGCTGCATCGAATTTTTGAACTGGGAAAAATTTATAAACGCGCCAAGGGAAATCATACCGCGTTTTTGCATTATATAGAGTCCGGCTAACGTCGCGATAAAACTTGTCAGGAGCGTTGAAATTGCCGCTCCCTGTAATTCCAGTCTTGGAAAGCCTAAAAGACCGAAAATCAAGACCGGGTCGATTACGGCATTAGCGAGAGCTGCGGACGTAATAATAATAGCAGGGGTTTTGGCATCCCCGGCAGCGCGCAGTGAGGCATTGATAACGAGCGGCAGGCAGATAAAGAAAGTGCCGAGGAAATAGAGATGCATATAATCGCGGATAAGAGGGATCAATGCCGTTTCTGCGCCGATGAGCCGAAACAGAGGATCGAAAAATAGAAGTCCTGCGCCTGCAACGATAGCACTGGTGATGAAAACCATAATAAGGGAATGGGAAATGATCCTGCGTACATCTTCCGGTTTTTTTTCACCGAGCAATCTTGATACGACCGAAGACGTGGCAATACCAAAACCGAGGAACAGGCTGAAAATAATATAGGTGATGGGAAAAGTGAAACTGATCGCGGCAAGCTCGGTTGTGCCGAGCCGGGAAATATAAAACGTATTTACAAGCTGAAAGCTGATCATGGCGAACAGGCTGGTCACCATCGGTAAAGTCAGCCGAACCAGATGTTTACGGATCGGCCCAACTGTCAGGTCGCCTTTATTCGCATAATGATGCATTTTGCTCATGGCTCTTTGTTTAAACATCCCGCTGGTTAGGTCAATGACATAAATGTCGCAAGGCACGAAGCTTTGGTCTTCTCAAATCAATTTCAATTCCATAAGGTTCATGCCATGTCCGATGTATCACGTGCCGTTATTTATTCATTTCAAGAGGCGGGGTTATCCGTTTCGCCACCATTCCTTGTCATAAATGACAATCTATTCGAGATGAAACTGCCGTTTCCTGCCGCCGATTTCTGGAATCCTGAAACGGAAAAGCAGCCAGAAGGGCAGAAATACAAATCTATCCTGCTCATGGCACCCAAGCAAAAAACCGAAACCAGATATTTGCTGGCGCTGGCTCTGCGGCATATAGAGGCGGATGGCGTGTTGGCTGTGGCGGCAACAAATGACGCGGGCGGCAAATCACTCGGCAAAGTTTTGAAAGAATTCGGCTTGAACCTAACCGATATTTCGAAACATAAATGCCGTGTGGTGTGGACGGCCAAGCCTCAGGAGGCTTGTGGCGATAGTGTCGACGAGGCGATTAAACAAGGCCAGCCGCAACAACGGGCCGATGGACTATGGAGCCAGCCGGGCGTGTTCAGCTGGGAAACGCTGGATAAAGGAACGGCTCTACTGCTGCCGCATTTGTCATTCGGCCTGTCCGGCAAAGGAGCGGATTTCGGCTGCGGTATCGGGGTGATTGGTATGGCGATCATGCCCAGCGCTTCAATTAAAAAATTAATTTGTGTGGACCGCGATATCCGGGCGCTGGAATGTGCTGAGAAGAATCTGGCCGACTGGAAAGAAAAAATTGAAATTCGCCAAGCCGATCTCAGTAAGCCGATTGATTTATGCAATCTGGATTTTATCGTAATGAACCCGCCTTTTCATACCGGTAAGAAAGAAACACTGGAACTAGGTAAAACTTTTATTACCAATGCTTTCTCTAGTCTGAAGTCTGGCGGCATTCTGCTTATGGTCGCAAACAGTCATCTACCATATGAAGAATTAGTTGGTGAAAAGTTTTCGTCGCATAAAATAGTAAGTCAGGAAAAAGGCTTTAAAATTATCGAGGCAATCAAGTGAGTAAAATCAGAATCGACAGGCTTTTATCCAATCTCGGCTATGGATCGCGCAAGGATGTTGCCGCGGCAGTTAAGCGCGGTGTATTTTATATAGATAACAAGCCATATCGCGATCCGTCCACACAAGTATCCATGAAAGACTTGCATCTTGCGACTTACGATCATGTGCCGCTTGACCCGGTTGCCCCGCTGACCATCGTTCTAAACAAACCCAAAAATTATACCTGCTCGCATGATGAACAAGGGCTTTTAATTTACGATTTATTACCCGAGCGATGGAAATACCGGACGCCGCCTTTGTCTGCTGCCGGACGACTGGATAAGGATTCAACAGGTCTTGTCCTTATGACCGATGACGGGCAGTTACTGCACAAAATCATCTCACCGAAAGTTCATGTGTCGAAATATTACCGCGTGACTTTGCGGGACGATCTGAAAGGTGATGAAACGGAAACATTCTTTTCCGGTGTTTTCTGCCTTGCCAATGACGTAAAACCTTTAAAGCCTGCTGTCTGGCAGGCAGAGGGCCCGCGAAGCGGCATCATGATTTTACAGGAAGGCCGCTACCGACAAATTCGCCGTATGTTCGGGGCTCTTGGCAACCATGTTGAAGAATTGCATCGTTTCCAGATTGGCGGCCTCACGATTGGCGATATGAAAGAGGGCGAATATCGGATATTAAATACGGACGAGAAAATCATATTTGGAGAAACGCCATGACCGATAATTGTAAATCAAGTTGCAGCTCCATTCTTTTATTCGCCGGGCTGGGCGTAATCGGTGTTGCGCTGGCTTTTTCCGGTTTCAAGATTTTCGAAGGGCTTAAGTATTTTAGAAGTTATGACCGCTTTGTGACGGTCAAGGGTCTGGCGACCAAAGATATGCGTGCTGATCTGGCGGTCTGGTCGGTTAATTTTACCGTGACGGGCAATGATCTGCCACAGGCGCAAAGCCAGCTCGAAGTAAACCGCGAGAAAGTAACGGCATTTCTGAAGTCTAATGGTCTTGGTGAAAACGATATCCGCATTCAAAGTATCCAGGTCGCCGATAAACAGGCGCAAACCTATTCTTCAGGCGGCGGCGATGGCGGTCCGCGTTATGTGTTGTCCCAAGCCTTGATCGCTCGCACAAACGACGTTGAATCAATGATAAAAGCCTCGCAGAATGTATCGCAGCTGATCAAAGACGGTGTCGTTCTGGGTCAACCCAATGGCGGTTATAATCCTGCCCCTCAATATATGTTTACCAAACTCAACGATGTAAAACCGCAAATGATCGCCGAGGCAACCAAGAGCGCCCGCGCATCTGCCGAGCAATTTGCCAAAGATAGCGGACAGGAAGTAGGACAAATTCGCAGCGCCAATCAGGGTGTGTTTGAAATTCTGCCGCGCGATCCGAATATAGTTGAAACCGAAACGCCCGATAAGACCGTGCGGGTCGTGACAACCGTTGAGTATTATCTTGCTGATTAAAAAATTTCTGATTCCGGTTCTCGCTCTTTTAGCCCTGAGCGGGTTGATCTCTTCGCCTGTCGCCTTGATCTTGGGGGCTGCTATAGCACTGTTGATGGGCAATCCCTATCAGGATAAAACTAAATTTTATGCCGGGTGGCTGATGGCGATTGGTATTGTAGGCCTTGGCGCTGGCGTGCCGTTAAACGAGGCTTTGCGCGTCGGCGCGCATGGCATTGTATATACGCTGGCAGGCATCACTTTCACTTTCGCGGTGGGTCTTTTGATAGGTAAATTTCTTTCCCTTGATAAATCGATATCTTTATTACTTACTGCAGGAACCGCGATTTGTGGCGGCTCGGCGATTGCAGCTATTTCTCGCGTTATCGATGCCAGGTCTGATGCTGTCGCCATTTCGCTTTGCACGGTGTTTTTATTGAATGCGGCTGCCTTGATTATTTTTCCCTTTATCGGGCACGCGCTCGATTTAACGCAAGGTCAGTTTGGGCTATGGGCCGGGCTCGCCATTCACGATACAAGCTCGGTGATCGGCGCCGCGCTTCAATACGGCGATGAAGCAACTCAAGTAGCGACAACAACAAAACTCGCTCGGGCTATTTGGATTATCCCGCTTGCGTTTGTAATCGGATTATTGTGGTCGAAAGAAGAGGGAAGGATTCCGTTTATATCAGTTATCAAGCGCTGCTGGTTTATCGGTGGGTTTTTGCTGATGTCGCTGTTTATCAGTTATGTGCCGTCATTGTCGGAATTTGGCCAGATCATCGAATTATCCGCCAAGCGATTGATGGTTTTGGTCCTGTTTTTTATTGGCACCGGGCTAACCAGAGAGCTTTTGGGTCAGGTCGGATTTAAACCATTCCTTCAAGGCATTACGCTATGGGTAATGGTATCGGCGGCAACGCTTGCCGTTATACTGGCAGGCTGGATTTCTTTCTAGCTGTAAGTTTTTTCCAGCCATGCCAATAACAAGTTTTCAATCTTGCTAAGGCCGCTTGTATTACTTTTTAAATTTTTATGATTCCATTCTTTGTTCAAGAAACATCCTGTCCTGTACAGATCGATTAATTCAGGATGGACATAGCTTTTCTTTAAGATGGCGGGCGTGTTGCCAAGTTGCTCAGAAACGGCTTTCAATACAGGCTTTAATTCAAATTTTGAGCCTTCACTGCAATGCTGCAGCGCTTCTTCAAGAAACAAAGTACAGGCATTCCAAGTGCGGAAATCCTTGGCAGTCATATTACCATCGAAATTTTCATGAAGCCATGAATTGACATCGGTAGAGCCTATCGTATGAGAAACACCACCATCATCCTGAAACTTGAATAATCGCTGACCCGGTAAATCTTCCAGTTCCGAAATAACTTTTGCGACTTTTGCATCAATTATGGAGCCTTTGAATACTTTGCCGCCTTTGGCTGGAAAATCGAGTTCGATTTCCTTACCACGCAATTCAAGATGCTTTTTATGAATAGTTGTCAGGCCATAAGTATGATTCTCTGCCAGATAGGCGTCGTTGCCCACGCGTAGCCCGGTCCGGTCAAGCAGGCGTATAACCGCCGCAACGACTTTATCCTTCGGTAAGTCATCCAGATTTAACGCTGATAAAACCTTACGGCGGATAGCAGGAAGGGTTCTTCCAAATTCGAGCATATTGGTGAATTTGTTTTCATCGCGCCGGGTACGCCAGTCCTCATGATATTTATATTGTTTACGTCCGCGCTCGTCATAACCGGTCGCCTGCAAATGTCCGTTATGAGTCGGGCAAATCCACACATCTTTCCAGGCCGGGGGGATCGCTAGCTTGGCGATCCGCGCCAGATGCTTCTCGTCTTTGAAAGCTTTACCGTCTTTCGCGTAAGTAAAACCCTTGCCCTTCTTAATACGGGCTATGCCGTGATCGGTTTCATAGGTATAGCGAAGCCCTGCCTCTTCGGCGTGTTCTATAGCGGTTTGAACGGATTGTGGCGTAGTTTCATCAACAAGCATTGATAACGAACGCTGGAAAAGGAAATAAGTTCTATTTCTTGAGAGCCGCCGGATTGATGCCGGTTTCGGAGGAGATCATGTAGTAAACCGATTCCATGTCGAGTTCACCGCCGCGCCCGTGCTGGAGAACATGGTGAGCCAATGCTGCATCCATCATAATGATGGATTTATCCGGCTGGTTACGCTTGCGCATATGTTTTTCGGTCAGGTCGACGATAATCTCGACGGCTTTCTCGGGAACGGTAACACCGTGATGTTTCTCATACCCTTTTTTCAAATTATTGACGATGCCGATCGTCTGTTCCACATTGGGAACGCTTAGGAAAACTTTTTGAAATCTTCGGTCGAGCGCCGGATCGATAGCGACATAGATGCGAAATTCATCGAGCGTCGTTGCGCCGATGATATTTAAGTCACCCACCGTCATATACGGTTTCATAACCTCGGACAGGCCGGCATAGGATGATCCTTCGCAAGACGGCATGATCTGGTGAATTTCATCGATAAAGAGAATGGTTTTCGGATATGCCGGGTCGTGATAGCGCTCGGCAATACCGCGGCAAAGCGGGATAAAGCGCCCCTGAAATTCGGCAGGGCCAGTGGTGCCGCCTGCCATAGAGGCAAGATCGATTTCAAGAAGCCGCGCGTCTTTTAAATATTCGGGAACGGTTCCGCCAACAATTTGCTGGGCAAGGCCCGCACAAAGCGCGGTCTTACCAACGCCAGCAGGGGCTAACAGCGCAACGTTCTTGCGGCCTTTTTGCAGCAGGATCAAAATCGTCTGCTCGATTTCCTTATCGCGTCCCGTGATCGGATCGAAACGATTCATGCGGGCTAGCGCGGTAAAGTCACGGCAATATTTATGGATCAGCTCTTCGAGCTGTTCGTCGGAAACTTTGAATTTGGGTTGGGCTTCTTCCGCCATCAATGAACCTTTTGTGGAGCAAGGGAATTTAAGGCTTTGTTAATTTCCTCTGCAGTGTACCCCTGAATATACAGAGCAGCGGTTAAATCACTGTAAAGAATATTATTGTCGAGCCGTTCCAGCACAAGGGGTTTTGGGTAATAGCCGACGCCAAGGCCTGCGGCTTCCAGCATCGGCAGGTCATTGGCCCCGTCGCCGATAGCGAAAACATCGGAGGCGCTGATGCCTTTCTTCGCGGCGTATTCATTTAAGTATTGAAGCTTGGCTTCTTTGCCTAAAATCGGCGGTGTGACCTTGCCGGTCAGGGCGTCATTCTCGATATGCAGGACATTACCATGGTTGAAATGAAACCCGGCGCGGTCGGCGATCACCTTGGTAAAAAAGGTAAAACCGCCGGAGACGAGAACACAAGTCGCACCGTAATAAGACATTGTTTTCACCAGAATATCCGCGCCCTCGGAAAGCTGCGTTTCCTCTAATGTCTTATGAAGCACGTCATTGCTCAAATCTTTAAGCATCCCGACCCGTTCATTCAGGGCGGCTTCAAAATCCAGCTCTCCTGCCATGGCGCGTTTGGTAATGGCGGATATCTTGTCTTTCAACCCCGCATGCTCGGCCAGTTCATCCAGTGTTTCGGTGGTGACAATAGTCGCATCCATATCCGCAATCATCATTTTTTTTCGGCGGTTCTCGGAAGAGGTCACGAAAACATCGATCCGGTCCGGGGCCAGCAATTCTTTCAGCTTCTCCCATTGGTCGGGAAGAGGCTTATCTTCGACCCGGATTTCGTAGGCCCGTTGGGGGTTAAGGCATTTAGGTTTGGTTGAAAATCTAATATGACAATCATCCAGCAGGCCTTCAATCTGGGCAAGATGGCTCGGACGGATATCGCTAGCGACGAAAACAAGGAAAAAGGACATGGAAAGATAATAGAGAAAATTCCCAGAAGCTCAACGCAAAGCTCTTGGTCCGCCTGCTTTCCGGTGCTAGATAAAGTTTAAGAGGTAACATAATGACAAAACCAGCCACCAAACCGAATAACCCGAATTTTTCTTCCGGCCCATGTTCCAAGCGTCCGGGCTGGACTGTCGATGTCCTGAAAGAAGCTTTTCTGGGCCGGTCGCATCGCGCCGCCAAGGGTAAAGACAAGCTCAAGGAAGTGATCGAACGTCACCGCCAGACTTTGAATATCCCGGCTGATTACAAGATTGGGATCGTTCCGGCGTCGGATACGGGCGCGATTGAAATGGCTTTATGGTCGATGCTCGGCGAACGTCCGGTCGATGTTCTGGTCTGGGAAAATTTTTCGAATGAATGGTGGGAAGATGTGGTCGGGCAATTGAAATTGCCAGATACCCGCACGTTTAAAGTCGGCTACGGCGAAGTGGTCGATTTTTCTCAAGCCGATACGGACCGCGATGTGGTGTTCGTCTGGAACGGTACGACGTCCGGCGTGCGTATTCCTAACCATGACTGGATCAAGGCCGACCGCAAGGGTTTGACGTTCTGTGATGCAACGTCTGCTGTTTATGCTTATGAAATGGACTGGTCGAAACTCGATGTGACGACTTGGTCGTGGCAGAAAGTCTTAGGCGGCGAAGGCGGTCACGGGATGATCGTATTGTCTCCTCGCGCGATTGAACGCCTGCAGAATTTTGTGCCGGATCGCCCGCTGCCCAAAATTTTCCGCATGACGAAAAAAGGCAAACTCATTGACGGCATATTCGTTGGCGAAACGATCAATACGCCGTCGATGATGGCGGTGGAAGATTGTCTTGATGCGCTGAAATGGGTTGAAAGCATTGGCGGTGCCAAGGGCACTGAAAAACGCTGTATCGACAATCTGAAAGTCATCGAAGACTGGGTTGCGAAAACAGCTTGGGTTGAATTCCTGCCGCCGAGCGCTGAAACGCGGTCCCGTACGTCGATTTGTTTGTCGATTGTAGACGATAATTTCTGTGCGCTGGATGATGAAGCTCGTAAAGCTTTTGTCAAGGACATGACGTCGCTTCTCTCCAAGGAAAATGCAGCCCATGATATTGCGTCCTATGCGGCGGCACCTGCGGGCCTGCGTATCTGGGGAGGCGCGACTATTGAACATTCAGACTTAACGGCGTTGTTGCCATGGCTTGAATGGTCGTTTGCGGAGACCTCGGCTAAAACTTTCGCTAAAGCTGCCTAATCTCATTTTGTTTTCCCCGCTTTCGCGGGGAAAACAAGGATGGCTATACTTAAAAATTCCTGTTACTCATTAGGCCTGTTTTCCAACAAGACAAAATGGAGTTGTAAAGAAAATGCCTAAAGTACTGATCGCCGATAAAATGGACAAACTGGCGGAGGATATATTCCGTGCCCGGGGAATTGATTACGATATCAAAACTGGTCTCTCTCCTGAAGAAATCAAAAAAATTGTAAATGATTATGACGGAATTGCGGCTCGTTCTTCCGCCAAGATCAATGCTGATGTTATTTCCGGTATTACCCGCGTTAAAGTTATAGGCCGCGCCGGGATTGGCGTCGATACTATAGATGTCCCTGCCGCGACTGCTGCTGGTATTGTCGTGATGAACACGCCTTTTGGTAATTCTATTACGACGGCTGAACATGCGATCTCGATGATGATGGCGCTGGCGCGTCAAATTCCGCAAGCCAATGAATCGACCCATGCCGGAAAATGGGAAAAATCGAAATTCATGGGCGTTGAATTATTTAACAAAACGCTCGGCGTGATCGGCGCTGGTAATATCGGCTCTATCGTAATTCGCCGCGCTATTGGCCTTGAAATGAAAGTCATCGCTTATGACCCGTTTCTGTCTGCTGAAAAAGCGGCAGAGCTGGGCGTTGAAAAAGTAGAGTTGGATCAATTGCTGGAGCGGTCGGATTTCATTACGATCCATGTACCGAAGACCGATAAGACCAACAAGATGATCGATAAAGCGGCGCTCGCTAAAATGAAAAAAGGCGTTCGCATTATCAACTGCGCGCGTGGCGGTCTGATCGTCGAAGCAGATTTAAAAGAGGCGTTGGATAGCGGTCATGTGGCTGGCGCGGCGCTTGACGTTTTTGAAACGGAACCGGCGACAGAAAATATTTTATTCGGTCATCCGAATGTCATCTGCACGCCTCATTTAGGCGCGTCAACATCTGAAGCGCAAGTTAATGTGGCAATTCAAGTGGCAGAGCAAATGTCAGATTTTCTTTTGACAGGCGCGGTAGCCAATGCGGTTAATATGCCGTCTATTTCTGCCGAAGATGCGCCGAAGTTAAAACCTTATATGGCGCTGGCGACAGAGCTGGGCAGTTTCGCCGGACAGATTACCGAGACGGCTTTCAAAAAAGTAGAGATCGAATATATCGGTGCGGCAGTCAAATTGAATACCAAGCCGTTGACCGCTTGCGTATTGGCGGCATTGCTTAGCGCGATATCGGATTCCGTAAACATGGTGAATGCGCCGGAGATTGCAAAATCGAAAGGCATCGTCGTATCTGAAACCAAAACAGATAGCGATCCGCAATGGCCGACAGGTATCCGTTTGAAAGTTGAAACAGAAGGCCGCACCAAAGAATTGACCGGCACCCTATTTGCCGGGAAAGAACCGCGTATCGTTAATATCGAAGGCGTGCCGATCGAAGCGGATATCACCGAGCATATGCTGTTTATCCGCAACGAGGACAAGCCGGGTATGATCGGTGGCTTAGGGACTATCCTTGCTGAAAACGGGCACAATATTGCCGATTTTCGTCTGGGGCGCGTCGAAGCCGGTAAAACTGCCGTAGCCTTGGTTGCGCTGGATCGTGAGTTACCTGATGACGTCTTCGCCAAGGTCGAGGCTTTGCCGCAGATCAATCAGGTTAAGCGGTTGAAGTTTTAAGAGTTTTTCTTAGCCAGATATCGGCCACAGGCTTGGCGCAGTTCTTTTTCCAGCATTGCACCGGCCTGCCCGCCATTCCCTGACATCTTCTGTGAGATTATCAGCACTAACGTCCGGTGATGTGCCTCGACAATCGCAAGCGCGTTTTTATCGAGTGTTCCGATGCTTTCAAGGAAATTGAGCATGATGTTAGCTAGCGTGGTTACCAAATCATATTTAAACATCTGTGCGTTGGCTTTTAATTCCATCACAGGCTTTATAACGGCCTCTATAAGCTCTTTTTTTTCTGCATCTTTCGTGCGGGCGACATGAACGGCGTCCTGAAGCTTTGTCAGCAGCATCTTGGCTATGGGGAAAAAATCTTCATCATTCTTAATAATAGCGTCTTCCGCCTTCAGGACTTTTTCTGCCGGAATTATGCCAGAGCCGGCTTTCATTTGCAGCGAGCGGGACGCCTTTATAATTTTTGTTTTTGACTGCATAATTTAATCCCCGAACTCAATCGTCCATTTCTTCTCAGATGGATTACTCGTCTGCCGTTCGTTTTCGCGGCGCCTTGGCCCCGAATAGGTGTCTTCTTTTCGGCGGCGCCTGTCTGGTCCAAAATATTCTTTGATAGAAACGAAATCACGCGGATTATTAATTACATGCATAATGCGCTTGGAAACATCAATGGCAGTAAACGGCTTAACTAGGAATTCTGTAACTCCCGCATCTCGCGCTTCTTCAACCCGTGACAAGGAGCTGTAACCAGTCAGCAGAATCACCGGGACCATTTTATTGGGCGAATAAATATTGTTGCGGATTTTCCGTGTCATCTCCAGCCCATCGCCCGGGCTCATCAACCAGTCGGTGATGACGATATCCGGATTATGCCGCTGAAACATTTCAAATCCCTGAACGCCGTTAGAAGCCTTTAAAGGTTTTGGAAAGCCAAGGCTTGTCAGTACAGAAACCAGAAGCTTCTGCATGGCGGGTGTATCTTCAACAACTAGAATAGAGAGCTTATCAAGGGCAAGGGTCATGATTCTGGTTCGGTTAATCCAAAGGAAGCCTTACCAAGATTGTAATAAAATTTTATGAATAAATGATTGCCGGGAATGAAAACAAAAAAGATCCCGGTGCCTCACCCTCAATACCGCTCGGTTTGTCCGAGCAGCTTAAGGATAGGACCGGGATCCTGTTTTGATTATAAGGCTCCTTTTGGGAAATTACAACTTTTGGCTGCAATTTACCGTTAAAGGCGTCTGCTGCTGTCAATTTCAGGAAATCCAGGCCGCTAAACCCTTGTTGTTTCCTAATAATCTGTAAATCCAATCAAGGACTTACATTATTTATCGTGGTGACAGACCACGCAGACATCCGATTTGCAACTCGAATGCTTTTTCGAGTGCCGATCCGCATAATCCCTTGCCCTTGTCATCGTCCTTACGGAACCGGATATTTTAAAGCCTGTTTTTCATATGTTTTTTCGTCCACGACGACAGGTTCAGGCTATCCGGCGGCGGGACTACTCCCGGCGCTCTTGGAATTTACATGGCTCCTAGAAAGTAAACTTTTCAGAAGCAGTTAGCAGCTAACCCAAGATGTAAACTCTGAAAACGGGGACCACCCGTCTTCTGTCTTTGGAAATGATTTCTAAAAGATCCCCGAAAGGCTCATTCTAGAAAACGTTCTTTATAAAAAGAACAAATTCGGCTGACATTCAAAGGGTGAGCTATTTTTGAAAGCGAGTCGAGTCAAAAAAACAGAAAACTAAAATTATTTCTAATGGCAAAAGTTATCATCAGGCTGGCGTATCAGCCTAAATTGTTGCTTTAGTTTTTATATCCGGGGACTGCACATATTTATACAAAGGATATCCACAAACAGCTGTGTTCTTAATTTAATTGCCAGATCATGAAATTCAGGTAGCTGGCGAAACAGATCCAAAGAAAGTAAGGGATAAGAAGCTTGGCGGCGATTCGGTCTGCATGCTTCAATAGGTAAATAAGTGCGGCTACACATGCGATTAATCCTACAATCCAGATAAAAGACAAGCCAAGCCAGTGATAATAAAAGAATAAATAACTCCAGGCCCAGTTCAAAAGAGTTTGAAGAATAAAAATAATTTTTATTTTTTTACCCTGATTTCTATTCCACACACGCCATCCCACCGAGGCGATCATGATATAGAGAGCCGACCAGACTATGGGGAAAATAAAATCTGGCGGATTAAGTGGCGGTTTTGAAAGGATCTCATACCAGCCGGGAATGGCATGGCGTGTCATATTGCCAATGAAAGAGGCAACACCTAAATAAGCCAAAATCCAGATTGGCAGTGTCCAGTAAGATTTTATAGAAATGCGCGTCACAGGATTGTCCTTTATTTTAAGGTCGTTATATCTTATGAATTGAGAATAATTTAATAAATCAAAAGGTTATCTAAATGGAAATTCTACTCGATCCAGCCGTATGGGCCAGTTTTATCACTCTTCTTGCCTTGGAAGTAGTGCTCGGCATCGATAATTTGATCCTGATTTCTATTTTATCCGACAAGCTTCCTGAACATCAGCGCAATACAGCGCGTAAACTGGGTCTTGTAGTCGCCCTTGTTTCCCGTATAGCCCTTTTATCGCTTATTTTCATACTGGCGGGCCTTACCACGCCATTATTCACCGCTTTCGGTAATGATTTCTCATGGAGAGAAATTATCCTCGTTATAGGCGGCTTGTTTCTTCTGGCAAAAGGAACGACGGAAATACATCACAAGATTGAAGGTGCTGAAGAAGAGGTGCCGGCCCACTTCTTCAGCATGGTCTTATTTTGTCCAAGTTTGGACTGCTGCTGCTGCCTTCCACT
>QFOT01000170.1 GCA_003241285.1 Micavibrio aeruginosavorus
TGGCGGCATATTGAATAGAGCCATAATCTAACCTTTCCGGGATTAATTAATGTCTTTAAAACTTAGAGTGCATTTGGATTGGCAAATAAACCGACGCGCAAATCTTTGGCTTCATAAATGGTTTTGCCATCGGCAATAACCTGACCGTCCGCGATGCCGAGGACAAGCTTGCCGTTCATCACACGGCGAATATCCAGATGATACTGAACAAGTTTGGTGGTCGGCAAAATCTGGCCCGACATTTTCATTTCACCAAGTCCAAGCGCACGACCTGAACCTTTCGCTCCCGTCCAGCCCAGATAGAAACCCAGCATCTGCCAGATAGCATCCAAACCGAGGCAGCCCGGCATCACCGGATCGCCTTCGAAATGGCATTGGAAGAACCAGAGCTCAGGATTGATATCGAATTCGGCGACCATCTCACCCTTGCCGTAGGCTCCGCCTTCGGTGGTGATTTTGGTAATGCGATCAAACATCAACATCGGCGGCAAAGGCAATTTCGCATTGCCGGGGCCGAATATCTGCCCATGTCCGCACGCGATCAAATCATCGCGGGTATAATGGTCTTTAGGGGCAAAGCCATCAAAGGGCTTAACTTGTACATTCTGATTCATGCGCATACTTATAAAGACTTCAAGCCTTTGGCACAAATGGGAAATGTAATGGGCTGTAACAATACGTTATTTATATATTGACGACTTACGGGAATTTGATTAGTTATGTTTACATATAAAGAGGTGGGCGTGACGAAAGACTATCAAATACCAGATTTGCAAGAGGCTCTCGATGATGCTTGGGCAAAGGCCCGCACCTTGAAGGCTCAACCTAACGTCGCAGCTATTGATCCAGACCGAGCTTTATTCTTGGATATGCTTTTACACTTCCCAGCTCCATGGAATTATCAAGATAAAAAAGATTATCTGTCTCAAGAAGAGCAGAAGTTTTTTGATTATTTTATTAGTCGCACAGGAAAAGAAGAAACGCCTGTAGAAAAATTAACCACACAATTGCGTGAAGAATTCATGACAAGATCTGTCGGCATTGCTGTAAGTTATACCGTCATGCCGCACGGAGCGTCAGTATCAGCCGCTGACAAAGTTCATGAAGAGCTTCGCTATACCGATCCTGAATTCCAGATTTGGATGGGTAATTCATATGTTGAACAAATGAAAAAATCTCGTCAGGAAATAATCGAGAAATACGGGCTTGAGCCGAACTAAAACCCTCTCCAGAAAGTCTTATACGTCTCGGTAATTGCCGCCATCGCAAGCGGTTTGGCAATTACTGGCGCAATCTCAGGTTCATCACCCACAGCCGCGACCGCCAGCATACGTCCCGCTGCTTTCGCGCAAGCAACTGCCTGCTCTCTTAAATCCGGCATTGGGATCGTTGAGAAGAAGAGCAGCGCATACGGCTCAATCCCGTTTAATAATTCCAGCGGCGGATTAAGCGGACAATCATTAGCCGGTAATCCGAAACGCCAGTCACTTCCAGCCGGCACGCCCATACGCGTCGCCTCTTTCGTCATCACATAAACCAGCTCGTCGAATTCGGTTGGGAACGGCACGGATTCTTTTTCACGTTTTTTCTGGATCAGATTGTACTTTGCCAATCGCCATCCGGCAGCGCCGGCTAATCCGCCAAGGCAATCGCCCAGCGTCCAGCCATCGCGTGCAATTTTCTTCTCAATCAAAACATCGCATAATTCCTGCGCCGCCAGCTCGTATGACATGCAGCGCGTCGCATATTCAATCAAAAGGCGGAAAGCCTCACAGCGCGGAATACCGTCATCTTCCCATGAAATCAGCATATGATGCACAAGTGTCATCAACATGTCATGGAAGGCAAATTCGCAATCAGACCAGTCCTCGATGGCAAGGCGCGCCAACTCGCGGCCCCGCTCCGTATTCGTGTCGATTAAATGCGGCTGAAAATCTATCCATTCCGGCAGATCACCTTCGAACGGATCGCATTCAAGCATAAGGCTGATTTTATTTAGGCTGACCTGAAGCGTTTCATCAGGGTTTTCAAAGAAGAAAGCCGTCTCCGTCAAAATCCCGGCCATAACCTGCAGCATGACCCTGATATCAACTTCCGTTGACAGGGACTCATCCTGCTGCTCTGCCGAAACATTGGCTAATTTTGCGAGATTCGCATGAAGAAGGTGAGCGACCTCGACCTTCGCGACGTTCGTTATTGACATGTGCTTTGCGTACTGAATTTTAAAGGTGGGGTAGTCGAAAGGTAGGATTAGTCTGTGGAGCGAATCGGGGACAGATACTGCATCCCCTTGATTCGTTTATACTAATTCAAAACCTCTGAACCGTAAACGCCCCAAAGGAACTTTTTTTCTGTCCAGCCTTCATAGGTGCCAAATTGCAACAGGCACATTGCCTCCCTGCACTCCTCGACCTTGCTGACCGTTCCTGGCTCCAGCAGCGCAACGAGCTTCTCTTTATCCTCAGCCTCGAACGCTTTAACCGGTTCTTTTGACTCGATAATTACGGTTCGGTTGCCGGACAGGAGAAGCTTATGCACCCATCCGGTTTCACCCGACGGATCCTTGATTTTTCGCCAGGCGTCATATTCCTGCACGATCTCGACCGGTAGACCTGATTTTTTGTAGACCCATTTAATCGGATAATCCATGGAAGGCCCCGTACGCACGAATGCGTTTTCGGATTTCAGCGACGCAAAACGCGGGATAGGAAGGCCTGACCCTTCCATAGGATCGGCAGCAAGCGCTGGAAAAGCGAATAAAATCAAAAAAAGTGCAATAATTCTCATGAAAAACTGGATTTAGGGCGGGGCTTTATTTAGACAATCCTATTATGAAACAAAATCAGGATAGTTCAACCCCTACTATTAAAGCCGTTGTTTTTGATATCGGCAATGTATTGATCGACTGGGACCCAAAAAATTTATATCGGCAGCTTATCGATAGCGAAGAAGAGATAGATGCATTCCTGACCGATATTTGTCATTACACCTGGAATCTTGAACAGGATCGCGGTCGCCTTTGGGCGGATGCGGTTGCCGAAAAGATAGCTGAATTCCCTGATCATGCCGACTTGATCCGCGCCTATGACGAACGCTGGGCCGATATGGTGTCCGGCCCCATTCAGGGCAGCGTCGATATATTGATGCAATTAAAAGAGTCCGGCATACCTCTTTATGCGATCACGAATTTCTCCCGCGAAAAATGGGATATCGCGACTGAAGTTTTCCCATTCCTGAATGTCTTTCTCGGCGTCACGGTTTCAGCGGATGTCAAACTTCTTAAACCGGATCCGGTAATCTACCAGCATTTCCTGAAAACTTTTAATCTCGATCCATCGACGCTTTTATTTATCGATGATCGCCCGGAAAATGTTCAGGCAGCGATTGATTGCGGTTTTCAGTCCGTACAATTTTTTACGCCTGAGAAGCTTGCAGAAGATTTGAAAGACTATGGTCTATGAATAAAAATTTCCGCATATCCGTTGCGCCAATGATGGACTGGACTGACCGCCATTGCAGGTATTTCCACCGCCTGCTCTCACCCAATGCTGTTCTCTATACAGAAATGGTGACAACAGGCGCATTGTTATTCGGCGATGCGGAGCGCCACCTGCGGTTCTCGGCACAGGAACATCCAGTCGCGCTTCAGCTTGGCGGCTCAGAACCCGACGCTCTCTCAAAGTCAGCAAAGATGGGTGAAGATTTCGGCTATGATGAAATCAACCTCAATTGCGGATGCCCGTCTGACCGCGTGCAAAAAGGCAAGTTCGGCGCGTGCCTGATGGCAGAACCCGAACTGGTCGCCGATTGCATTTCCGCAATGGCTGCGCAGGTGAAAATTCCTGTTACCGTGAAATGTCGCATTGGAATTGACGATAGCGAAGATTATGAATTCCTGAATGCTTTTATCGAGAAGGTAAAAGCAGCGAGATGTCAGACTTTTATCATTCATGCCCGCAAGGCGTGGCTGAAAGGTCTTTCCCCCAAAGAAAACCGAGAAATCCCGCCGCTTAATTACGATCTGGTCACGCAGATTAAAAATAACCATTCCGACCTGACCATCGACATTAATGGCGGCCTGAACAATCTGGAGCTGATCAAATCGGTTTCGCATCTCGACGGCGCCATGATCGGACGCGAAGCCTATCAGAACCCCTTTTTCCTCGCAGAGATCGAACATGGCTTAAACGGGCTTCCTTTACCTAACCGCTTCGACATTGCCCGCGCCATGATCCCCTATATC
>QFOT01000171.1 GCA_003241285.1 Micavibrio aeruginosavorus
TGAAAATCGCCCGGTCGCCCGCGTGATCGCCCATCTGATGCTGGTTCTCGGCATCATCATCGTGGCCTTCCCGATCTATTACACCTTCGTCGCCTCCTCGATGACGTCGACGGATATCATCCGCCCGCCCATGTCGCTTTTGCCCGGCGATCATCTGAGCGCCAATTACACCGAGGCCATGGTCGGCGGTGTCGAAAGAGTGGTCAAAATCTCATTTGGGGATAAATGAGAAAAGCCTTGACCTGTGTCTTGCGTTTGGCCGGACGCTCCGCCAATGTCGCATCAGGCTGTTGTTAACCAGTTCAACACAAGATGTTGCGGTGCAGTCAGGTTCAAAAAGCTACAGGCGGTAGTCCTTGCGATTCAAAGGACTTTGCAACTTATCCACATCTCGGGTAAGCTGTGGGTATGTTTGACCGAATCACAGGAAAGACAGGTATAGGAGAAGCACATGAGACATAATCCACAAGCCCGCCGTATGCGCGGCGGACGCAATAACAACAACCATAATCACGGACAAAACGGCCAGCGCCGGGGTTTCCAGAATAAAAATCGCGTATTCGACAGCAACGGCCCGGACGTTCGTATTCGCGGCACGGCTTTCCAGATCGTCGAGAAATACGCCACCCTTGCCAAGGACGCTCATGCGACCGGCGACTGGGTTCTGGCGGAAAGCTATCTGCAACATGCAGAACATTATCAGCGCATGATCGGCGAGTGGGGCATCGACGAGGCTCAGGAGCAGAACAATATGAACGATGAAGATGTGTCAGGTTTTGACCGTTTCGCAGTCGTTCCGGGCGCAGGTCCCCAGCCACCTGTTACATCCGTTAAGCCACAAGAAGACCTAGGTCTGCCATCCAGCATATTGGGTGCGCCAAGAACTGAAATGGCCGAAGCTTAATCATTATAAATTAGAATTCTAAGAAGCGGGCCCGAAAGGGCCCGTTTTTTTATGGGCTGTAGTTTAGGGGCTGACCGGATGGTGCCCGGTTATTCTGGCTTCGAGAACGCCCGTTATAACGCGCTGAAATTCGAATCTTTTATTCTCGGGCGGCGGGTCCATGCCACGGCTCCAGAAGCGAACCATATTTTTCGAAGCATTGAGGCGGCCCCGGAAATCGGTTTCGCTAAATCCGGCTCGTTCCGCAAGGCGGATAACGGAACGCCAGTTTTTTGCGCCGTCTATTCCGGCAAGATTGATATTCTTGATTAAAGACAAGGGATCGCCCGCCAGATCGATTATATTGCCTGATGACAAGGCCGTACTGCTCGCTAAGTCAAAAGCGCGTTTGGGCTTCGGAAGATGGGAACGTGCAGATTCAAAATCTATAATAGAGTTATCCATCCAGCCCTGTTGCGATTGTTTTGAATCGTCCTATAATTATTTGATAAGGATTAAATCATATGGACTTCGAGAAATTAAGCGAAAAAGTTAAATCCCTGCTGCAAAAAGCGCAGACACTGGCATCCCGGTCCAAGCATCAATCGCTGGAGCCTGAACATTTACTGAAAGTCATGCTGGAAGACGAGGACGGCCAGACCGAGCGTCTTGTGCAGGCGGCGGGCGGCAACGCAACGAAACTAAAACGCGATCTTGAAGTTTCTCTGGCTAAATTGCCGCAAGTTACAGGTTCCGGCGCAGGCGGTTTGCGATTATCCAACGACCTCAATAAAATTCTCGATAACGCGATTGAGTTGTCTGAAAAAGCCGGCGATAAATTCCTGACCTCTGAACGCATCATGCAGGCGATGTCTTTGGCAAAGGCGACCGATATCGAAGAGGCGCTCGAAGCCTCCGGCGCAACCGCCGTTAAAATGAATCAGGCGATTAACGATATGCGGAAAGGCCGCACGGCAGACACCGCAAATGCTGAAGACAATTTCGATGCACTGACGAAATATTCACGCGATGTTACCGCGATGGCGAGGGAAGGCAAGCTGGACCCTGTTATCGGACGCGACGAAGAAATCCGCCGCACCATTCAGGTTTTAAGCCGCCGGACGAAAAACAATCCTGTTCTTATCGGCGAGCCGGGCGTTGGTAAAACCGCCATCATTGAAGGCTTGGCGCAGCGTATCGTCAATGGCGATGTGCCGGAGAGTTTAAAGAATAAACGCCTGATGTCGCTCGATCTTGGTGCGCTGGTCGCTGGCGCGAAATATCGCGGTGAATTCGAAGAACGCTTGAAATCCATTCTCGATGAAATCCGTTCTGCCGCGGGTGAGATCGTTCTTTTTCTTGATGAATTGCACACACTTGTTGGCGCAGGAAAAACAGACGGCGCGATGGATGCGTCGAATATGCTCAAGCCTGCGCTGGCGCGGGGAGAGCTGCATATGGTCGGCGCGACGACGCTCGATGAATACCGTAAACATATCGAAAAGGACGCAGCACTGGCGCGTCGCTTTCAATCGGTGTTCGTGTCTGAACCGACGGTGGAAGATACGATCTCCATCCTGCGGGGCCTTAAAGAAAAATACGAAGTCCATCACGGTGTGCGCATTACGGACGGCGCGATTGTCGCCGCCGCGCAAATGTCGAACCGCTATATCACAGACCGTTTTCTTCCCGATAAAGCGATTGATCTTATTGACGAAGCGTCCTCGCGTCTGCGCATTCAGGTCGACAGCAAACCCGAAGCGATTGACGAACTTGATCGCCGTATCATTCAATTGAAGATCGAACGCGAAGCGTTAAAAAAAGAATCTGACTCGGCATCGAAAGATCGCCTCGGCAAGATCGATATCGAACTGAAAGACTTGGAAGGAAAGTCGGCGCAGATGACAGCGCAATGGCAGGCCGAAAAAGAAAAGGTCAATAAAGGCCAGAAAGTCACGGAAGAGCTTGACCGCGCGCGTATCGAGCTTGAGCAGGCTGAGCGCGAGGGTAATTGGTCCAAAGCCTCCGAACTTAAATACGGCAAGATACCCGATTTGCAGAAATCGCTGGAAGAGGCGGCTCAGCATTCGAGTAAAAACCTGATCAACGAAGAAGTTACGGCCGATGACGTAGCGTCTATCGTCAGCCGCTGGACAGGCATCCCGATGGACAAGATGATGGAAGGCGAGAATGACAAACTTCTGAAGATGGAAGACAAGCTTAATGCGCGTGTCGTCGGCCAGACAGAAGCCGTGAAAGCCGTATCATCTGCCATTCGCCGTTCGCGAGCAGGGTTGCAAGACCCGCGCCGCCCGATAGGCTCGTTCCTGTTCTTAGGCCCGACAGGCGTCGGTAAAACCGAATTGACGAAAGCTCTGGCCGAATTCATGTTTGATGACGACACCGCCATGGTCCGCATCGATATGTCCGAATACATGGAGAAACATTCCGTTGCGCGTCTGATCGGCGCCCCGCCGGGCTATGTCGGCTATGAAGAAGGCGGAGCACTGACCGAAGCCGTTCGCCGTCGTCCGTATCAGGTTATCCTGTTCGATGAAATTGATAAAGCGCATCCGGATGTTTTCAATATCCTCTTGCAGGTCTTGGATGATGGACGCCTGACCGATGGCCAAGGCCGCACGGTCGATTTCTCGAACACCGTATTGATCATGACGTCGAATTTAGGCGCAGAGCATATCGCCAACCAGAAAGAAGGCGAGGATATCGAGAAAGTGCGCCCTCTCGTCATGGAAAACGTCCGCAAATTCTTCCGCCCTGAATTCTTGAACCGCCTCGATGAAATCCTGCTTTTCCGCCGCCTGGGCCGCGAACAAATGGCAGGTATCGTCGATATCCAGCTTATCTATTTGCAAAAGCTGCTGGAAAACCGCCAGATCACCCTCGACCTCGACCAGAAAGCGAAGCTTTGGCTCGCCGAGCGCGGCTATGACCCAGTCTATGGCGCGCGTCCGTTGAAGAGAGCCATCCAGACCTATCTGCAAAATGAGCTGGCAGAGATGATCCTGCGCGGGCAAATTCCAAACGGCTCTGCGGTCGAGGTAACAGCGGCAAAAGACGGGCTTTCCTTCAAGGTGGGGGCGGCAAACGCCAAAACCGCCGCCTGATTGCCCTGAACCCGAAAATATTGTATAAAGGAGGCAGAATTAATCCCGCCGCCTTTTTCGCCATAGGTCACGCCAT
>QFOT01000172.1 GCA_003241285.1 Micavibrio aeruginosavorus
TAAAATACCTTGCAGCCGATAAAGACCAGAACGATGGACAGGGCGTATTTCATGTATTTGAAGCGCTCGAGGATTGCCGTGATCGCAAAATACATCGAACGCAGGCCTAAAATAGCGAAAATATTGCTGGTATAGATAACAAAGGGCTCCGTCGTGATGGCAAAGACCGCAGGCACGGAATCCAGCGCAAAAAGCACATCCATAAACTCGATACAGATCAGTGCCATGAAAAGCGGCGTGGCGAAGGTGACCGGCTTACCGGAAACCAGGTGATTGCTGGTGATAAAGAATTTATGCCCGTCAATCTTGTCCGTATAACGCAGATGCTTTTTAAAGAAGCGGATCAGGGAGGATTCCTCCATTCCCTCGTCGTTATCTTTCATGAATAACATCTTGACGCCTGTCAGGATCAGGAAACCGGCAAAGATAAAAAGCACCCAGTCGAAAGACTGGATTAAAACCGATCCGAGCCCAATCATCACGCCGCGCATGATTAAAACGCCCATAATTCCCCAGAACAAAACCCGGTGCTGGTATTCTTTAGGCACGTTGAAATAAGCGAGGATGACCGACATAACAAAAAGATTATCGAGGGACAGGGACAGCTCGATGAAATAGGCGGTAAAATAATTTACCCCGTCATCGGCCCCGAAAGAGCGCCACAGCCAGCCACCGAAGGCGCAGGCAAGCACCATGTAGAATGCCGCATATAAAAGACTTTTCTTGGCACTTACGACTTCGTCTTTTCTGTTCAGAACGAACAGATCGAGTAATAAAAGAATAAGTACAACAGCGATAAATCCGCCCCAGACCTCCGCGCCGTTATTGAGAAAGCTCGAAGTGGAATTCGTATCCGGCAATGCAAACATTTAATAACCCTTATCCTTTTGATTAATATAGTCATTTAGCCTTCCTAGTACAAGGTGGCTGGGGATAGAGAGGCGAGAATAATTGACACGCGGCATATCACTTTGTTCTACTTTAAAGGCACAACTTACCGAGGACATTATGCGCATCGAATTAGTCGGCGGCCTCGGGGTCGGAAAATCAACTTTGTGCGATGCATTGGGAAAAATCGGCTTTCACTGCCTTTATGAAACGCTGGATACAAATCCCTTTCTTGCCGATTGCTATGCCGATCCTGCGAATTTCCGGTTTTCGTCGCAAATGTGGTTTGTTCTTTCTAAATTCCACGAAATTCTTAAATCCGGTCCGGAGCACCGCATAAAGGTTCTCGACCAGTCCGTTTTGAATGTCCGGGCCTATACGAATCTTTTGTTTCGCAACGAAGACACAAAAGCACATGATATTATCGATCAGTGTTTCGCCTATCTTGAAGAAAAAACAGGTCCTCCGGATCTTTTGATCAATCTCGCCTGTTCTCCGCGAGAGCAGCTGCGGCGCATCAAAATGCGCAGCCGCTCTTTCGAACTGGGCATCGGTCTGGATTATGTCACGGATTTGCAAAATGAGATCAACGCCCTTCTGGAGCAGGTGAAATCCAGTTGTCGAATTATAGAGATCGATACGGAAGAAATTTATTTGCCGGGAAATTTTGCCTTCGCAGAGCAGCTGGCAAAGCAAATCGCCCGGATATCGGGCTTATCCGAAGATAAGGTAATCGATCCGGACTTCCCGCGGCAATATTCCCTCGCAGGCTGACCTATTTTTTCTTGCGCAGATATATGTAATACGCGCCGCTGCCGCCATGACGCGGCTGGGCCAGCGATGACGACAGGATGCAGTGGCGGATGGCAGGGTCTTCCAGCCACAGCATGAATTCCCGCTTGATGGCTCCTTTTCCTTCCGAATAAAACGCCTCGCCCGGCTGTCTGCCTTTGCCGGTAATCACCAGCAATGTCCGTTTATTCGACGCAAAAGACTGGGCGATAAAGCGCAGCAATTTTTCTCGGGCCGCGGACAGGGTATGGCCGTGCAAATCCAGCCGCGCCTCGATGGCAATCTCACCCTTGCGCAGGCGATCTTCGGTTTTGCGGTCAATGCCGCCGCCTGAGGGTAGCTCGAAGCCTTTTGGAACAGCAATATCGGGAACCGGATTCCTTATCGTGAAGCGCGAGGGCTTTCTCAGGCCAACCGCTTTGTCCGCGGCGGAAAGCTGGCGGATATCCTGCGTGACGCGCTGCCAGAGATCCCGATCGGTTTCGGATGGGTTGCCGGGAGGTTTTTCCGTGTCTTTGCTCATGGTAAAGCTCATGATACACTTAAGGCGCATGAATAAAAAACTCAAAACTTCCCTCCTCACAATTCTTCTGGCCACCTTATTTGCCGGAGGCCTCTTGATAGGCGCGGCCTTAGCGCAGGAAAAATCGTCCCTGCTGATCCCGCCGACAAATTCGAGAACGGTTTATCTGCTGTTCATGAAAATGACCGGAAAGCCATTCAACGCGGAATCCGTTATTCGCGGTTCGGAGGCCTTTCGCGCAGCGCCGGGGGACGAACAATCGCGCATGATCTCAACGATGAAACCCGCCCTCGAAACAGAATTCGCCAGCCTCGACAAAGATAGCCAGGTTCTGGTGATACGCTCGGGTGTTTACATGAGAAACGTAACCTCTCCCTATATCGGTCTTGAAGCGAAATTCGTGCAGCAAACCAAGAGTGCAGATTCCATTTATTTTCCCTACACCTATGGCGGCATAAATATCGCTCTCATCCCTGATAAATTGGAGCCTTTCCTCAACATTCCCATGAAAGCCGCCGAAGCCAATGCCGCTGCCTTGAAGATAATCAGCGGCGCGGCGACGATCGTGATTGAAATGATTCCGTTATCCGCCGATCCGCGGTCTGCCATGAGGCTTGACGGGATCGATCAATGGCTCTTGATGACCAAGATTGTTGCGGTTTCTTATTATAACCAGAATATGCAGACGATCTGGAAGTGGCAGGACCCTAATTACCGCCGCGCAGGCACGCCATCGCCATTGCAGCAATTGAAACGGTAGGCGCGGATGTTCTCCAAACTCGAGGGCATATTTCCAGGCCTCCCTCCGCGTCATGTCGAGAATGCGAATACCCGCCTCGAAATCCGCCGCGACGAGAGCGAGAATAAGCGCAAGAAAAAGGATCAGGAAACCGAGGGGGAATATTCCACCATTCCATGGGAAGAGATCGCTTATGTTTCGATTGCGTCTTTAAAAGCGTTCCTTGAAAGCGTCGTTATGCCAGAGGGTGAAATATCGCCGCCCGCGCCACATATCCATGAAGCGTCCAATACGATCAATCAGCGCGCCGCGGCGGCTTACCAGTCGGTCGGCCGCGCCGTACACGACACGAATATTCAAACAAATATCCCGGAGCAGTCGCCGTCACATATCGAAACTAATTTTTCCGATGCCGATATAGGGCGTATCCGAAGCTTTATTTCGGATCTCCTTGATCTGGAGAGGCGCGGCATTCAGGAGCTCGGCATGCAAAGAAGCGAGAATTTTCTCGATAGTATTGGCGCGGCGATTGAATTAGCCAACCAAGGCTAGATCTTGAGGGTATAAATCCCGTCTTTGGTCACGATCAGGTCTTTCGCGTCCAGACTTTCTTCCAGCTTCTGCCGCAATCTGTATAAATGCGTTTCCAGCGTGTGGGTTTCCGCTGTATCGGCATAGCCCCAGACTTTCTGCAAAAGCCCTTGCCGGTCGAGCGATTTCGTCGGCTCCTCGAACAAGGAAACGATCATCAGTTTTTCCTTGTCGGTCAGGCGAACCTGTTTATCGCTTTTGTCATCACTCATCATTCCGTCTTCCGTGCTGAGCGTAAACCCGGCGAATTCGACGATAGATGAGCGGGCAAAACGATTGCGGCCAGATAGAATATAACGAACGCGGTCTGTAAGATCGCCCAGCCGTACCGGCATGGGCAGAACTTCGCAGCCTTCCTCGGCCTTGCCGCCAAGCAGCAAATGGGGCACGTTTTCAGGCGTCTTGACCCGCGAGATAACCAGATCGGCAGCATCGGAATCGCTGATAGCCACGCCCGGCAGACGCGAGAGCTGCTCTGTCACCATCTCGGCCAGAATAGTATCTTCCAGGGTAATTTTTACCGT
>QFOT01000173.1 GCA_003241285.1 Micavibrio aeruginosavorus
AACCCCACACCCATCATAATTTGCGCCGGCGTGAATTCCTTCTGTCCCTGCGACATGACGATGAACGAAAAAAACATCAGCACTACAGGAATAACTGCGCGTGCGATCAAGTATTTGAAAGGAGCTTTCGGATCCCTCAGTCCGGCTTGCAACATCTGATCGCGTATCTGCTCTCCCATCTCACCAAAAATATTCTGAACTTTGTAATAAAGGGTTAGCGATTCCCGCGCCGAAACATTCTTTGAAACGATAGTCGATTTTTTACCGAGAGAATCTTTTGTATGATCGAAAAGAGCTTTTTTCCTTTTATTGATAACGTTGAAATAGCGTTCTTTTTTTTCCGTGCGATTCAAGAACGGCAAGGCTACCGCCATAAAAGTAAGCATCGCAAGAAGCGAGCTAACAATAACTATAATAGACTGGTCGACTTCCTCAGTGAATATCATGATTAAATCCTGAAATTTATCATCTGCCGCATAATGACTATTCCCATACACATCCAGCCTACGGCACCGCCAAGATAATATTTACCCTTCAGCGTGTGAAATAACGGAAACATATATTCAGGGTTAACGGCATATAGCCCGCCGCAGACAAGGATAGGCAGTGAACCGATAATCATCGCCGAGGCTTTGGCCTCAGCTGAAAGCGCCTGAATTTTTCTTTTCAGACGAAAACGCGCGCGAATAACCTTTGCCAGATTAAGAAGGACTTCCGATAAACTGGAACCTGTTTGCTGCTGGATTGAAATTCCGGTCGCAAACATTTGCATTTCGGTAATCGGCATGCGTTCTGCTGCTTTTATACAAGCCTCGGATAAAGGAATTCCTATTTTCTGCTGTTCATAAATTTTGAGCATTTCTTCACCGACAGGCCCACTATATTCACGGGACATCATGGCAATCGCCTCGGAAACCGGCATACCGGCTTTCAATAGCCTGACCATGGATTCGAGGGCATCAGAAAAATCATTGAGGAATCTTTTCTGACGCCTGCTAATTTTCATCTTTAAAACAAGCCGGGGGAATCCAAAAAAACCGATTACTGAAATAAGAAAAATTACCAAAAGAGGTTGGGATGCCATCGTCGCGAGGCTGGTAAAGACAACTCCTGATATAACGGAAAAAAACCAGAATTTTGAAACCGGCGTTTCATAGAAACCTGCCTTGTTCAACTGGTCACGAATGCTGTTCGACTTTTTTTGATGCTTTCCCTGCTGCTGCAATTTTTTAGCAAGATCTGCACGCCGACGATCTTTGCCATCACGCTCGGATTCAGGAATACCGTGCGATTGCCCGGCAATAACCGCAAAAATGCGTTTTTGCTGCTCGCGTTTACTATTGGATAAAAGGAAGACCATCATCCCGACAGCCATTAGGATTGCGATTACCGCCAAAGCTATAATCATGCCTGTTGACATCATCCATACGCCTCTTCCATGGCATCAAGCACATATTTTTCAACACCGAAGGCCCGTGCCTGATCGTAGAATTTAGGCCGCAAACCCGTTGAGCGCTGCTTGGTAATCAGTTTTCCATTTTCATCTTCACCCGTAATATCCAGGACAAACAGATCCTGCATGGTAACGACCTCGCCTTCCATGCCAGTGATCTCTGAAATATGTGTAACTTTCCGCGACCCGTCCCGCAGGCGCTGCACCTGAATAATTACGCTGATAGCTGAGGCGATTTGCTCCCGCACCGCACTTTGCGGAATATTCAGATTACCCATCGCGATCATGTTTTCCATACGGGATATCGCTTCACGGGGATTGTTAGCATGAACAGTGCCCATCGATCCATCATGGCCTGTATTCATCGCCTGCAATAGATCGAAAGCCTCAGGTCCGCGCACCTCACCGACGATAATGCGTTCCGGTCGCATACGAAGGCAGTTTTTGACCAGATCACGCATAGTAACTTCTCCGACTCCTTCAAGATTGGCAGGGCGCGTTTCCAGGCGAACGACATGCGGCTGTTGCAACTGAAGTTCACAGGCATCTTCACAAGTAATAATCCGCTCGCCATGCTCTATATAGCGCGTAAGGCAGTTGAGCATCGTCGTTTTTCCCGAACCCGTACCGCCTGAAACGAGTACATTTACCCGGGAACGTCCAATCGCCATGATAAGCTTGGCACAGGATGGGGTTGCCGCGCCGAATTCAACCAGCTTCTCAAGCGTCAGCTTGTCTTTCGAAAACTTACGAATAGTCATACACGCGCCGTCAACCGCCAGCGGCGGGATAATGACGTTTACCCGTGAGCCATCCGGCAGACGCGCGTCACAAATAGGCGAGGCTTCGTCGACACGGCGTCCAATCGCGCCGACGATACGCTGGCAAATAGTTACAAGATGCTGATTATCACGAAATTTTATATCGGTTCTCTGGATTTTTCCCTTACGCTCCACATAAACGACATCAGGACCATTGATCATGATGTCCGCAATTCCATCCTCTTCGAGCAAGCTTTCCAGTGGTCCATAACCCAGCATATCATCGGAGCATTCCTTACCGATTTGAACCAGCTCATTAGGCGTTAAATCAAGATTGCGAAAGCGGGCAATTTCTTCGACGGCGGTGGCAACTTCATTCCGTGCCGCTTTACCATCCATACGCGCCAGTGCTTTTAAATCAATCCCATCCCGTAAATCTGCCCAGATGCGGTTTCGGGCCCGCTGCAGGCGCAGTTGCGTCATAGAGTCCGTATCTGAAACGCCACTTGTTTCTATAACCGGAGCCACACTGAAGATATCCGCATCGAGTTTTATTTTTGGCTGCACGTCAGCCGCTTTTTTTGTTTCGGTATTAAAAATCTCTACATTAGGACCAGAAGAAGGCATCGCGGCAGGTTGACTGATCACCGGAGATGGTGAAGTCACAATACCTGTATCGCCTCCTTTTCTTCCAAACGCCATTATTAGCCTTTCTTGCCTGTGAACTTAGATAGAAAGCCGCTGACAACAGATTTATCGACAGACTTTGCCTCACTGCTAATCTTCACGTTCAGTATGCTGCGCGCAAATACCAGCAATGATTCAAAAATTACGTCAGCAGTTTTTAAATCTGAGAGTGATTTTCCTTGAGCTTCTGCAGCACCAAAATTTTTCCCATCATAAGGGATAGAAATTTTTGCTTTTCTGTCCATAACCTTCTCTATATCGGCTTTTGAAACTTCATAACCCGATACCTCTCCTACTTTATTTAAAATAAGAGAAAAATTATCTCCTGCATCTCCACGAAAATTCTTGATTTCCTGTATAAGCGTTCTGGCGGCGCGCAGCGAAGAAAGCGATGGGGTCGTAACAAGAAGTATTTCATGCGCTCTCGACATAACCATTTTCTTAATCGCAGCCGTAGATCCCGACAAATCAACAATAACGACAGGATATGTAGCCATCAATTTATTGATAACTATTTCAAAAGCGTCCGCACCAATAGTATCATCAAGCATACCGTCAGAGCCCGTTGCGAGAACCGACAATTTATCTTTCGATGAGAATATCATTCGCTTGAATGCTCCTTCATCCGTTGAAATCGCAAGACGTGCGATTTCACCCAGATTGGTCATAGGCTCGGTTCCCATAGCCACAGCAAGATAAGACCAGCCGCCGGCGGCATCGAGAATAATCGTTTTCTGGTCAAGCCTGTCAGAGGAAATACGAGCTATTTCTTCTGCAATGGTTGATGTTCCAACGCCGCCTTTTGCACCCACAAGCGCAATCAATTTACTTTCCGGCGCACCGAATTTTTCGATCAATGTTTTCGAAACAACCTGCGCCAATACGTCTTTCGTCACTGGGCGCACGAGATAATCGCTGACACCCATATCGATCAGATTACGATACAGATACACGTCATTAACGGGACCGATTACAACAGCTGATGTATTTTCAGAGCAGTTTCCGGCAAGAACGCCAAGGCGATCCGTAAAACCATCTTCAATAGTAGACGTTTCGACAATTACAAGCTCAGGAGATTGGGAAGAC
>QFOT01000174.1 GCA_003241285.1 Micavibrio aeruginosavorus
ATAGCCCTTCGGTAATCTGATTCCAGTAATGCAAAAGAATAGATCGGGATAGGGTCGCGCTGAATAGGTTTTCAAAAGTTAGCTTTGTGTCTTGTCCAAGCTGTTTCAGCAAAGGTTTTAGCTTCCGAGATTTCAGCCGTATTTCAAAACGCAAAACTTCCGGCAGTTTAAGATTGTTCAACAAATCCGTCTGGTAAATATTATCATTTTCGGTACTGCGCTTGTCGCCGTAGGATCGTGCCTGTTGCAAATCCTTTACCTTATCGTACAGCGCAATTTCATAGGTGCTGGCATGGTATTTAACCATTTGGCCGCTATTCCTGAAATCAGTCTGGGTTAAGTCTAACTTTGACGATAGATCAAGTTTTTCCAATTCCCGGATTAGGAGAAAGCAGGGCGTTTCCCTTTCCAGCAAGATGTTTTTAGAATAATGAATGGCCGATATACTTGCCGATTTTAAAATTTCTATTGTGACTTCAATGCCCATAAATGCCAGCGCAGTATGCAAGGCGCTCAGAACGGGTTGGAAATCGTCATGTCCTTTAAGTTCAACGAAATTATTACCGTATAGAAGTTTCGGCGCAGAAAACTCTATTCGCAGCGAGATGGCTTGTGATCTTTCTGTGAAGGGTCTTTTGATTAAAGTCAGACGTGGTTTATAGCCTTCTGCCTTTTCTTTCTTTGTAGGGTTATAAACCGATTTGATAAGGCTGTTCCCCCCATATAGCGGATTGAGCAGAAACCCGGCGTCAGGAATAAACCGATCCCGGTGCTTAATCGAAAACTGGTGTTCAGGTAATGTCAGCACGACTGTATCCAGCATTATTTTTTTCCAGTGTTTTCAATACATCATTCAGGCGGTCAAATATGGCCGTTTCAATCTGTTGTCCGGCTTTCCTGTTGATCGGGTGAAATATCGCAAAATCGCGATGGCCAGATTTTCGAGTGGGGTAGGTTATGCGGTATCCGTCCCCGATCAATTTCTGATGGATACCTATGCCGGATAGGTAAAGATCGTCATTTATTACCAGCGCGGCAAAGCCAATAAGCCCTTCCTTCGGCTTTATAAGGTTTATCTGTATTTCGCTAATCTTCACGGGAAGTTCCTTTTGGCTGGCGGATTTCGGTTTGTAGCCTCTGGTCAATCTCGAATAGCATCCCGAAAAAACCTGCCAAATTATGGCTGGCCATATCATCCAGCGCAGACTTTTCATGGTCTGGCCGAGCCTTTTGTAAGGCATGGGTTATGCGCTTGACGGGCGTGTTCATACATTCGGGATATGCCGAATTACGGGATCAAAACAGTCAAAGAAAGATTTTAATTTTTTCCGGAAAAAATTTTGTCAGTTTTTTTCCGCTATTTCCTGTGCCGCTATAGTCGCAAGGAAATCGATGTATTCCTTTTGCATGACCTGATTTGCAATTTTTTTAGTGGTTTTTCGGATCATTTCTTCGCCTAGACCGCCATCGGGAAATATAGCGTCTGCCATTACCCTATAAGGAATGGATACGTTTTGCTCCATTTCCCAATATTTTAAATCTAGATAGGGCAAAACTGAATATTCGATCCATTTTTTATATTCGGGATACTTAAAGGTGCTGGCGGGCTTTGTCTCAGGGTATTCTTTTCTTAATCGCTGTAAATACCCTGTAAATTGTTCAATCAAAATTTTATCGGGAAGTGCTAGGTTGATTTCCACTATATCAGAACTTCTGTCTAACCTTTGATCATCACCTTCCTTTTTCAATCCGTCAAAAATAGGATCGTCAATAAAGGATCTTGCCCATTCATGTTCAGAACTGGAAATATCTTCAAATCTTCTATTCGAGTGATCGAAAATACAATCAATCCAGTTCCTAATTTTATTTCTTGAATCAGCTTTTAATCTGGATTCCATTTGGTAAAGTCGCCTAATTGTAAGAGGTGATATTCCATGACTAAATTGTGAAAACATTTTAGGAGCGCATTTTAATGCATCTAATTGGCCGCCTCCAATCCACATTATTTGAATGTCATCTATTAAAAGATGCAGGGGATCGCTTCTAAGTTGCTCTAAAACTTTTTCAAATCCACCACCGAGTCCGGTAACCCTTGCAGGGCCGTAGCCGTAATAAAAAGTTAGTGACCATCTTTGAAGAAAAAGTTCATACCAAGCGGCGGCATCAAGGTTTTCGGCTTTTTGGTATTTGATTAAATCAAACCAATCAGGCAGTTCTTTTGTATCTCTAATAATTTTTTTACCAGCATCGGCTTTAGAAGCCATTTCAATACATCCTTTTGATATACAATTATATTAAACAGCTCTCTTTGCTTTTTCTTCTGTGGCGATTTCCGCTTGGATCGCGTAATGCAATTTTCGGAAGGCTTCTTCCGCTTGTTTCAATTCTATTTCGATAGGTTCGCAATCATGGGGAAGTGGACGTCCAAGTAATTCCCAGATAAGTTTTTTGCCCAGCTCCATTTCTTCAACATTTCGGTAGCGGTGTATTTCCCAGTCTCCAAATGGATTTTCCCGATACACTTCTTGAGGTGAATTACGCTCAATACCAATTTTTATAAAGCCCGACTTATCAGGATGCGTTAATAAATATATAGTGCCTGAATTTATTATCTGACTGATTTCTTCTGGTGTTCTTTGGCCTATGCCACATTCTGGGCAACCTTCGCCCTCTGCAACAAGGATAGGTCGTGTGTGCCATTTGTGGCCATTACTACATTGAAAGTCAGACCTTCCGCTGACCATGCTTTTCACATATCCTAAAAGGGTAATGTCTCGGCCTTCCAAGCGTTTATGCATGGAAGCGGTGTAGGCGTAAACCCAATCAGGCAATTGTTCAGCTGGCTGCTCTGAACGTAACCCAGCTTTTTTTGCGGCATCCAATCCACGTTGCACTTCTTCCCAGCGCATTTTTTCAACTTCGACCCCGCCACGATACGGAATATCCGAATAAGGAGTTGTCGCCCAAAATGCCCTTTCCGCAAAATAGGGATCAGGGACAGGATGATATTCTTTCAATTCCCACTTTTGTCCTGTTTCTTTGACTACAAGCCCGGCGGCTTTGGTTAATTCCCTATTATGCTGGGCAAGCCGTTTTTTGGGTTCGAGGACAGTTACGCCAATCTTATAAAGATCGGGATCGGATGGGTGGATCAGAACGTAAATATAGCCCGGTTTCTTCATGCACCCGATTTTAAGGAAAACATCGATTCTTTCAATATTTTAGACGTGCTGGTTCTAATCCCAAGCCGGGATACGAATTGAAACATCTTTAAAACTACCTTTTCGGGCAATTTTGTCTGAAACGGTTATGCCGCAAGGCTTTCTAATCCAAGGCGTTGGCGGATGGGGAAGGGGATAATTTGACAGGCCAGCACGATTTCGGCTCTATACTGGGTTCGCAAGGTGTCAATCGTTTGACGCCAATACTTCTTCCGGCGAGTGCCGATGAATTCCAAAACATATTGATACATCTAGGTTTTCAGCTAGAGTCAGTTACTCCGGCTTCCGAGCTTTTCCGGCTAGTTCTAAACTAATTGGGGGTTGCTCTGGGGGTATTGGATAACTCGAATTGTAAGAATACCCCTAATGTCACTTACCGACTTGAAATGCAAAGCTGCCAAACCTAGAGAAAAGCCCTTTAAAATATTCGATGGCGAGGGCCTGTACCTTAAAATCACGCCGACTGGCAGTAAGCTGTGGGGGCTAAAATACTACTTCGCCGGGAAGGAGAAGCTTTTGTCGATTGGCCCGTATCCACAGGTCAGCCTGACTGAGGCAAGAACCGCGAAGTTATCAGCCAAAAAACTACTTGCTGCCCATCAGGACCCTTCGCTCGTTAAGCAAGAGACGAAAAAGCTGGCAGAACAAAATTCCAACCAGACCTTTGAAGGCGTCGCCCGCGAATGGCTGGAAAAGAAAAAGGCTACATG
>QFOT01000175.1 GCA_003241285.1 Micavibrio aeruginosavorus
GTATCGGCCTGATGCTCGATGGCAACGGCGGTTCCTTTTTCCGCGAAAATCTCCTCTGCCAGAAATACCGAGCGTTCGTAATTACCGGTATCATTGCGAAAATCGCAGTTTTCAATCACATCCAGAAAGCCGTGATGATCGCCGGAGCGATAAATAATCTTGCCGCCGTGATATACAGAGGCCCAGTTCTTCTCACCGAACGTCCCCTCGGCGTCATAGAGGATATCGCCCCAGGCCTTGGCAAAGTCGAATTTCTCTTCTCTCGACATTAAGGGACCGTGGCGGAAAAAACTGTGGGTCACCGCCGCCGACATGCGCAGGCAGCCATACATGGATTGGGACCGGATAATAAAACGTTCGATAATGCGGCCTGTCATATCAGGCAGGTTGAGGACCATGCGGTTGCTGAGGGCGATCAAAGGCGGCGCGTCCGCCGACTTAACGGCACGGATAATGAATTTCTCGCGTAATAACGATGTTGAAAAGTTCAACGGCAGGCTCCCCTTAAAGGCAATAATACCAGCTTCCCGCTAAAGCTAAACCTAAAAAATGGAGAATGGGTTAAGGCGTCAGGAGGGCTGCGGAGCTTTCGCAGCCTCATGCATCCGGTAATGCCGTATCAGACCATCGACCACCGCGCTGGTTATATTAACGGGTTCGATGCTGCGGGTCGGGAAGCCGTTTGAAGGGTTGATGGCGGTCAGGCGGTCGCACAGGCCCTGATCGATCAGCCTGTCGTGGTTGTGGTTATTGATCAGCATAAGGGTTTTACCCGACATCAGGCATTCGGACACAATCGACATCGAATGGCCAAGAATAACGAAATGATCAGCGGAGGCTATCAGGCCGAGATAAGGATTGTATTGTGAGGCGCGCTCGTTGAAATCCCGGCTCATGGAATAGCTGAGGATTTCCACATCCTGTGTCATGTTCCGCGCTTCAATTGACGATTTTAAATGATGCAGCATATCTATTTGTGCCAGCCTCTCCGTACGCCATATACCGCAGACGAAAATTGTCGTTTTAGGATTATCGGAGGCCGCGATCATATCCGCGAGTTTCTCTGCGGTTTTTTCCTGGCTGGGTTTATCGTATTCGATATTCATCAGCGCAATAAGTCTGTTGCCGTTATCGGGATAGCGTTCTTTGAATTTATGCCGTTCTTCCTCAAGAAGTCTGGCAGTGACATGGTGTGATACGAGTTCTTCTTCGACATTGCTATTCGCGTAATAGCTCAGATTTTCATTGAACTCGTAGACGTGGTAGGTGTCATTATATTCAGGACGGTTCTTAAAGGAGAACACCGTATCGGGCAGGCCTCTTTGCCCTAGGATGGTCCGGCAGCGATCGTTATCTTCCACGCAGACCCATTCTTTGCCGGTTTTTTCCGCAAAAAGCCTGCCGAGATTCCGGTAGGCATTGCAATCGCCGCGCGTGGGGTCTTCCTCATCGCAAAGGTCGATCAACACATAAGGCTTTGTCGCAGGTAAACGCATTTGTTTACATAACAAATTTGAAATTTTAGGGCAAGTTATTTATGAGGATTGTTATTCCCTGAATTGCGAAGCAATTCTAAGGGAATCCAAAGTGACGCTGCGCCATAGATCGCTTTAGAATTCTACGAATTCAGTCGATGACGAAACAGCTAAAGCGGGAAGTAGGTAAATTCTGCGGCTTTATCGGCAGAAGGTTTTTTACGGCGGTCGAGCCAGATTTCATCGGCGGTTTCCATGACAGCTATCGGATCGATACCGTGGAAAAGGGAGGTCAGCAATCCTCCGGTCATCAGGTCGAGAGCCAGAAAGCCGCCAAGCCCATCACTTTTGTTCCTCTGATGGCTATTTATAGCCTTGGCGCTTTCTGCAATCGTCTTTTTACTACACACACCCACATCGCGTCTGTCCGAAATGTGATGAACGGTATTTTCATTTGCTTGCGAAGAAAATAGCCATTGGAGTGAGCTTTTTCTTTCTCTTTCTTTTCTGTCTAAAGTTTTTGCAAATGATGTTTCGTTCATGCCCTCATCATGTCAGAGGGAATTGAACAGAGTTCTAATTTTGCCTTGTATTTTAGGTATTTAAGGCATGTTTCGTTTCGAATTTAGATCAAAATTAGATCAAATTTTATGGAGTTATTTTGTGATGAGATCCCTGCTTTCGCAGGGATGACAAGAGGGGCAGGGATGACAAAGAATATAGGGATGGCAGAAATCGATAGTTTATCGGGGCTGCATTGCCAGCTGCACGATGCGCGGGATATCAGTTACAACGGGAATGCGATGCGCCAGCGCCGCATGTTTCATATCCGCAGAAAGCGATACGATCACGACGTCTTTTTTACTTGCGAGATTGGCGATGGTGTCGATGGCTTCGTCGACCTTTGTGCCGTTGATATAGTGATAATTGCCCTTGCTGCCCGATACTCTTTCGCCGGGTTTGCAGCAATGAGCCGCTGAGGGATGATATTTAAACGTGGCGCGTTCAAGGGCGGATTGCTGGCCAGGGTCGGCGTCGGCGCTTGAATGGAAGACGACAAGGAGATCTTTTTTCATTTATGTTTACTTTTTTACGCAGTTAGAGGTTATCGATTGAAAGGGCGGGCAATGGCTTTGAGAGCATCGCCAGCATAGTTTGCATCGGCGTGATAAAAACCGCGTTCGAAACTGGCGCCTTCCGGCGGCGCGCCGACTGTGATGAGAGTCATGTCTCTGCCGCTTGCGGCCTTCATCATTTCCGGGCACAGCGTTACGAGGGTTATATCCTGTCCTTTGGCTTGTTCGCGGATAGTCTTCACGGCATCGGCAAGATTATCGCCATTGATAAAAAGTCCGCCGGCTTTCTGTTTATAGAGATCCGCGACCTGTGAGCAATAGGCAGCCTGTGGGTAGTGATAGAAGGTCGCTTTCTTTAGTTCTTCCTGTTTTTGAGGATCTACGGCCGCACTGGCATGGAAAACGACGAAAAGCCGATCTTTTTTCATTATAAACACCCTATACGCATTGAAATTTAACACCTGTTTTCTACAGGGTTATGGCATTAAAAGTCAATTATTTCAGGTGCATATCAGGGGCGCGAAAAACTAGGGCTTGGTTCGACGGGCCGTATGGCCGTCAGGCCCCGCGCAATCTGGCGCACGCGCGTAAAGTAATCATTGCGGGTTTTCGTCAGCAATGACGGCCATTTATCGAAAGGCGCTGCATGGGACAGGTCGTAATCGGGGAGATACGCGTAGGGCGTCGCCGCATCCCAGAGCCTTACCTTTTCCATGACCGCATCCAGCCGCGCTGCATCCGCCATCGCCCAGCGGGCAATCGGGGAGCCGATGGATAAAGCGAGGATCGAGATAGGCTCATGCGGATTGATTATTACGGTATCGGCTTTGGGCACGCTGCCGATCTGGTCCTCGGTGCGCCTGTCGAGCTTGACGGCGGTTTCGCTTGGCGCATAAGGAGGAAAGCGGGCCATGTCGAACGTGGCGCGAAGCTGCCCTGCGTAATAATAAAAGGCCGCTTCTTCATAACGTTTGCGCTCGGACAAAGCCTTGGCAAGGTAGAACAGGCCTTTGGGCGGCACGCTGCCCGGGTCGATATCGACCGCGCGGATAACTTTATCAAGTGCGGTATCGTTATCGATCGTCATCAGGTCGGCATAATAAGGCCAGTCGGTCAGGGTATCGGTTTTCTTCAGCGCATCCTGCGGCTTCAGGGCTTTGGGCGCAGGAGATTCTTTGGCTGGCGGTGCAACAGCTTTATCTTCTTCAGCCGCGGGTTCAGGCGCGGACGTCTTTGCGGCAGGCGTTTTGGTGATGCTCATATGGCGCATCGGCGCAGGCGCGGCATTTTGGGCAAAAGCGGGCAAAGGCAGGGCAAGAAGGCCGACAAGAAAAAATGATCGCAGCATG
>QFOT01000176.1 GCA_003241285.1 Micavibrio aeruginosavorus
GAATGCTGGATATGGGCTTTGGCGTTCAGATCGACAAGATCCTGAAATACATGCCGAAACAACGCCAGACATTGATGTTCTCGGCGACGCTGCCGCCATACATCATCAAGATGTCGAACCAGTACATGAACGAGCCTGTGCGCGTTTCTGCCGGTGAAGTATCCAAGCCTGTTATCAAGATCGAACAGGAAATGATTAAGATCAACAACTCCGATAAATACGAAAAACTGACGGAAGAACTGGCAAAACGCTCGGGCTCTGTCATCGTGTTTGTTAAATCGAAACACGGCGCGGACAAGCTGGCTTACCGCTTGAGCAAAGACGATCACGAAGCCGATGCGATCCATGGCGATCTTCGTCAAAACAAACGCGATAAAGTGATTAAGTCATTCCGCGAAGGCAAATACCGTATTCTCGTAGCGACTGATATTGCTGCACGCGGCCTTGATATTCCGCATATCGAACATGTTATCAACTTCGACCTTCCACAAGCGGCTGATGATTACATTCACCGTATCGGCCGTACAGGTCGTAACGGCGCAGAAGGTAAAGCCCTTAACTTCGTATCCGGTGAAGACGGCGCGAAATGGAAAGCTATCCAGCGTTTGCTGAACCCTGGCGAAAAAGGCCAGTATGAAGGCGACGGTCGCCCGCAAGAGCGCGGCTCTTCAGGCGGCGGACGCGGTAAGCCTTCCGGCGGTCGTTCATTCGGCGGCGGAAACGGTAATTCTTCTCCATATGCAAAAAAACGTCCATTCGGCTCTCGCGCTGATGGCTCCGATCGCGGTAATCGCTTCGATGCGCCACGTCAGGACCGTAACAATGATCGCAGCGACTTCCGTTCAGATCGTCCGGAGCGTTCAGACCGCCCGGCGCGCGCTGACGGCCAACGCTTCGATAACCGTTTTGACAACCGCGGTGATCGCGGCGAGAGAAGCGGCAATAAATTTGCGGCACCGCGTTTTGAAGCGCGTCCTGAAAGAGATGGGAACCGTGAAGGTGCAAACCGTTCACGTTTCGAAGCGCCAAAAAGTGAAGGCGGTTACAAGAACCGCAATAAAGACTTCGGCGATTTCCGCAACGAACGTCCAGCGGCGCCGCGCGGCGAAGCCAATGGCAACCGTGAAGGCGGCAATCGTTCACGCTTTGAGGCACCAAGAAGCGAAGGCCGCAGCAATGCGCCTCGTTTTGAAGGACGTCGCGCAGAAGGCGGTCGTTCCGAGCCGGCAGGTCGTTCAGGCGGATACCGCCCAGAGGCCGGTCGTTCAGAAGGCGGACGTTTTGAAGGCGGACGGGCAGATCGTCCACGTTCAAATAACGGCGGCGGTAATAGCAATCAGGGAAATCGTTCCAGTGCGCCTCGCGCTGGCGGCGGTGACAAGCCGAGATATTCTTCCCGCAGCAGAGCCGCATAATTTAGAGAAGGGCGGTTTTTACCGCCCTTTTTCTTGCCCGGTTCTATTCTAGTATCTTGGAAATTTTCTGGATTAAAGCCCGGCCTTTGGGCGTCAGGTATAATTCCTTGCGGCGGCGTTCAGTCGCGGAGATCCTGATTTCTACAAGACCGTAAGGCTGACCGTTCTGGCGGTATTCAGATAGCGATCCAACAATGCGGGAAATAGTGGAGAGCGACAGGCTTACTTTTTCTGCCAGCGCGGTGAGCGACATCCCCTCATTCAAAGAAATCTCTGCCAAGCAAAGCGCATATTGAAGGGGAAATTCATTATCCGTTTTTTGAAGCTGGCGCAGCACATCCATGAAAACATGAACGGGTTTTTGATCCGCAGCCTTATCCATTTTGCAATCCCTATAGACATTAGTCTTCTGAAACGAGAGAGCTCCTCGGGGTAAAAACAATTTCCCCCAATGGAAACTCTACAATAATTTCATTATGCCATTTATTGAGAGAATACAAATGTTTTCTATATAGCGGAAATCCTGCTTCGAAGTATAAAGCTCCCGCAAATGGAATGGTCAGATAGCATCTCACTATTCTTTTCATATGGTTCAAATTTTAGCAAAAGACTATTAATAAATGGTTGAATTGGTGCGCTGCATTCAACCATTGAGCGAGTTTTTTATCAGATCTCGCAGTATCTCGTCGGTCATGTTCACAAGCTCCTGTCCTGTAATCTGATAGAGGTCGTTACCGATCAGCATGGACTTGCCGAGGAAGATGATCGGATCTTTAAAGCCCGTCACGACGCGTGGCGGTATCTCCAAAGCAACGGGTTCTGACTGGTGGAGATAAATATTTTCAGCGAATGTATTGGCGTGATGAAAGAAAACGGAAAAGGTGGTCATGCCTGCAAAGCGGCAATTAATAATATCGGCCTGCGCGAAATCCGTGCTGCCGAAGCGGGAATTTGTAAAGTCGCATGTACTGAGCCTTGAATAGCAAAAACAGGCATCAAAGAGCTCTGCGCCTTCGAAATTACATTCTTCCAGATTGGCTTCGGATATATTGGCGCCGCTGAGATTACTGTTGGCAAAATTTGCATTTGAGAGGTCGATGCCGTCCAGGTTGATGTTCTGCAAATCCATGCCGGTCAGGTCAATTCCGTTCAAATCTATATTGATCTGAACGGCATCAGTCAGGGCGTCTTTGAAATTCGTATGAATGCCTTCGTAGATCAGGCCGCGGTTTTTTGCCCGCAGACCGTATTTGGTCCGGTTATCTTGCATATTTTTCTCCCCCCGGAGATTTTTCGTTAAACCATAAGTTGATTTCTATCAACTATTGATTGAATACATAATTAGCTTGTAAAAAGTCAAACATTATTTTTCCTGCCCATATTCGCGGTTCCTGTTGCAAGCCGCGACAGGTGATTTATATCTATAAATATGAGTGAAAAATCGCTGCCAGCCTCACTGGAGCGCGGTGTCCAGATCATACGCGACTATGTGAAAATGCTTCCCGATTCACCGGGGGTTTATCGTATGCAGAATGCGGCAGGCGATATTCTGTATGTCGGGAAAGCAAGATCGCTCAATAAGCGGGTTACCAGCTATACGCAGCCAAACCGCTTGCCGACGCGGTTGAAACGAATGATCGCCGAAACGATGCAGATGGAATTTATCCGCACGCATACGGAAGTTGAGGCGCTGCTTTTGGAATCCAACCTCATCAAGAAATTCAGGCCGCCGTTCAATGTCGTTTTGAAAGACGATAAATCCTATCCTTATATCTGTATTACCGGCGACCATCAGTTTCCGCAGATTATGAAGCATCGCGGTGCGCAGGAAAAAAGGGGAGATTACTACGGGCCGTTCGCAGGGGTTGGTTCCGTCAATCGTACCTTGATTGCGCTCCAGCGTGCCTTTCAACTGCGTAATTGCACGGATAGTTATTTCGCGACCAGAAAACGGCCCTGCCTGCAATATCATATCAAGCGCTGCACAGCGCCTTGCGTCGGCAATGTCACGCATGAGGAGTACGGAAAGCAAGTTGCGGACGCGCAGAAATTCTTAAGCGGCAAGAGCAGCGAGATTCAATCCGCCCTGTCGCAATCGATGATGGAAGCATCAGACCGGATGGATTTCGAAACGGCAGCCGGAATGCGGGATCGTATCCGCGCCTTAAGCGCTATCCAGTCCAAACAGGATATCAATCTCGATGAAGATACGGATATGGATGTCATGGCGATTGCGCGGCGGGAAGGCTGCACATGCGTACAGGTATTTTTCTTCCGCGGCGGTCAAAACTACGGAAACCGGACGTTTTTCCCGTCCCATGCCGGTGAGCTGACGCTGCCCGAAGTGTTTTCAAATTTCCTGATGCAGTTTTATGATGGAAAACCTGCGCCGGCTGAAAT
>QFOT01000177.1 GCA_003241285.1 Micavibrio aeruginosavorus
TTTTGCTCTCGGCAGTAATCATGATGAAGGGCACATTTTTATTCATATCCCCGCCGCGAATATGCCTTAAAAGCTCGATGCCGGACATCGGCTCCATGTTCCAGTCGGAAATGATCAATCCGTAATTCTTTGTCTTGAACATATCGAGCGCCATCGTCCCATCTGTCGCTTCATCGATATTCGAAAAGCCGAGCTGCTTGAGCAAATTATTGATAATACGCAGCATCGTCTTGTAATCGTCGACGATTAAAACATTCATATTCTTGTCTACGGCCATTCTGGCATCTCCTGAAAATGATAGGCATTCAGCATTGCGCCGAATTAATGAGAAACTCAGTATGCAACTCAATAATTAATAAAATACTACGCTGATAGGAAATTTTTAAAACCACGAATAAACACAAATGTCATTGCGAACGAAGCGTGGCAATCCATACTATGGCGCAGCTTTACTATCGTATGGATTGCCACTTCAGGCTTCGCCTTCCTCGCAATGACATTTGTGTTTATTCGTGTCCATTCGTGGTTAAAAATTCTTTAATAATCCTAACGAATAGCTGATTCTGGTAATGCAGGCGGGGCATTAGGATTACCGAAACCTGCCGTCGTCGAGCCGGTGCCAGGCAATTTATTCTGCTCCGATAAGAAAAGCGTCAGGCTGCGCGCTTTTTGCGGGTCCATCAAGGCAACGATCGGCGAAACTTTCCGCTCCGACATCTTTGTGACAACAGAGAGAAGAACATCCATATCAAGCTGGTTAAATATTTTCGCCGCATCTTTGGGCTTCATACCCTCGTATATCTTGACCAGCTTCGCTGTATTCGCCTCTTCCTCAGCGTTCTGTTTTTTAAGAAGGGACTGGATCTCGTTACGAATAGCCGTCAGCTCTTCAACTTTTTTATTGACCTCTTCGGTACCGGCTTTCATCAAAGCTTCACGCTGGTCGAGTTGCTTTTCCTTCTGCTCGATCATCTGGCGGCGCTCCATAAAGTCGTCGTAAACTTCCTTGCGAATAGTTGAGTCATCAAAATCAGAATCTGAGTCCTGCCAATCCTTGGAAGAAGAAACTACTTTTTCGCCTTTAATGGCAGGCTTGTCTGTCGGATTTTCAAGCTTCGGCGCAGAGTCCGTCTTGGCATCTTTCAGCTCTTCCGATGGAGGCTGCGCATCCTCGGCTTCGACGACTTTCGCTTTGGTTTCCTCTTGCGCATGCGCGGATCCCATATTTTTTATCTGGAAGAACGTATCGCCTGCCCTGACCATAAACGCCAGTGAAGCCACGATGACAAGCAGTGGCAGGAGGCGTAATTTTTTAAAAGCCGACGCGAAAAAATCGTTCATTTAGTAATCGCCTTTACCTTTGCGGCGAAGAGCTGCCGCCAATTGTTTTTCTGACTGGCTCATGCCGTTATCATCGCCATCATCGTCTTCCGCCGCAGAAGAAAAATCAGGATCGCGGATAGAGAAGAAGGATTTCGCCACAGATTTTTCAGGGGTCGGCGCTTCCACTTTTTTTTCTGCGGCAAACACAGGCGCTTTCCCGCCCGGATACGTCAGGTTCACAGAAGTCTGCGACATATGATCCGATATCTCCCGGTTTCTGGTCGCCAGGTTTTCGAGCCTCTCGGCCAGCTTGTTGCCGGACTCGGTCATAATCTGAAGCTCGTCCGATAGTCCTGTTGCCTTGTCGACGAGCTTGCGCAATTCGTCACTGGATTCCTTGGCCACATCGTCAAGCGTCGTGATCCCTTCTTGTGCCCGCGTTATCTGGGAAGACAAGTCGCGGATCAGGCGTTCCATATCACTCCGGTTTGAACGAAATGCATCCAGATGTTTAGATAGGCGCAGCGCATAAAAAATCGTTGCTCCCAGCAAAATCGTGATCAGGATATCCATTGCTAAACTCAGTGACATAAAACCTCTTACTTTTTTTATTCTTCAGTAGGCGGAATATATCGCTCGATTTTAACGGCGATATTGCCTTCTTTTTGTCCCATCGGCCCGTTAAACATCGGGAAGTCGCCGCAGCGCATTTCAACCTTGTCCGTCGGCTTGGTGTTAAACATAACCGTCGTGCCTTTTTTCCAGTTCAGCATTTCGCCTAAGCTCACAATGCGTTCGCCGAGAACAGCCTGAAGCGCGACATCCGTCAAATAAAGCTCGTTGGTCAAGTGTGTTTCCCAGATGGAATCGCGACCGAATTTTTCTCCCATGAACATCTGCAGCAGAAGCTCGCGTATCGGCTCAAGCGTCGCATAGGGGATTAAAATTTCTATACGACCGCCGCGGTCGCCCATATCGACGCGCATGCGCACCAGCACACAGGCGTTACCGCTTTGCGTAATCGCGGCGAAGCGGGGATTGGTTTCCATGCGATCAAGATTGAAGGTGACCGGCGATAGCGGATCGAAGGCCGAGGACATGTCAGACAAAGTTACGTTCAGCATCCGCTCGACAAGACGCGATTCAATCGTTGTATAAGGACGGCCCTCGACGCGGATCGACGGCGTACCTTTACGCCCGCCGAGCAGCACATCGACGACGGAATAAATCAGCGCAGAATCAACGACCAGCAATCCGGTATTGTCCCATTCCGATGCTTTGAAAACGGACAACATCGCAGGCAATGGAATGGAATTCAGGTAATCGCCGAAACGGACCGTCGAAATCTGGTCAAGCGATACTTCGACGTTATCGGATGTCAGGTTGCGCAGCGACGTCGACATCAATCGGACCAGACGGTCGAACACGATATCGAGCATCGGCAGACGCTCATAGTTGATAAGCGCCGCGTTGACCAGCGCCATGACGCCGGATGTTTCACCGCCGCCGCCTGCATCATCAAAGCCGAGAAGCGAGTCGATCTCGGATTGGTTTAGAATGCGGGTATTTTCTTCCGGCATGGCTCCGCCGCCGGCATCGTCTGTGGCCATGGATTCCCATTCGGCCATCATGCGGCGTTCTTCTTCGCTCATCCCGTCGGTAGCGGCATCCTGGGTCGGCGCCTCGGCCATCAGGTCTTCCTTTCCGGTATCCTGTTTTCTTCTTATATATCTAGTCTGTCTGGCTTACTTTCAAGTTTTAGGCCAGATAGCTAAGTCTTTGAATTATTGTATCAGAATTTCCTGAAACAGCACATCTTTGACTTCAATCGGTGCTGCCGCCTGATTGACGCGCGACAGGAGTTCCATTTGAAGACGGTAGATACCTTTCGAGCCGCGCAAATCCTGCAAACGAAGCTCTCTCAAATAAGTCTGAAACTGGTCTACGACGCGCGGCAATACTTTTTCAACCGCCGCTTGGTCTGCTGCGTTCTTGAGCTCAAGCTGGATCGAGAGGCGCAGATATCTCTGCTCGCCGGTATCGCTGTTCAAATTAATGACCATATCGGGAATTTTCAGGAAGGCCGGTCCTGTTGCGCCGCCTTCACCTTCAGCGGCTTCTTCGCCGCCTTCTTCGGCTTTTTCGCCGTGTTCACCTTCTTTTGAGGCTTCACCCTCAGTCCCTTCTTCGGTCTTGGTCGCGTCTTTACCCAAGACCTTATCGAGCATGCCCGTGAAATAAGCGGCCGCGCCGCCGCCGATCAGGAGAATAAGTGGCACAAGGATAATGAGCAGCTTCTTTTTGCCGCCTTTTTCCCCGTCATCTATAGGGGTGACATTATCGCCGCCTTCGGAAGGCTCTAAATCTTTGCTCGCCATTGGAAAATCTTACCTGAGGAATCGAAATGTACCAGAATCGGTTTTGCCATTCTAACCTGTTGTTAAAATTCAC
>QFOT01000005.1 GCA_003241285.1 Micavibrio aeruginosavorus
CTTGATGGAAATATTTTTATTATAGGTTGTGAAATTTTCAGAAACTTTAGGCACGGCTTGTAATACGCGCCTGCAGGTATCACTGTCTGTTAATCTAAATGTCGATAGGATACCTTCCACAAGCATAGGAGAATCTTTCGAGCAATAAGAAAGAGGGACAGCGCTCATATCGATAGTAATTGTCGCAGCTGCATTTTCTTTACCCATTGCAGCAATGTAAATCGCGGATTCTGGCGATGTTTTGTCTAAATTTTGATCAATGGAAGAGGTTGCCATTAAGGCAAAAATAGGGCTTAAGCGTTTGGCCCATTTTTGGAAAGTCGGCGTAGCGCTTTTCTCTGCTGCCCAATAAGTAGCATCAACAACCTTAGGCGCAACTTTATAGACTGCGATATCAGATGCAACTTTAGCGGCAGCCGGGCCTTTTTCTTTGACTGTTTGAGAGATCTTTTTCGCGGCAGGTGAGGTGGCTGCAGTTATCAGCATATTGTTCAAAAATGATACGCAGTTCTCTAATCGAGTCGGCTGTAAGTATTGTTTAGAGTTGGGGATGACAATCGCAGTCAAGGAATTACTCAGTGTGGCATTTCCCCCGGGAATATGCGCAATGTTTATGTATTGAACTTCTCTCGATGGGGGGGCGAGAACGAGAGTGGTCTTACCATCAATCGCAGTTTTTGCAAGCGGCTCAGGATTTGTGCCGACAAAGAATTTTTTTGTAGCGGCGATAATAGGGGCACCGGGTTTAAATATGCCTTCCAGTCCGATAAAAGATAAATCTTCAGCTTCAGACAGTACTTTTGGGGAAGCAGTAACACGGGACGCTCTTTCGCGCTCTTCCCGTACTGATGCATCTCTGGCAATGGCCACAGCTATTTTTTCTTCGAAGCCGGGCGTTGCGCGAGCGGCGGGTTTTTGAAATTCACTACCTTTGCGTACTAACAAAATGAACACCCTGTTCGTTAAAATTATGTAAATTTATACTATGAATTAGTTGCCATAATCAAGAAAAATATAAACCTAATATAAAGAGATTTGGCGGGATGCGTTGCGAAGCAGGCGATTTCATGCTTAATAGAGTGAAATCAATGGCTTCCCAAAGATTTAGGGGAAGCATTCACTCTAATTCAAGGTTCAAAATGTCTGTTCTCGTCAATAAAGATACCAAAGTCATCTGTCAGGGTTTCACCGGAGCTCAAGGCACGTTCCACTCAGAGCAGGCGATTGCCTATGGCACGAAAATGGTCGGTGGCGTTACATCGGGCAAAGGTGGCACGAAGCACCTGGACCTGCCCGTTTTCAACACAGTTTCCGAAGCAAGAGCCGCCACAGGCGCTGACGCTTCTGTTATCTACGTTCCACCTCCATTTGCGGCAGACGCAATCCTCGAAGCCATCGAAGCTGAAATCCCGCTTGCCGTCTGCATCACAGAAGGCATTCCGGTTCTTGACATGGTCAAAGTGAAGAAAGCGCTGCTCGGTTCCAAGACACGCTTAATCGGTCCTAACTGCCCGGGCGTTATTACGCCAGGTGAATGCAAAATCGGCATTATGCCGGGCCATATCCACAAGCGCGGCAAGATCGGTGTTGTATCCCGTTCCGGTACATTGACGTATGAAGCCGTCTTCCAGACAACACAGAACGGCCTTGGCCAGACGACATGTATCGGCATCGGCGGCGATCCTGTCAACGGCACCAACTTTATCGACGCGCTGGAAATGTTCATGGCGGATGACGAAACACAAGGCATCATCATGATCGGCGAGATCGGCGGTCAAGCTGAAATCAAGGCCGCGCAATATTATGCAGGCCTTGCCAAAAAGAAACCGATTGCTGGTTTCATTGCCGGTGCGACAGCGCCAAAGGGCAAGCGCATGGGCCATGCTGGCGCGATCATCTCCGGCGGCGAAGACACAGCCGAAGCGAAGATTGCAGCTATGAAAGCGGCTGGCTACGTGATGGCGGAAAGCCCGTCCCACCTCGGTGAAGCCATGATGAAAGCCATGGCTGCTTAATATGGCGCTGGTTGATCTCGATCAGTTTCCGGAGGACACATATCGGACGCTGATCGCGCTTCCATACCGCGTTGGCCTGTACGTTTCGCAAAGCGACCGGACAGGCGGCAAAAGCTCTGAAACACAGGAATTGGCGGCGCTTGAAAACGTCGTCACTTTTTATGTTGAGGATACGCTCAAATCGGAATTCGCGCAGACGATTATGCTTGCAACGCTTCAGCATAAAGCCTACTGGCCGGAATGGTCCGCAGAAACGGAAAGCGTGCCGCAAGAATGCAAAACGATTACTGATTACCTGGTGAACATAATCGACGAGCGCAAGCTGGAGAGCTTTAAGAGCAATCTGCTGGAAATCGCGATTACTGTCGCGCAGGCCTATCAGGAAAGCGCGCAAGACGTCTCGATCTTCGGCAAGATTAAGCACGCGCTTTCGTTCCGCTCCGAAAAAATCGCGGCTGATGATAATATCGAGCATATCAATATATCTGCGGCTGAAAAAATAGCGATCAACAAACTCGCCGAAATGATGGGCGTGGCGCAGAGAGTGGCTTGAAACATGGCGCTTTCTTCCACTGATATTCAATTGATCTCCGATATATTCATACGCGTTAGCCTCTATGTCAGCCATGCCGACGATACGGATCAAGGCGAAGAATCCGAGGCCAAAGAACGCGACTATATGATGAAGGCGCTTGCGCGTATCGTAAAGCTGTCGAAATCCCCGGATATTGCGACGGCGGCAAAAATGGCGCTTGAGAATAATGCCGTTTTCGAAGATGAGAGCGAAGAAAGCTTAAGTAATGCCATTCGTGAAATGGTAGCAGCTTTCAAACTCAGTGAAAGTGAAGAGGGTCTGCTCCACTTGAAGCGGGCAGTGATGTTCGTTGCGACATCAGTTGCCCGCGCCTATCGCGAGGAGCTGGATATCCGCGAAGAAGAGTTCCTGCTTGAGGGGCTTTTGAACAAGATCATCGGCGCGATCAACAAAGAAGCCGATCCTGAAGAGTTCAAGAATATCAATATTTCACCGGCGGAAGATTCCGCGCTGACAATGATTTCCGAAGCCCTTAGAGCGAAAGATGCCAATGATAGTCGATGATGAAATCCCGGTGACGGAAGAAAATATCAAGCGTGCCAGATTACTGATTGGCGCGGCGTTCTGGGTATCGAAGATGGATCCGCAAGGCGGCTACAATGCCAGCGTCGAGGAGCGTAAGGCCATCACGGAGACGCTGCGCCGGTTCATGGGCGAGAAGGATTATCGTGAAATCTCTCCGGTTTTTGACGCTGCGCTGGAGAATTACAAAGCCTGGGATAGCTGGACAAAAGATTTGTCGAATTTCCGCTACGAACTGCAAACCATTCTTGCCGACGTGCCGCTCAGCTACCGCCAGAGCGTCTACGATCTCGCTTACTGCGTTGCCATCCGGTACCGCGAGCGCAACTTTATCCTGGCGACGCTTGCCAGTATTCATGTATCGCTGAAGAATTTCCTCGCACCGGACCCTCATAGAATTGATCTGCCCGATTATCTCAATATTAGCCCGACCGAGAAAAGCGCGCTCAACGAACTGGCGGAAATTCTCAATCTGCCGCAGCGGATTATCGTTTAATCAGTCTTGATCGGACCCTTGAATTGCGCGGCGAGGGCTGTACCTAGGCCTTCATTGAATGGAGTCATCTCTTCTTTGTGCTTTTCGGCTAAGCGGCTCCACGGCAATGCCACGTGATTATGATGCGTCAGGTGATAATTGAAATTCAGGATAAATCGCGAATAAAAGTTTGAGGTTTCCAGCTCTTTCGCCGGAACGCTTCCATCTTGTGGCGTGCCGTAATGATAGGAATTATCCATGATCGAAATAATCACGGCTCGGCCAAGGAGCGCGACAACAGGCACGATCCATGCCGCCCCAAAAATCATAAACACGCATGTATATATAAAGGTAATCCAGAGACAGTCGGTGCGGATTCTTTTCACGTTATCGGCTTTGAGCAACGAGTTCATCACGGCTTCGAAATGACGGTCGTCAGAAAACAGGCGGCGTGCCAGTTTGCGCGTAAGCGGTGCAGGGCACAAGGCGACAAGATACGAAGTCGCGACTTCAGTAATGTAAAGCCCGCCCAGCATATGAAAGTAGTGCTTTATCCAGGCGGCAAGTTTTGAGCCTGAATAATATTCGTTCTCCCAGTCGCGGTTATATTGGTGATGCATCAAATGGCCGAAACGAAGGACGCCGAAACTCGCGCCGAACAGGATCGACAGGCTGCGCCCGGCAAATTCATTGACCGTGCGGTGCGGGTGAAAATTGCGGTGAATTGCTTCGTGGATCAAGCTCCAGAGCGGCGTGTTGAGAGGCACGACGAGCAACGTAATAAGCAGCATCGCCCAGACATGACCGCCGAGCCAATAGGGCATGACGGTTAAGGTAAGGACGAAGGCTGCGCCGATGGCAAAGGCAAGGACAAGATTGGTGGAAGCTGGTATCTCGGATTTGTCGGGCATGGAGTCGAATTTGGACATGCAGGCTGGCAATGTCAAGAATATCCAAAGTTAAGAAGCGGAAGTAATATCATTTTCAATGACTTAGCGTAGGCTATCATTTCGAATGTCGATTTTTTTGGTTTTTTTATTTCTATCCCTTAATTAAACATAACTATAAGTTTGGCTGATGAAGGGGGGGTGTTTTGATACAGGTCCCCGCCGGGTCCGAAACCTTGGGGATAGCCGAAAAACGGCGTGCCTTTTCAGGATTAAGGCTAACCCTGACAGGGTAAAGCGGTTTCACGCTTATGTCAACGAAAACACTGATCAGGCTTTAGCCCCAGACCAGATATCCCATGATCAGCCCGCCTGTGAAAATCAGGATGGCACAAAACAGGTAGACGATAACGAAAACCGAGCGATTGTAATTTTGATAGTGTTCCATGTCTTACTCCTCTTGTCTGACGGGCGTCGGGGAGTAAGAAAATCCATTGTCAGGATCACATACGTCTTTATCCCTTGCGGGACTGGACATACACGTATGTCTCCCCGACGTGAGTCGAGGAGTGATGACGGTCACTGAACCGGACAATGGAGGTTTCTTAGGCCCCGAACCACGCTAATGGTTCAAAGGTCAGGATAGAGGAAAGATGGGGGTGGGACAAGGTAGCTAAAGAAAAAATTAAGCCCGCTTACGCGGGCTTAAAACACTGGCCGCTCCATATTTGTTATCACCGGAGCGGCATAGCCTATCCCTGATGGGTAGGACTTAGACGTGGATCATCCGAAGATGAGAGCCACACACAATTTATTATATAGTTTTTAAAGATGTTTTGTCAATTTCGAAAGCCCCATTGCGCGGAGCACGCAACAATGGACCAATTCCATCTGCTCATCGCTAAGTGTATGATAATAATAGGATCTTTTGCCGTTTTGAGTGCCTAGTCTAACTAAATTTAGTCGATGAAAGCCAACAGCATAAACCATATCGCCTTTTATCCATACGCCATCACTTTCCAATCCTTTTGGAAGTCTAGGTCTAATGTCCAATTGAGCATGATATGGCATAGTTTTTTCTGGTGCAGTCGTGCTTAAGGCAACAACTGTAGATAGATTAGGTCGTGCGTTAATTTTGGGACTTAAAACTACAACGAGGCGTTCCTTGACCATTTCAGGAACTTTAAAGCCAACGTTAAAATCACAATTTAAAATCATCCCTTTATCAGGGTGTTCGCGAATCGGCATTTATTGTTCGTCTCGGCCTTTTAAGCCCCATTCACCATCACCGAGATTTAATAACTCACTATTTTTACGCTCTGTAGCTCCTACCAGACTCGAATATAGACTTGTCATTGGCACAATAGCATTAATGATTTTGCCTCTTTTAGCAAATTCATCAAGGAAATATCGAGTTTTTAACTTAGTACCTTTTTCTTTTAAAAGAATAACTGCTGCATCGTGGGTTGTTTCTTTGGCTAGGGATTGGTTTATGGCAGGCCAGCCTAATGTAGGTTGTTCAATAGGTGCAGAAAACCCATTGGAAAGGTTTTGTAAATGATCATACCCGCCCGTAATTACCTTAATTGCTGCTAGACGTTCTGAAAGACGTTTTTCTTCTGCTTTCAGGTCTGCAAGCGTCCATGTGCTGAAATCATTGTTTAGCATTGACAGAATCCATGATTTTATGCTTAAGTGTTTAAGTTTAAAGAGTTGCCCCGCTTTCGCGGGATAATAGCCTTATGAGTTACGCTACATCTTTCGACGGAGGAGCGTCTCACTTAGGCCTTAGACTATTATCATACAAATACCATGCCGGAGGGTTAATTTCTTCCGGCATGTTTTGTTATATATGTATCAAAAATTTATGGCAAGAAAATAATAACCCCTTAGGCTAACTATTTAATATATTTCCAGAATGATTTCCACTTAAATTATGCAGCTTTGCTCCACCCACTCGATTTATGCGTGAAAGAAATTTCTTCTTCGCTGCGGCGGTTGTCGATATCGGAAAGACGATTGATAATTTCTTCCATGCCTTCTTTCTTGTTTAGATATCCATAGAAAATAATCTTCAGGAATTTTTCAGATGCCTTGGTGATTTTATTTTTTCCTGTTTCCCATCTTAAGACGGTTTGGTAATCGACGCCGAGAAGTTCGCCGAGGGCTTTCTGGCTTAAGTCCAGATAATGGCGGATATAACGGATTTCCTTGCCGCGCAGTTTGCGGGTCAGAAAAATAAGTTCTTCGCCGATGGCTTTATGCAAGCCATGAATATCCTTAATGAAAACCGTACCGTCTTCATCGATTGAAAATCCGTTCGCGAGAAAAACATTATCGAGCCCGGAGTCTTTATAGTGATAGTAATTTTTCATCTTTAGTCCTCCTTCAAATATAATAAGCGGTGACGACGAGCAGGTCATTTTTCCACGGCGACAAGTTCCCGAATTAGCTTCAATGCCTCTTTTTTGCTCGGAGGTTTTAACATAGGCACAACTGTCATATACTTCCCCTATATGTATCACCATGATATATAACATTATGTTATATTGTCAAGCGAATTGAGAAAGAGAGATCCCTGCTTTCGCAGGGATGACAAGGAGTAGTGTTGGGAAACAAAAAGGGCGTCCGGGGATGACAAAAGAGGGAATATGATATAATAAAGTCGTATCTCAATAACCCTAGGAACCGCCATGTCCACATCGCCCGCTCTTGTCACCATTCTGTCCAGCTCTAACGCGGAATATATCGCCAATCTGTATAAGGAGTTTCTGCATAATCCGAATGCGATCGATGCGAGCTGGCGGACATTTTTCAACGATCTGAAAGACGATGAAACGGCTCTTTTGAAAGAGATTACCGGCGCGAGCTGGGCGAGCCCGCATTACAAGAAACCGGCTGCGCCGTTTGGCGTGACAACGGCGGACGAGGCGATCAAGGGCGGCAAGGCTCCGGCGAACCAGTCCAAAGCGCCGCAGGCGTCATACGATACGCGCGCGATGAAAGATTCCATACAGGCGATGATGCTGGTGAAAGCCTACCGCGCCAATGGCCACCTGATGGCGGATCTCGATCCGCTGGGCCTGAAGCGTCCGCAAATGCGCGCCGAGCTGGACCCTGTGACGTACGGTTTTTCGGCTGGCGATATGGACCACAAGATTTATGTCGGCGGCATACTGGGTTTTGAAACAACGACGATCCGCGATCTGGTTTCCGTGCTTCAGCAAATTTATTGCGGCAAGATCGGGATTGAATACGAGCATGTAATCTCACAAGAAGAGCGCAACTGGCTCCAGCAGAAAATCGAGTCGACCGGCAACAAAACGCAATTCTCCGCAGACGAGAAAAAAGCGATCTATCAAAACCTTGTGAACGCGCAAGGTCTGGAAGATTTCCTCGCGCTTAAATATGTCGGCACCAAACGCTTCGGTGTGGATGGCGGCGAGAGCTATGTCGCGTGCGTCGAAGAAATTATTGCCAAGGGTGCGGAGCTGGGAGTCGAGGAAGTTATTATTGGTATGGCCCACCGCGGGCGCCTGAACACACTGACAAATATCGTCGGAAAGCCGTTCACTAAATTATTCGCCGAGTTCAACGGCATGCCATCGACACCGGACGACACGCCGGGATCGGGCGATGTTAAATACCACATGGGATATTCGACCGACCGCGTTATCGGCGGCAAAACAGTTCATATGTCGTTAACGCCGAACCCGTCGCATTTGGAAGTCGTCAATCCTGTCGTTGTCGGCAAGGTGCGCGCCAAGCAGGATCTGGAAAAAGGCGGCGACCGTAAATCCGTGCTTCCTCTGACCATCCATGGTGACAGCGCTTTTGCCGGCCAGGGTCTTGTCGCGGAAATTTTGATGATGGCCGAATTGCCGGGCTATACCGCAGGCGGTACGGTTCATATCATCATCAACAACCAGATCGGTTTCACAACCTTGCCGGAATATTATAAATCCGGTCCGTACTCGTCCGACATGGCCAAGATGCTGGCGATCCCGACATTCCACGTCAATGGCGACGACCCGGAAGCCGTGGCACATGTATCGCGCATGGCAATCGAGTTCCGCCAGAAATTCGGTCATGATGTCATCATCGACCTTATGTGTTACCGCAAGAACGGTCACAACGAAGGTGACGAGCCGATGTTCACGCAGCCCGTCATGTACAAGGCGATCAAGGAACAGGTTTCAACGCGCAATCAATACGCCGCGAAACTCGCCGCCGAGGGCGTGATGTCGGCGGACGATTCCAAAGCCATGGTCGACGCTTTCCACAAAAAGATGGAAGAAGCCTTCGCCGCGACATCGAGTTATAAAGTCAACAAGGCCGATTGGCTGGAAGGCGCATGGTCGGGTCTGACCACGCATGTGAAATCCAAATTCGGCGAGAAGCGCAAAGGCGAGACATCGATCACCGAGGCGCAGCTGAAAATGCTCGGCGAGCGTCTTGTCGATATTCCATCGAGCTTCAATCTCAATTCCAAAATCGCGCGCCAGTTTGACGCGAAAAAAGAAATGTTCAAATCCGGCACTGGCTTTGACTGGGGCACGGGAGAGAGCCTTGCTTTCGCTTCGCTGGTTCAGGAAGGCTATCCGGTGCGCGTATCGGGTGAAGACGCGGGGCGCGGGACTTTCTCTCACCGCCATGCGACGCTCCACGATCAGGATAACGCCTCCCGGTATTACCCTTTGCAGCATATCGCGCCGGATCAGGCGAATTTTGAAGTGCATGACTCTCCTCTATCCGAAGCCGGGGTCTTGGGTTTCGAACTGGGCTATTCATGGGCCGCGCCAAACTCTCTCACGATCTGGGAAGCGCAGTTCGGGGATTTCGTCAACGGCGCGCAAGTCATCATCGACCAGTATATCGCGTCCGCCGAAACCAAATGGCTGCGCATGTCAGGTCTGGTCATGTTATTGCCGCATGGTTTCGAGGGGCAGGGGCCGGAACACTCATCGGCGCGTCTTGAGCGCTTCCTGCAACTTTGCGCGGAAGACAATATGCAAGTCACGAACATCACGACGCCGGCGAATTATTTCCACGCGCTGCGCCGTCAGTTGAAACGCGACTTCCGTAAGCCGCTGATCAACATGTCGCCGAAATCATTGCTGCGTCACAAACTCGCGGTTTCCAAGGCAGAGGACTTTACAGGCCAGACGAGTTTCCACCGCTTCCTTTGGGACGATGCGCGCGACAATCTGGCGAAGCCGAAAGACGTCAAGCGCGTCGTTATGTGTTCGGGCAAGGTTTATTACGACCTGTTTGAAGAGCGCGAAAAGCGCGGCATCAAGAATGTCGTGATTTACCGTTTGGAGCAGTTCTATCCGTTCCCGGAAGCCGAGCTTGCGGAAGAGCTGGCGCAATATCCGAACGCGGAATTCGTCTGGTGCCAGGAAGAGCCGAAAAACCAGGGCGGCTGGTTCTTTGTCGAGCCATTGTTGGAAGAAACGCTGGTTCGCGCCAAGTTCAAAGGCGGCAAGCGTTTCAAATATGCAGGCCGTCCGTCTTCGGCATCGCCAGCGACAGGCTATGCCAAGCGCCATGCGCTGGAGCAGGCAAGGCTGGTCGACGAGGCGCTGAAACTCTGATTTTAAAGCATTAATCTGATCTTTAAGGCGGACTCTGGAGATTTTTCTTCCAGAGTCCGTTTTGTTTAGGGTAACTTGCCCGAAATACTGAGTAAGGATACGCCTATGAAAAGATCACCTTTAACAGACCTGTTCGGAGCCGCAGCTCAAGAAAAGCCCCTTCATATGCCATTTGTCGTCGATATCAGGACAGGGCAGAAAATTTCATTGCCGGGCGGTAATCTGGAAGAAGGCGGCGACTGGTATGATGAAGAAAATCATAAAGGTCACATTAAGTGTCCGGATGAACATTGCACGGCCCGCGCTCATTACCAGCCTGAAATAGAATTCAAAAAAGGCAAGCCCTCCAAAACGCGCGAGCATTTTAAAACCAGTCCCGGCCAGTTTCATGATAGCGATTGTTCGATCGGTAAGGCCAGCAAACCTGCTACCGAAAAAGAAATGCGCGGCTATGTGATTTATCTCAACACGAATAATCTCCATGGAGTCATTCATCCCGGCGCACGGGATAAGGCAATGAAGCATCCTTATAAAAGAGGCAAACATGCCGGGGCCATAAAAGCCAGCGCCCAGATGATGCATGGGCTTGAACCATATTCGGCAAAAAGCGCGCGCGATATTATAGACTTCATGCGCACGAAGGCCCCGGAGCATATCGCCAACAGCGTTGTTGTATGGAACGGGTTTCAAGTTCCGTGGCGGTTCTTCGCTCTGTATTACAATAAGTCCGATAACAGCCGCGAACAAAATTACCGCTTTAGATCTTTTGTTAAAGCCATGCTGAGTGAGGGGCAGCAATACATGCCGGTTTTCATGGAGGTTATCCCGCGTAAGAAATATACGGCACAGGATTTTAGCGAGAAGGGGTGGGTCTTATCTAGAACAGTGCAGATTGAGGATGCGAACGGCCATAAAGACATTATCGTCCCGAGGATTTTTATCAATACGGTTCATCCTCATGTTCTAAATGCCTTCGACAAGGGAGAGCGCCATGCCGTACTGGCGGTGGCTCAGGTTAAAAAGGGAACAGATGGCGACATATTACTAGATGTCAGTATTCAGGACCCGCGGCAGCTCGAAAAGGTCAGTTTTGTCGAAATAAAGCATGAAAACCTTCTTAATCAGCAGAGAAGAACCCAGGCTGCAATCGCGCCGGAAGTCCGTCCAGCGCCATAAATTTGCACCTCCCATATAAAATATGTTAAATGATGGGCCATGTCCAAGGCATGGAAACCTGACTACGGTGATGCAAGGCTTCAATTTCCTTTCGCTGTTTATTTCAGCGAGGAAGAAGACAGGCTCATTCCTGTTTATATCGTGCCCGGATATGAAGACGACATGCCGGAATCTTTAAAGGAAAACGGCGAGCCTTATAATTCTGAAAGACATGATGGAAAACTTTTATGCCCTGATGGGTGTAATGCCCGTCTTCATTACTGCCATGGTTTCGAAGCGGACGGGCGGCATCAACAGCCGCATTTCAAAACATTGCACGATGCGAAAAACCCGAAATTAAAGCACCGTGATGATTGTAAATATAAGCCTGTTAAACCATATCTGATCGAAGTTGATATGGCAGGGCGCTGTGACAGGCTGCATGAAGTTTTCCATCACAGGTCGAGAAAGCATATTTCGAACCAGCTCCATCATCCTTCGACACGCGAGCATTATGCCTCGCTGAAGGGACGTCAGAAAATCCAGATGCGTACGCCACAGGATTTTGCCGATATTATCGCCCGCGGGCAATTTGACCGCATATCGAATGCCATTTTCATCGACCAGCACCGCCTGATCGACGAGCATGATTTCTTTATCCGCTATTCACGCAATCCTGCACGGCAGGAATTTCGTTTTATAAATCTTTTCAAGCGTCTGGAGAATGAACGGAAAGGGCATCTTTTGCCAGTCATGATGGAATTCCAGATCACAAAAGACCTGAAAGAGCGCCGGGGCAACGAACATAAAACAGTTACATCCCGGTCTGTCTTCTATTATCAGGAAGCCAATGAAACCGGATATGACGGGGTAAAGCACTATATCGTGCCAAGGGCTGTTCCCTATCCGGTCAAAACTTCTTCCGCGGAGAGGAGTTTTCCCGATAGCGGGCATCATCTTGTGATAGGATATGCACGGCTAGGCGAGCAGGTCATGCGGGATGACGCGTTTATCCATTATATCGATATTGAAATACGTCATTCCGACCAGGTCCTGAAAGCCGATATCGGCGAAATCATAGGCAACCGCAAGCAAAGCCGTCAGGCGGAACAGGCAGATCTTTTTCTGCCGCCATCGCCCTAAATACCCGTTTATTTACCTGTCTTTTGGGTTGACCTTTTGACCTGCACAGGCCAAATTAGGCCGCATAAATACAAGTCTTTTAAAGGAATTCCTATGTCCCAGATTGTCGTCCCCGCCCTTGGAGAATCCGTATCCGAAGCCACTGTTGCCAAATGGCTGAAAAAAGAAGGCGATGCCGTCAAAGTTGACGAGCCTTTGGTCGAGCTGGAAACAGATAAAGTCACGCTGGAAGTCAACGCGGCAGAAGCGGGCGTTTTAAGCAAAATTTCAATTCAGCCGGGCGCGACGGTCAATGTCGGTGCTCTTCTTGGCGAAATTACAGCAGGTGCTGCCGGGGCCGCTCCTGCCGCGCCGCAAGCCGCGCCAGCCAATGATCCCAAGCCAGCCGCTGCTCCGGCTGCGGCGGCACCGTCAGCTTCGATCAATGAAGGCACGGCACCGGCCGCCCGCAAGATCATGGCCGATAACAATATCAATCCGGCAGATGTTTCCGGCACCGGCAAAGACGGTCGCATCACGAAAGAAGATGTTGTCAATCACCAGGCTGCTCCGGCGAAAGCCGCACCTGCCGCTGCCCCGGCAGCGCCTCGTGCGACGGGCCCCCGCGAAGAACGCGTCAAAATGACCAAATTGCGCCAGGTCATTTCCCGCCGTTTGAAAGAAGCGCAAAATACGGCTGCAATCCTGACGACTTTCAACGAAATCGATATGGGCGCAGTTATGGCGATGCGCAATGAATACAAAGACATATTTGAAAAGAAACACGGTGTGAAGCTGGGCTTCATGTCCTTTTTCGTGAAGGCGGCTGTCAACGCCCTAAAAGAAATTCCAGCCGTGAATGCCGAGATTAACGGCGATGATATCATTTATAAAAATTACTATGATATCTCGGTTGCGGTATCGACGCCGCAAGGTCTGGTCGTTCCGGTTGTTCGTGATTGCGATCAAAAATCCATGTCGCAAATCGAGAAGGATATCGGCGCCCTCGGTGTTAAAGGCAAAGACGGTAAGCTGACCATGGAAGAAATGACAGGCGGCACGTTCACTATCACCAATGGCGGCACGTTCGGCTCCCTTATGTCGACACCGATCATCAACCCGCCTCAAGTTGCTATTTTGGGCATGCACAAAATCCAGCAACGCCCAATGGTGATGAAGGATGGAAAGATCGAAGCCCGCCCGATGATGTATATCGCGCTATCTTACGATCACCGCATTATCGATGGCCGCGAGGCGGTCACCTTCCTTGTGCGTATCAAGGATGCGCTGGAAGATCCGCAGCGTTTGATCCTCGACGTATAGATAATTTAAGAATCCGCCATTGGCGGGTTTTTTTTTATTGCCATTATACGTCATCGCCTGAATTCGAGGAATTCTAAGGCGATCCATGCAATAGTAAAAACAGGGACATCGTCTGGATTGCCTTAGAATTCTTTCACAATTCAGCGAATAACGAGCGTACGAGGCGGGAAAGAAATCAGCATAGCAAGAAACGTAATGTCTGATGAGATGTTTGAAAAGCATAGCTACACTTCCAAACAGTCGAGGATAATTTTTCTCGCATTTGCGAGAGCGAATCTGTATCTTCCAAGAAAAATAGAAACAGGGAACATCGATGAAATTATCTAACGGTCTTCTGGGCGGTTTTCTTGCCGCCTCCGTCTGTGCAGGCCAGCCCGCTATGGCACAAACTCAGGGCCCGCCAAATGTGGTCGATACAGGAAAATTATTTTCTATCGAAGAAATGAAACAGCCTATATTTTCTCTCTCAGCACCGCTGAATAAATCAAAAAGCAAAAACCTGAAGCTTGAATTTGGCCGATATGGCAGCGATGCCGAGGTCGACAATAAATCCGGCCTTAAGTGGGAAATCGCACCCGGTATGGAAATGAAGGCCAAATATAAGCGGGTTAAATTCACTTGGGAATTTTAGTCTACAGCGAAATAAACTGCATTACGCCGTTATCGGCCAAGAGGCGGGACGCCGCGATAGCATCTTCATCGCGGGCGGATTCTTCATTGCCCAGACAAATCGTTTGAATCCCCGCACCGACGATATTGACCAGTTCACGGGATGTCGGGACTTCAGATGACCATATCAAGCCATCGATCAAGCGCAGACCGTAACGATGCGCCCCCATTAAAATTCGGTTCAGCGGCTCCAGATAGAATGAATATTTCCCTTCTTTGCGGGCGATAATATCGCTGTCATGGTCGCGCGTAAACCCGATGGCGGGGTGGGCGGAGGCGACAAGAAAGAAATTCTCGCCCGCTGTGTTTTTGGCCAAAGCACATGCCCAGCGTTTATGAATGACCTGCGTCGAAGCGACAATCTGGTTGAGGGCATAGATATTGGGAACGACGCTTGTTTTCTCGATTTTTATCGGGTTATCCTGCGGCGGTATAAAATCGTTGGGCACTTCGTAGATAGGTTCTATTTTTTCTTCCTTGCGCCAGAGTTGGTAAATATTGATCCCGGCTCGGGAGGCGATACGTAGCGACATGGCCCCGAATTCTTCGCCGCGGCGAAGCGCAAAATCTTTATCGAAGCCTTTGTGATCTATATAGATGTTCTTGATGCCGGACTCAGCCAGGTTTTTGGCGCAGTTGGGACAGAATGGGTCTGTAATGCAAAGGCTTGCGCCCTCGGTGGCGACAGGGAAACTCAAAAGACAGGAAACTTCTGCGTGCAAGGTGCCGGAGCTGGAGCCGATACGCATTTCGGTGCCGATTTTTTCTTCGATCAAAGACGGCCAGATATTTGTCGAGCTGTAGGCCGTGTTTTCTTTGAAGATCGTTGCGGCAATCTTGTTTGTCGCGTGGGGCGAGTGGCCGACGATATCGACGGCCTTCTGCATGGCTTCAAAAGGCGTAATGGTCATGCGCCGTACTTTGTCAGATTTAATCTACCATATCAATCAGATGTTTCAGGCTGCCTAGCGGTCTTGCGCCGGGATGGATCAGGCAATCAAGTGCGCATAGCTCTGCCAGCTTCGCCATTTGCGGCAATGTAAAATCATGTGTCAGGCCGTAGAGGAATCCTGCTGAGAAATGATCGCCAGCACCAAGCGTATAGATTTGTCCTTCAGGCCGGGGTGGTGGCGGCATGAAAATAATTTCGCCATCCTTGAAAAGCATGGCTCCGTGCGCCCCGTTTGTCACTACGCCGCATTTGTGAAGATCGGGCATTATACGGGAAGCATCTTCGAGAGTGTCTGCGCCAAACATAGCACGAGCTTCTGCTAAATTGCAGATAGTCATGTCAATGTTACCTAGTAATTCCTTTACTTGGGCTTTATAGAGCTCAACTATAGATAGATCTCCCGGATTAAAAATGGCAAGGCCGCCATTCTTTTTTGCTGTATTTGCTGAAGTTAGAAAAGCTTCTAGAGCGTAAGGCGAATACATTGTATAGCCGTCGAAATAAACAATTTTTGATTCCGCCACTACATCATAATCAAGGTCCTGGGGTGAGATGGTTTCAGCCACGCCCTGATATGTCACAAAGCTGCGATCACCATCGGGAGTGCGGAGTGATACGACTTGCGTTGATCCGACGGTGGTTTGTGTATCTACATTGAGATGCGTCGAAATACCGATATCTGTCATCGATTTTTCGAAGGCGCGTCCTTCCATGTCCTCGGCTATCTTGCCTAAGAAAGCCGCATCGCCGCCAAGTTGGCGAAAAACATAGATGGTGTTGGCTGCTGCTCCACCGGCGATCAATTGAGGATTCAAAAGCTCCGATTTCAATTTCTGCAAAGAAGGAAAATCGACATAAATGCAGTGAGATTTATGGACATTATGGCGCGCCATGAAATCCATGTCGCAATCCGCGACTATGTCCATGCAGGCATTGCCGATACCTGTGATATCGAATTTTTTAGGTGTGTTTTCAGAGCTCATGGGCGGTGAGAATAGCCCATGTCCCCCGGTTTTGCGAGCCAGTCTTTTGAAATAAGTGTATCGGCTTTGTCAGCCGCCTGAGCCAGTCTTTGCAGCAAATGGCCTTTGGCATAGAGAATTTCCGATGGACGGTTATTCAGCCTTAAGGCGAAATCGCGGCCTAGGTCGCGTCCGGCGCTTAATTCTTCCGAATGGATCGGTTTTGAGCTGTAATAGTCGGAAACGGAGCGGGCCGCGCGCTGCAGTTTGCTTTCATCCGACATAAAAATTCTCTGATCCGCCGCCAGAATGACATGTTTCAGCCTTTCAAGGGAAGTTTTGAGAATTGTCATTTTCTGGTCATCGCTGGGCGAGCAGCCAGGGCAACAGATATTTTTGGCTTCGATTTCAAATTCATAATCATTGCCTGTCATGATATCGGCTTTGGGAGTCGAGAAAATCTGGCTATCGGCACAGTATTCATAGACGACGGAGCAGCCAAGATCCGGCATATGGTGAATGAAATTATGCTGGGCGCGTGATGTCATGCAGATTTCACCGACAGCGAGGCGTTCATCCAGCACATCATATAAAAAAGAGGGCGGTGTAACGCCCTCGGACTCATATTTGTCGATAATGTATTTTACGCCGTGGTCGAGGCCTGCCGGAATATCGTGGAAGGGGATCATGGCTTCGTATTCATTCCGCATGCCAAGATCCTGATCCATCAGATCTTTCATATTGGCCTGAATATCGGCAAAGCGGCGGGCTTTTTGAGTGAATTCCGGGTGATAGCTCATGCGGTTACGGTATTGAAAACCGTGATCCTGAAATGCGTAAGTTGGATTTCCTGCCGCATCTATTGTATCCATGCCAAGGCTCAAAAGAATATAGTCTTTCGGCTTGTATAAGGTATTAGGACCCATGGAAACATCTTTATGGGCGTATAATTTCTGGAGTATCTGTCCGAACGTATCTTTGGATGGGACGATGAATTTGAATTCGGGCTCGAATGTGCCGGGGGTTTTATGCAGCGCTGCGCTTTGAGTAAATTTTTGGCGTAGGCTGGGCCATGATTTAAGAGAATCCGCTGTAATCCGCGTTTCAAAATGAGGGACAGCTTCCTTATTCAAGGTATTAGCGCTTGGAGGCATATCAGTGGCCTAACTTGGGCAAAAGTGAACTTAAACTTGGAGCATCGTAATATTCGCAGAATCTAATGGAGTCAAGTAAATTTTATGAAAATGGCGGAACTTTTTTCGGGTTTCACTTTCATTTTGTTCAAGTATAGCTAATCTTCCTGTGTTATTCCGGTCCCGAAAATTTTTAATAAACCCTGTGGAAAAAAATATGTCCGTTTCTTCTGAAGTGAATTCTTATGATGTCATTATTATCGGGTCTGGCCCCGGCGGCTATGTCTGCGCCATTCGCTGTGCGCAGCTCGGCCTGAAAACCGCTTGTGTCGAAAAAAGCGATACGCTGGGCGGGACATGTTTGAATGTCGGCTGTATTCCCTCCAAGGCGCTTTTGACTGCGTCTGAAAAATATCATGAAGTGGGGCATAAGCTAGAGGCTTTCGGCGTGAAGGTTTCCAAATACGAACTCGACCTGCCGGGTATGATGAAACATAAAACGGATGTCGTGTCGTCGAACACCAAGGGCATCGAATTCCTGTTCAAGAAAAACAAGATCGACTGGCTGAAAGGGGCGGGGAAATTCACGTCAGCCAATACGCTTGACGTCGCAGGGCAATCCTATAGTGCAAAACATATCATTATCGCGACAGGGTCTGATGTCGTGTCTTTGCCGAATATCGAGATCGACGAGAAACGCATCGTGTCTTCGACAGGCGCTTTGGCGTTGGAAAAAGTGCCGGAAAAAATGGTTGTCATCGGCGGCGGCGTGATCGGCCTTGAGCTTGGTGCGGTGTGGAGCCGTCTGGGTGCGAAAGTTACAGTCGTTGAATATCTAGATCGTATCCTTCCGACCAATGACGGCGAGATTTCCAAGGAAGCGCAGAAAATCCTTACCAAACAGGGCTTTGAATTCAAGCTCTCGACCAAAGTCACCGGCGTTGAAAACGGCAAGAACGGCGTGACGCTGACGGTTGAACCGGCAGCAGGCGGAGCGGCTGAGAAAATTGAAGCGGATGTTGTCCTCGTGGCCATAGGGCGCAAAGCCTATACGGGCGGTCTTGGTCTTGATATCGCAGGTGTTGAAACCGATGAGCGTGGCCGCGTGAAAACGGATCATGGCTTTAAAACGAACGTGCCCGGTATCTATGCAATCGGCGATGTTATCGCCGGGCCGATGCTCGCGCACAAGGCCGAAGACGAGGGCGTCGTGCTGGCGGAGATGCTGGCAGGGCAAACGGGCCATATCGATTACAATCTCATTCCGGGTGTTGTCTATACATGGCCGGAAGTGGCTTCTATCGGCAAAACCGAAGAGCAATTAAAAGCCGATGGTGTCGACTACAAAAAAGGTAAATTCCCGTTCAGCGCCAATGGCCGCGCACGCGCCATGAATGCAACCGATGGTTTCGTCAAAATTCTTGCCGATGCGAAAACAGACAAGGTCTTGGGCGTTCATATCATCGGACCGGAAGCGGGGACATTGATCGCCGAGATCGGTATCGCAATGGAGTTCTCGGCGTCTTCCGAAGATATCGCCAGAACCTGTCACGCTCACCCGACATTGGAAGAAGCGATCAAGGAAGCGGCTTTGGCGGTCGATGGCAGGCCGCTGCATATATAAAGCATAGACGTCATTGCAAGCAAAGCGAAGCAATCCAGACGATGGTGCAGTTGATAGATCGCATGGATTGCCGCGCTGCGCTCGCAATGACAGAGAAGAATTATGAAACAGGCTTGTGTTTATATAGTCACTAATAAACCCTACGTAACGCTATATACAGGCGTGACGACTGTCCTATCCAAGCGCATCTATCATCATAGAGAAGGTTCAGGTTCAAAATTTACATCTAAATATGATTATCAATTATTGGTTTATTACGAAGTTTATGAAGATATCAGAATTGCCATTGCGCGTGAAAAGCAAATAAAAGCGGGTTCACGGCAAAAGAAATTAGATTTGATTAAATCGATAAATCCTGAATGGAAAGATTTGTATAATATGCTGGCCTAATTCTCCGTTGTCATTGCGAGCCCATTCTTTCTTGGGCGAAGCAATCAATACAATGGTAAAACATCACGGCTGGTATGGATTGCCGCGTCGCAAGAGCTCCTCGCAATGACTAGAGGAATCTGTTACAATATTCCCATGAACCGCCAATCCGGAAACGTCTTTTTTATCATCTTTATCGGAATTGCGCTTTTCGCCGCGCTTGGCTATGCGGTGAGCCAAAGCATGCGCACGGGCAGTAATGCCGGGCAGACAGAAAAATCCACAATGCTTGCAACCGATATCATTTCTTACGGCAACAGTATTGCGACGGCAGTTAAAACCATGATGGTGGTAAATGGATGTAAGGAAACGCAAATTACGTTCGAAGACAATAACGGGACGTCATATAAAACCGTAAGTGGGGCCTATGATTATACCAATTCAAACGCGCCGACTGATAAAACTTGTCATGTATTCAATCCTGCTGGCGGCGGCGTAACGCCGAGAATTATGTCTCAAAATGCGACATTATTAGACTCTGATGTAGCGGCTCATAATATGGCGCCTAAAAGTTGGATCGCTCAGTACGGGAAATTTAATGGGATCGGTACGGAAACAGGAGCTGAAGGAGCCGATCTCATTCTAGGGATTGGCTTTCTAAAAAAGGAAGTGTGTATTGAAATTAATAACAAGCTTGGTATTACCAATCCGAGTGGTAATCCACCAACTGATACTTGGGCGGGCGGGCGTTTTGTTGGAACATATGCAGATTCTGCCAATGATTTTAATACAACGGCAACCCAAGGTAAAAAGGCGTTTTGCGGTACGTCAACCGGGGGTGACAGATTTATGTATTATCAGGTTCTTATCGCCCGTTAATCCCTTTTCGAATGCGGATGGAACTTTTTGTGGATGTTGATGAGTTCTTCCGCATTGACGTCCGTATATCTTTGCGTTGTGCTTAAAGATGCATGTCCCAGTAATTCCTGAATTTCCCTTAAGTTGGCGCCATTTTGCAACAGGTGCGTTGCGAAGCTGTGGCGCAAAGCGTGAGGGGTCGCCGTGGCGGGAAGGTTTAGCATGCCGCGTATATCGCGCATGGCTTTTTGCGCTACGCCTTGATGCAGGCGCTTGCCTTTTTCGCCGACGAATAATGGGCGATCGGAGGTTTCGGCAAAAGGACAAGAGGCGCGGTAAGCGGCCAAAGTTGTTTCGACGATTTTTAAAACCGGGACTTGTCGCTCTTTACGGCCTTTTCCCATGACGATTAAAAATCCGTCGCGGGGAAGGTCGGATATGTTCAGGCCGAGGGCTTCCTGAATACGAAGGCCGCAGGCGTAGAGAAGGGTAAAGAGGGCTTTGTCGCGTAGTGTTGTCCAGTCGCTATCTGAATTTATTTCGGTTTCAATAAGACGAAGGGCTTGAACTTCTTCCATCGGTCTTGGAAGTTTTCGCGGTAGTTTCGGCGTGCGGACAAGTTTTACCGATGCGTTATGCAGGACGCCTTGCTTGTCGCACCAGTTGAGAAAATTTTTAACACCCGATAAAGATCTGGCACGCGAGGCATTGGCAAGGCCGTCCATCGCTTTCCTCGATAACCATGAACGAAAATCGGCAAGCTTCGTATCGGCGACATGGGCGAGAGAGGCTTCGGTTCCGTTATGCGTGGCGATAAAAGTCAGGAATTGGGTGACATCGGCGTTATAAGCGCGGAATGTGTGCGGGGAAACATTTTTTTCGACCTTGAGCCAGCTTTGCCATTTTAACACAGCATCGGCGAGGTCGGGCGCATAGGCAATCAGGGAAGCATCAGCCATGTACGGAGCTGTCTTTCAACGACGCGGGCGAGAAATGAAACCTGTTCGGTGCCTTGCCCGGCACTGAAGAGATGCGGGTCGCGGCTGCCGAAAGCGAGAATGGCAGGAGGCGTATGCATGGAAATATCGATACGGACCAAAGCTTGTGAGCGAACCAAAGTTGCGCCTGAGCCGTAGATGACTTCGATACCGCTGATATCATCCTGAAGCAGGGCATTCTTGCCGTTCATCCAGTTGTCGATCGTGCCTTCGGGAACGATGCGAATTCCATTTGTGTGGATATGCGGAATTTCCCGTCCGTCGGCTTCGACGACCAAAGTCGTGATATCGACATCGAGAAGATTGGTAATATCGGTGGTCAGCGTCTGAATAAATTCATCGAAGCTAATGGCCTCTAAAAGCCGTAGAACGGCTTTATGAATGCGCGACTGGTTGTTCATGTTGTTGCGAGCGGTTTCGACCACGCCTTTTGCAACTTCAACGGCTTCTGTCTTGTCGGCTTTCAGGCGCTCGATCATATAGGATTGGAAATCGGCGACTTTGCGACCGTTTTCTTCTTTCGGAGCGATTAAATAATCGATGGCTTCCGGATGTTTCTTCAGGAAATCGGGATTGCTTTTAAGCCAGTTGAGGACATCGTCTACGGTCATAGTAAGGTGCTGGGGTAAGGGCTCGGACATAGGGGAATAGTATCACAAAAATTTCGTCATTGCGAGCGGAGCGAGGCAATCTATACGGTATTGAAGTTGAACCAATGTATGGATTGCCGCGTCAGCCTTCGGCCTCCTCGCAATGACGATTAGAGGATTGACTGACCAGTCTTTTTCCAGTCGTCGACGAAAGCGGCGAGGCCTTTATCGGTGAGCGGGTGGTTATAGAGCTGGCGAATAACCGATGGCGGGCAGGTGGCTACATGCGCTCCCATGCGGGCGCTTTCGGTGATGTGGACCGGATTGCGGATGGAGGCAACCAGCACTTGCGTCGTAAAGGCCTCGTAATTGTCGTAGATATCGACGATCTCGGAAATGAGTTCCATACCGCTCTGGCCGATATCGTCCAGACGACCGACGAAAGGCGAGATATAGGTTGCGCCCGCTTTGGCCGCGAGAATGGCTTGTGCAGAGGAGAAGCAAAGCGTGACATTGACCATCGTGCCATTGTCGGACAGATGTTTGCAGACCTTAAGCCCAGCAGGCGTAAGGGGAACCTTAACGCAGATATTCGGTGCAAGCTTGGCGATTTTTTCGCCTTCTTTCATCATGGTCTCAAAATCGGTTGAGGCAACCTCGGCAGAAACCGGGCCTTTGACGATTTTGCAGATTTCTTCAACCAGCGGCAGGAAAGGCTTCCCGGCCTTCGCGATCAGGCTCGGGTTCGTGGTGACGCCATCTAAAAGGCCTGTGGACTCAAGGTCCTTAATGTCATCAATATCTGCGGTATCAACAAAGAATTTCATGAGTTTATGCTCCGTGGCATGGACAAAGGTTTTGATTTTGGGGCATCATGCAATCTTAAAGGCCAGAAAGCAACAATGAGTATCGCGCGGGTTCTTGTCACCCAACCTATTGATAAAAATTACGATTATCTCATTCCAGAAAATATGGATATTGAGGCGGGTGACTATGTTCTGGTGCCACTCGGGCCGCGGCAGGTAATTGGCGTAGTCTGGGAGCTAGGCGAAGCGGAAGTAGTATCCAAAAAACTTAAATCTATTTTGCGCAAATACGATCTGCCGCCGATGACAAAATTGACGCGTGAATTTATCGACTGGGTCGCGCGCTATAATATGATCGAACGTGGGCATGTCTTGAAAATGGCAGTGCCGATCAAGGAGGCATTTGAAGAAGTAAAGCCATTGATAGCGTATGCTATGATTAATGTAAATTATAAAGGCAATGAAAAACAAAATCGTATCATTGAATTTTTATCAGACAATAGGTCGCGTAAACTCTCTGAAATAACTGAAGCCGCGAATGTCAGCGCAGCTATCGTCAAAACGCTGGAGAAAAACGGCGTTTTAAAAGCTGTTGAAATTCGTGCTCCATCACCATGCCGGAGTCCTGATTTTAATCACGGGCAAAAAGCTTTGACCGATACGCAAGGAGAGATTGCAGAAAAACTGGTAAGCCGCATTCAAAGCGGCGGCTATGAAGGCTTTATGCTGGACGGCGTAACCGGATCGGGTAAAACCGAGACATATTTTGAAGCAGTGGCGGAGGCATTGAAGAAAAACAAGCAAGTCGTCATCCTGCTGCCGGAGATCGCGTTATCCAATGCTTTTATAGACCGCTTTAAAAGCCGTTTCGGTTGTGCGCCCGCGCTATGGCATTCATCATTGACCCCGGCCCAAAGGCGCAACACCTGGCGCGGGATCGCATCGGGTGAAACGCGCGTTATCGTGGGCGCACGATCTGCGTTGTTTCTCCCCTATCCTGATCTTGGATTGCTGATCGTCGATGAAGAGCATGACGGCGCGTTCAAGCAGGAAGAGAACGGGATTTATAATGCCCGCGACATGGCAGTGGTGCGCGCCAATCTGGCAGGAATTCCTATTATATTAGTGTCGGCAACGCCATCATTGGAAACGATGCAAAATGTCTGGGCCGGAAAATATACTCATCTCGAGATACCGTCACGCTACGGTAATGCTTCCAAACCGGAAATTAAAGTCGTCGATTTGCGTATCGATAAACCGGAGCGCCAGCATTTTATCTCACCAAGCTTAAAAGAGGCGATTGCCCGTAATATTGAAAAAGGCGAGCAGGCGTTATTGTTTTTAAACAGGCGCGGTTATGCGCCGCTCACCCTGTGCCGCACCTGCGGTTACCGTTTTGAATGTCCGCGCTGTACGTCGTGGCTCGTCGAACATAAGAAAATCGGCAAGCTGCAATGCCACCATTGCGGCTATGATATGCGTATTCCCGATGAATGTCCGAGCTGTCACGATACGAATTCTCTGGCGGCGTGCGGTCCGGGTGTCGAACGGATTGCCGAAGAGGTCAAAGAATATTTCCCCGAGGCGCGAACGCTGATCCTCGCCAGCGATGTGACCGATACGCATGAAAAGATCACTGATGCCTTGCAATCCATTCATGATCATCAGGTTGATATTATTATAGGTACGCAGATTATTGCCAAGGGCCACCATTTCCCGCGCCTGACTTGCGTCGGGATTATCGATGCCGATTTGGGTTTGTCGGGCGGGGATTTGCGGGCGACTGAAAAATCCTTCCATCTTTTGCATCAGGTCGCCGGGCGGGCAGGGCGCGAGAAATTAAAAGGCGAAGTCTATATACAGACGTTTAATCCCGAGCATCGCGTTATGCAGACCTTGGCCGAAGACGACCGCGACGGTTTTTTACAGGTCGAGGCGCAGGAGCGCGAGAAAGCGCATATGCCGCCTTTTACAAGGCTCGCCGCGCTGATTTTTGCCGGAACAAATGAAGGGCAGGTAAAAGCGGTCGCTGAAGATGTTGTTCGTAAAGCTCCCCGCGTGGAAGGCATAGGCGTTTTAGGTCCGGCGCAGGCGCAGATGTACCGTATTCGTGGACGCTATCGTTACCGGGTACTGATCCGTGCGGAGAAGAACCTCAACTTGCAGAAATATCTGTCTGAATGGCTTGATCCCATCAAAATTCCCTCCAATGTGAAACTCGCGGTCGATATCGATCCCCAAAGTTTTCTTTAGGGTTTTCTTTGATGGCGCCCTGCCATCCCTGATGACAGGACAGGCTTCTTGTGAGATACTTTGATTTATTCTTTTAGCGGGCTTCCTCATGCTATCCAAAGCGCTGTCATCCGATATAACATCTTACGATCTTATAAAAGCTTTCGCTGTCATTATTATGATTGTGGACCATACCGGGTATTATTTTTTCCCCGATGAGCAATGGTGGCGCGCGATCGGGCGTATAGGTTTCCCTGTATGGTTTTTCCTTGTCGGGTATTCGAGCGGGAGAGGCTGGCCGGTAAAATTGCTGGCCGGCGCAGCCATACTGACGGTAATGAATTTTTTTACCGGCCTGCCGATATTTCCTCTCAATGCGCTGGTCACTATAATGATCATCAGGCTTCTTCTTGACCATATAATGAATCCGGTGATGAAAGATAACAGGCTTATCTGGCCTATATCTCTCGTGCTTATCTGCCTGATCCCGCCGAGTTATTACGTGGCCGAATATGGAACGCAGGCAATCATCACGGCGATTTTCGGATATCTTGTGCGCCATCGCGAAAAGCTGAAAAACGAAAAGCTTTTGATCCAATATATGTTTTTAGCCCTGATCAGCTTTGTATTGTCACAGCAAATGAAATTCGGTTTCAATATGCCGCAATTCGCTTTCATGGCTTTGGGGACGATGGTGGTCAGAACTGCTTTGCTTGAGTTCAAGCCAAAATCATTTCCCGAGCTGACGGGAAAAACGCCTTTCGCAATAAGTGAAGCTATCCGGTTTATGGGCCGCAGAACGCTGGAAATATATATCGGGCATTTGATTTTATTTAAGATGGCGGCCTTACTCACGGGTGATGGCAGATTCGAGTGGTTTAGACTGTCATGGGTATAATTCAGACTGAAAGCTACGGCGCAAAATTTCTTACCTCTTACGATCTGCTAAAATCTTTGGCGCTCTTGCTGATGGTTTTAGATCATGTCGGTTATTATTTTTATCCTGAGAATGAATGGTTCCGTGTTATCGGGCGGTCCAGTATGCCGATCTGGCTTTTTCTCATCGGCTATGCGCGGTCCAGAGATATATCAAAGCCGCTATGGGCTGGCGCGGTTATCCTGATAATCGCCAATTTCATATTTGGCGGAAACATCCTGCCTCTCAATATTTTATTCACCATTCTTTTTGTCCGCCTATTGCTGGATCGTTTGGCCTACATGACGTTTCGAAACTGGGAAATGGCGCTATATGGCGCATTCGTTCTCAGCGCTCTGGTAATTTGCACGTATCTTTTTACCGAATACGGAACGATTGCATTGCTCGTTGCGATGTCGGGTTATTTGATGCGCAACGGGGAAAGCGTTAATTTGTCAGCCGCGGCGCAAAAGCTTTTTATGGGATACACGGTAGCTTTTTATGCGCTAACCCAAATAGTTATTTTTGGCTTTGATAAGCCGGTCGCGCAGGCCATGGTCGTTGGTATCGGCGCCGTTTCTCTGCTTCTTTACCACTTCAGGCCGGTCGAACTCCCGGAAATCGATAGCAAACTGCCAGGGTTTGTCGTATCTGCACTTCAGTTCGGGGGAAGGTACACGCTGCAAATTTATGTTGTTCACCTGATTCTGTTCAAATTGGTCGCTTGCCTGTACGGTTTCAGGGGCTATGGCTGGTTCCAATGGGACTGGATCCGCTAAGCTCTTGTTATCCTGTCAAAAAACCTTGTTTTTTTAGAGTCATAAGGCTTGCGTATTAGCAAGTCGTATGCTAAATCCTGCGGCATCCATTAAGGGGTTAATATTCGAACGAAAGGACAACGACGTGGCCCAATCCTCGTCTGCTGCCCACCAGATTGCCAGCCGCTATGCCGCGGCCTTTATCGACACCGCGCAAGCCGCGAATTCACTCGATTCAATAGAAAAAGATATGACCGACCTGGCTGCCATGCTGGATGCATCGAGCGATCTGCAAAAACTGGTATCATCGCCGGCTTATTCCATTGAGCAGCAAATTCAGGCGCTTGGCGCTCTTGCCACATCATCGTCTTTCAATGCGCTGACGCAAAATTTCTTGCAGGTTCTCGCGCATAATCGCCGCTTGTCCGTTTTAAAGAATATCCTCGCCGCTTTCGCTGCCGAAATGTCGTCCCGCCGCGGCGAAGTAAAAGCCAAAGTCGCGACGGCTGTACCGCTGACCGAAGATCAGCAAAAAGAGCTTAAAGCGGAACTGAAAAAATCTATGGGCCGCGATGTCGTGCTTGAACTCAAAGTCGACAAGTCATTGCTCGGCGGCATGGTCGTCACGATCGGTTCCAAGCAGGTTGACGATTCCGTCAAAACAAAACTCAGCGCACTTAAAAAAGCGCTTACATCCAATCAAAACGTTCAAAACTTAAAAGAGGTCGGTTAATCATGGAAATTCGCGCAGCAGAAATTTCTGAAATCCTTAAAAAGCAGATCGCGGATTTTGGCGCGACGGCATCTGTTGCCGAAGTCGGTCAGGTTCTGTCCGTCGGTGATGGCGTTGCCCGTATTTACGGCCTTGATCAGTGCCGCGCCGGTGAGATGGTTGAATTCCCGGGCGGAATTAAAGGTATGGCGCTGAACCTCGAAGCCGACAATGTCGGTGTGGTTATTTTCGGTTCCGATCGCAACATCAAGGAAGGCGATATCGTTAAGCGTACAGGCGAAATCGTTCAGGTTCCCGTCGGTAAAGAACTTCTGGGCCGCGTTGTCGATGCTCTTGGTAATCCGATTGATGGCAAGGGTCCGCTTAAGGCGACACAATTCTCCCGCGTTGAAGTTAAGGCGCCGGGCATTATTCCGCGTAAATCAGTTCACGAGCCTATGCAGTCAGGTCTTAAAGCTGTCGATGCGCTCGTTCCGGTTGGTCGTGGCCAGCGTGAGCTGATCATCGGTGACCGCCAGACAGGCAAGTCCGCCGTCGCGCTCGATGCGATCATCAATCAAAAAACAACAAATCAGTCCGGCAGCGAAAAAGACAAGCTGTACTGTGTTTATGTTGCCATCGGGCAGAAGCGTTCGACTGTCGTCAAGCTGGTGAAAGAACTTGAAGAAGCTGGTGCTCTTGAATACTCGATCATCGTTGCGGCCACTGCGTCCGAATCTGCGCCTATGCAATTCCTTGCGCCTTATACAGGCTGCGCCATGGGTGAATATTTCCGCGATAACGGCATGCACGCGCTAATCGTATATGACGATTTATCCAAGCAGGCCGTGGCTTACCGCCAGATGTCGCTTCTCTTGCGCCGTCCGCCGGGCCGCGAAGCGTACCCTGGTGATGTTTTCTACATTCACTCCCGTCTTCTGGAACGCGCAGCGAAGCTCAATGACGAGCAGGGCGCAGGGTCTTTGACGGCGTTGCCGATCATTGAAACACAGGGCGGGGACGTTTCGGCTTACATCCCGACGAACGTTATTTCGATTACGGACGGCCAGATCTTCCTTGAAACAGGTCTTTTCTACAAAGGTATCCGTCCGGCGATCAACGTCGGTCTGTCGGTTTCCCGTGTCGGTTCTGCGGCGCAGATCAAGGCGATGAAACAGGTTGCCGGTACGATTAAACTCGAACTCGCTCAATACCGCGAAATGGAAGCTTTCGCCCAGTTTGCGTCTGACCTCGATGCCTCGACACAGAAATTGCTGGCGCGCGGTGCGCGCCTGACGCAGCTTTTGAAGCAGCCGCAATATTCGCCGCTCGCAATTGAAGAGCAGGTAGCTGTCATTTATGCCGGTACAAACGGTTTCCTTGATAGCGTTGCTGTCAATAAGGTCAGCGACTATGAAGCTCAATTGCTCGCGTCCATGCGTTCACAAGGCAAGAATATTCTGGATGCAATCAAAACGAAAAAAGCGCTGGATGACGAGATCAAGAAAGAGCTCAATACATTCCTTGAGCGCTTCACATCCTCTTATAACGGGAAAGTTGCCGCTTAATGCCGAGCTTACGCCAGTATCGTGACCGCATAGCTTCCGTTAAGTCGACGCGCAAGATTACGTCGGCGATGAAAATGGTGGCGGCGTCCAAGTTAAAGAGAGCGCAGGAATATGCGCAGGCCTCTCAGCCTTATGCGCAGGCAATGGCGGAAATGTTATCTCGCGTTGCGGCAAATGTAACAGGTTCCACAGGACCTAAACTTTTGGTCGGGACCGGGCAGGAACAAAAACACTTGTTGATCGTCATGACGTCGGATCGTGGCTTGGCGGGCGGTTTCAACTCGAACCTGATCCGCTTTGCCCGCAATGAAGCCAAAAGACTGGCTGCGGAAGGCAAGGAAGTAAAGATCGTAACTGTTGGCCGCAAGGCGCGCGATTCAATGAAACGCGATTTGTCGGAAAATATTCTGGAGAGCATCACAGGACTTGGCGGTAAGAAACGCCTTGGTTTTGGCGAAGCCCGCGTGATCTCCGATATCATCATGCGCGAATTCAATGCAGAGAACTTTGATGTTTGCTCGCTTATTTATAACCAGTTCGTCAACGTCATGGTGCAAAAGCCGACAGCGCAGCAGTTGATCCCGTTCTCGATCCCGGCGCCTGGCGTGGCAAACCAGAATGCCGCAGTACCGGAGGCTGCCAAAGGGCCTGTTTCCCCATATAGTTTCGAGCCAAGCGAAGAAGAAATTCTTGAACAGCTTTTGCCGAAAAATATCTCGATCCAGATTTTCCGTGCACTTCTTGACAGCTCTGCCGGTGAACATGCGGCGCGAATGACGGCAATGGATGCGGCGACACGAAATGCAGGCGATATGATCAAACGTCTCAGCCTTGAATATAACCGTGCGCGTCAAGCTGCGATTACAAAAGAACTCATTGAAATTATCTCGGGCGCGGAAGCGGTTTGATGATTGAATTAAGCAAGTTATCCAATATTTTGAAAGCTGAGAGCTTGAGAGTTAAGGAAGCTGCTGAAAGAACAGCGAAAGCTGCAGAAACACAAGGTTATGGTCGGCATCCTGATGCTAGCCAATTAATAGATTTGATAAGAAAGTAAGGAAAAGAAAAAATGGCACAAGGTAAAATTGTACAGGTACTCGGCGCGGTTCTCGATGTTCAATTCCCGGAAGGTGAAGCTCCGGCGATCATGAATGCGCTGACAACAACCAACGAGGGCAAGGAGCTTGTTCTCGAAGTTGCGCAGCATTTGGGAGAAGGCATTGTCCGTTGTATTGCCATGGACTCGACAGATGGTCTGGTTCGCGGCGAAGTCGTAAACGATACAGGCGCGCCGATCACCGTTCCGGTCGGTCCTGAAGTTCTGGGCCGCATTCTGGACGTTATCGGCCAGCCGATCGATGAGCGCGGCGCGGTCACGACAAAGAAATCCTACCCAATTCACCGCGAAGCGCCTGAATTCACTGAGCAAGCGACAGAAACAGAACAGCTTGTCACAGGCATTAAAGTCGTCGACCTGATGTGCCCGTACGCAAAAGGCGGTAAGATCGGCCTCTTCGGCGGCGCGGGCGTTGGCAAAACAGTTACCATTCAGGAACTCATCAATAACATTGCAAAAGGCCATGGCGGCGTTTCCGTTTTCGCGGGCGTTGGCGAGCGTACGCGTGAAGGGAACGACCTTTACCACGAAATGATCGAAGCGGGCGTTATCAAGCTTGATGGCGAATCCAAAGTTGCGCTTGTCTACGGCCAGATGAACGAGCCTCCGGGCGCGCGCGCCCGCGTTGCCTTGACAGGTTTGACAATGGCTGAATATTTCCGCGACGAAGAAGGCCAGGACGTTCTGTTCTTCATGGACAACGTTTTCCGCTTTACGCAAGCCGGCGCTGAAGTGTCCGCGCTTTTGGGACGTATTCCATCTGCAGTTGGTTACCAACCGACACTTGCAACGGATATGGGTGCGCTTCAAGAGCGTATTACATCGACGAATAAAGGTTCGATTACATCGGTTCAGGCCGTTTACGTTCCTGCGGATGACTTGACCGATCCGGCACCTGCAACGACTTTCGCTCACTTGGATGCAACGACTGTTCTGTCCCGTCAGATCGCAGAGCTTGGTATTTACCCTGCGGTCGATCCACTGGATTCAACATCGCGTATTCTTGACCCGCGCGTTGTCGGTGAAGCTCACTATAAATGTGCAACCGACGTTCAAAAGACGCTGCAACAATATAAAGCGCTTCAGGACATTATCGCGATTTTGGGTATGGACGAATTGTCTGAAGAAGACAAACTGGTCGTATCCCGTGCACGTAAGATCCAGCGCTTCTTGTCACAACCGTTCCACGTTGCCGAAATCTTTACCGGCACACCGGGCGTGTTCGTCGCTATCGAAGACACGATCAAGGGCTTCCAGATGATCGTCGACGGTAAACTCGATCACCTGCCTGAATCTGCTTTCTACATGGTCGGCACGATCGAGCAGGCGATTGAAAAAGGCAAAAAAATGGCGGCTGAGGCAGCTTAATGGTAACTCAATTCAATTTCGAACTCGTATCTCCTGAAGAAAAGCTGATTTCAGAATCCGCTTTTCAGGTGACGATCCCGGGACAGGAAGGCGATGTTGGCGTTCGTGCTGGTCACATGTCGCTGGTTATTTCCATGCGTCCGGGTGTAGTTACTATTCAGCGCGAAGAAAACTCGGTAGCCGAGAAAATATTTATCGCTGGCGGTTTTGCTGATATCGGTCAGGATCATGTTACCGTTCTGGCTGAAGAAGCTATCCCGGTTGCGAATTTAAGCCGTGAAAAGCTGGAAGCCGAATTGCGGGATCTCGAAGACGATATCAAGATGGCGGATAACGATGCTGATATCGCCAGAATCCAGAACAAAAAGGCACTTGTCGGCGTTATGCTTCTGTCTCTTGCCGCTTAGTTTTTAAACTCGGAATAAAAATGAATTCCCCGCGAAAGCGGGGATCTTTTTTTGTGCTGGATTCCCGCTTTCGCAGGAAAGAACTAAATTGGTAAAATAATCTTTCTTAGTCCAATTACTGAATTCGACTTATATATTTCCTGCGCCGCCTGAAGCCGCTCGGGAGTTATATGCTCCTCGCGGGCGCGATGCTCGGCGATCAGTTTCATGCGCGTAATGCCGGGCAGGGCGCCATCCGAAACAGGTGGCGTAATCCATATGCCGTTTTCCACGATAAATATATTGGCTGTGGTCGCACAAGCCGCATGGCCTTCTGTATTAAGCAATATCGCATCCTCCGCGCCATAATCCTGCGCTTCCAAAAGCGACAGCATGTTGTCGCCGTAATTGGTGGATTTAATGCGCGACAAAGGCGAGTGTTCGTTACGCCGAGTCGTTGTGGCGATAATCGCACGTGCAGGCGTGTCGTCGATTTGCGGCGCAGGTGTGGCGCGCATAACCAATGTCGGATGAGCATCCTTCGGCGGCGTCAATCCGCGAAGTCCAATGCCGCGCGTGATTTGCGTGCGCACGACCCAGCGCCCGGTTGAAATGGAATTACGGGCCAGCAGCATGGTCGAAATCGTATTTAAATCCAGAATGGTTTTATCGAACGGAATGCCGAGAATAATGGCATCGTTCAAGAGGCGTTCGAAATGCAGATCGGCATCCAGCAAAACGCCTTCGGTCGTCACTTGGGTATCGAATACGCCATCGCCCAGCGTGAAGCCTCGGTCGTTCATCGACACGGAAACTTTTTCTTCTTCGATAAATTGATCGTGGAAAAAACAGAACATAGTCAAAGTCCTCTCCCCTCGGGAGAGGATTTAGGTGAGGGGCGATAATCGAATTTATTTATGATGTTCAACATTGTCCCTCACCCAACCCTCTCCCGAGGGGAAAGGGCATTAAAATCAAAAGCCAAACTCAAAAAATTCTCGATCAAGGTGCCGCCATGTTCGGTCAATATGGATTCGGGGTGAAACTGAACGCCGTAGACCGGGTATTCTTCATGTTCGATAGCCATGACGACACCGTCATCGCTTTGAGCTGTGGCCCTCAGTGGCCCGAAATCATCCATCTCTACCATCAAGGAATGGTAGCGCCCGGCAGAGAAAGGGGAAGGGATGGATAAAAATAATTTTGAATTCTGGTGGTGGACAGTGCTGGCCATGCCGTGCATTGGTTTATGGGAGCGTACAACGAAGCTGCCATAAGCCTCGGCGATGCATTGATGACCGAGGCAAACACCCAGTATCGGTGTCTTGGGGCCAAGCCGCCTGACAAGATCGACGCAAATACCGGCTTGGGAAGGGTCGCAAGGGCCGGGGGAAATAATGATCGCTTCTGGTTTGAGAAAAGCAACTTCATCGACGGAAATTTTGTCGTTCCGTACGATGCGAATATCGTGGCCGAGATTTTCGACGTAGCGGCCCAGGTTGTGAACGAAGGAATCGTAATTATCGATAAGAAGGATCATTAACCTTGCTGCGCTATTTTCGATGGGGTTTCGACTGAATTCTCGAAACTTTCGAAGATTTTACGCGCTTTGACAAGTGTTTCCTGATACTCGGCCTCAAGATCGGATGCAGCAACGATTCCCCCGCCAACGCTTAAGGATACCTGGTTGTCTTTATAAATCAGGGTGCGAATGGCGATATTGGTATCCATCGTGCCGTCAAAACCGATATAGCCGATAGCGCCGCAATAGGCCCCGCGGCAGGTTGGCTCTAATTCCTCGATGATTTCCATGGCGCGGATTTTCGGCGCGCCGGTGATTGAGCCTCCGGGGAAACAGGCGGACAAGGCATCGAGCGATGTTTTATCTTTTTTGAGTTTTCCGGTAACGGACGAAACCAGATGATGGAGACCGCTATAGCTTTCGATGGCGCAAAGTTCCGGAACTTGGATCGAATTCGCTTCGCATACTTTGGAAAGATCGTTGCGAAGTAAATCGACGATCATCGTATTCTCGGCGCGGTCTTTGGCACTGTTTAGCAAAACGGATGGATGTTCGCTGTCTGCTATCGTTCCTTTGATGGGGCGTGTTTCGATTGACGTACCGCTGACTTTCAAAAAACGTTCCGGCGAAGTCGAGGATAAAACAATATTATCTATGCGCATAAAGCTGGAGAAAGGCGCGGGGTTAACTTTGCGCAAATGTAAATAATGGGCATAAGGATTGAAATAATCCGGCAACTCGGCGGTAAATTTTTGTGCCAGATTGACCTGAAATACATCACCGGCATGGATATAGTTGATAACAGTTTGAATATCTTGCTTATATTCTTCGCGTGTTTTCTGGCGCGACCATT
>QFOT01000178.1 GCA_003241285.1 Micavibrio aeruginosavorus
AGCTTACATCCCACTGGTCGGAAATTCTCGAATTGATCTTCCAGCGTCCAACATCGCCGTCACTGTCGCCACTTGTATTGTCGAACATCGCGTCGGCCTTTTGCCATTCGCTTTCCGGCAAAGTAGGTGCCCAGAGAGCCTGCGGTTCAGGCCGATTGACGACGACCTTGCCATAGCGCTCTAATTTGCGGCCCATGCCGCTGTCGAGAAGGACGTAGTCGTTCCAAGGGGCGGCAACCAGAGTGGATATAGTGGTGGCGATTTCGGGTTTCATATTCGGCTCTGAAAGGTTAATCTGTCTTTCGTTTGTTTATACACAACAGAGAAGATCATGACCACTCGTATCGGCATCTATCCCGGCACTTTCGACCCTATAACCAAGGGCCATCTGCATATCATTAAACGGGCCAGCCGCATGGTTGATCACCTGATTATTGCCATCGCCGCCAATGACCGCAAGAAGCCGTTTTTTACCGCTGCTGAGCGGGTAGAGATGGTCAAGGCGGATATTGAGACGCTGGAAGGCTATGACGGCAAGATCACGGTTGAAACATTCGATACGTTGCTCGTTCAATATGCGCGTGAACGGAAAGCCAATTGCATTATCCGGGGCCTTAGGGCGGTATCCGATTTCGAATACGAGTTCCAGATGACAGGCATGAATGCCCGTCTGGCCCCGGAAATCGAAACGGTTTTTCTCATGGCATCCGATAAATGGCAGTTCGTTTCCTCTTCATTTATCAAAGAAATCGTTTCCCTGGACGGCAATATCGGCGATTTTGTTACCCCAGCGACAGAAAAAGCCCTTAAAACCAAGCTTTTATAGGTCTTATTAATAAGTTTAGGAAAACTGAATTCTTCGCTTGACGTAGGGCCCCAAGATTCATATTTTACCCCCACTCCAGAGCACGGATGACTGCGTAGCTCAGCTGGTAGAGCACTTGACTTTTAATCAGGTGGCCGTGGGTTCGAATCCCACCGCAGTCACCATTCTTAATAAAAAATGTCCAATCGTAAGATTGGGCATTTTTTATGTCTTAGGCTTTCAGGAACATTTGTCTTGCCATTGTGGTTAGGTTTTAATGGCAAAAGCGAAGAAACCGACCAAGACGAAAACTGCATCCAAAAAGAAAGCCGCGCCGAAGAAATTCTATGGGAGCGGTGGCGGCGGCGTGCCTCGCGGCTATTGGAAGGGTCATATACGGCTTTCGCTCGTGACGTTCCCGGTCGAGCTTTATGCTGCCGTGACCGAAACCCGGAAAATCCGCCTGCACAAGCTCAGCCGCGAAACCGGCGAGCGTATTCATTATAAAGATAGCACCGAAAGTGAAGGGGTTATCTCCAAGAGCGATATCGTCAAAGGCTATGAGTATGAGAAAGGCCATTATGTCGAGATAGAAGACAAAGAGCTGGAAAAGCTCAAAGTCGAAAGTAATCACACAATCGATCTCGTTCAGTTCACCGATATCCGCACCATTGACCCGATCTATTTCGATAAGCCGTATTTTATTGCTCCCGATGGCGACATCGCCATGGAAGCTTATGTCACGCTGCGTGATGCCTTGCGCGAAAGTGGTAAGGTGGCGCTGGGGCAGATTACCATCGGCGGGCGCGAGCGTATTGGCGCGATCAAGGCCTGCGGCAAAGGTCTTATTATCGAGACACTTCGCTATAACTATGAAGTCCGTGAAGCGTCGAAATATTTCGAAGAAATCGACGAGGATATCAAGCCGAACAAAGATCAAGTCAGTCTGGCGCAACAACTGATTAAATCCAAAAGCGGCAAATTCGACCCGAAGTCGTTCAAGGACACGTATCAGGAAGGATTGCTGGAGATCATTAACGCCAAGCTTGCGCACCGCAAAGCCAAGCTGCCTAAAACACGCGCCGAGCCGGGCAATGTTGTCAATATCATGGACGCGCTGAAGAAAAGCCTGGCGCAGTCCAGCAAATCCACCAAAACGAAAAAGAAAACCAAAGCCAAAACACCTGCAAAAAAAACCAAAAAGGCAGCTTAAAACATGGCCTTGGACGAGTATAAGCGTAAGCGTGATTTCAAAAAAACCGCAGAACCTGCGCCGGGCCGCCGCAAGAAATCCGGCAAAAAGCTTTCCTTTGTGATCCAGAAACATGACGCGACGCGCCTGCATTACGATTTCCGCCTTGAATGGAAAGGCGTCCTTTTAAGCTGGGCGGTGACGCGTGGCCCCAGCCTTAATCCAAAGGACAAACGCCTCGCGGTGCGAACCGAAGATCATCCAATTGCCTATGGTGATTTTGAAGGTATTATTCCCGAAGGTGAATATGGTGGCGGCACGGTGATGCTATGGGATCAGGGCGAATGGTTGCCGGAAAATGACATCAGCGAAGGCCTGAAAAAAGGCAGTTTAAAATTTACGCTAAAAGGCGCTCGCTTGCAGGGTAAATGGGCGCTGGTACGCATGCACACGCCGGACAAACGCGAGAACTGGCTCCTGATCAAGGAGAAAGATGAATACGCCAATATACGAAAGAAAGCGGAAACGTTTCTTGATGAGTGGTCTTTTAGTGTAGCGAGTGGTCGCAAAATGGAAGGGATCGCGAAATCTCAAAATACCTGGTCGAGTAAAAAAGGTAAAAAGGAAACGGCGAGCACGAAAGCAAAAAGCAAGACCGGCGCGGCAGATGTCAAGAAACTGGCGAAGAAATTTTCGGGCGTCCAGCTCGCGACACTGGTTGATAAACCGCCACAAGGCAAGAACTGGATTCATGAAATCAAATTCGACGGTTATCGATTGCTTGGCCTCGTTTCCGGCGGACATGTGATTTTAAAGACCCGCAATGGTCTCGACTGGACCGAAAAATTTCCCGCCATCGCGCAAAGCCTGTCGCAAATAAATGCCAAGGATGCCGTCATCGATATGGAAGCGGTGATTACGGATGAAAAAGGCCGGACTTCGTTTCAGGGCCTTCAAAATGCCCTGAGGGAAAAAGAAAACGAACGCATCGTCGCTTATGCTTTCGATCTTTTATATATAGATGGCAAGGATATGACAGGGCTTGGGCTTTTGGAGCGAAAAGAAAAACTTGGCTCATTGTTAAAGAAATCAAAAAATGCGGCCTCGATTCTCTATAGCGATCATATTGCGCAAGATGGCGAAAAAATGCTTGCCAATTCCTGCAAAATGGATCTGGAAGGTATCATCTCCAAAGACGCAAATTCGAAATACAGCACAGGCCGCCAGAAAAACTGGCTGAAATCCAAATGCACGAAACGTCAGGAATTTATTATCATCGGTATGATGGCGGCACGATCTGGGGGGCGTGATCTCGGCGCGCTCTATCTGGGCTATTATAAAGGCAGGAAACTGTCCTATGCAGGGAAAGTCGGAACCGGTTTTACCATGAAAAGCGCCGAAGATCTGGCAAAGAAACTAAAGAAAATGAAATCGGAAAAAAGCATTTTCATCCGCAATGAAATGGAAGATGTTCCGGTGCAGGAATATAAAAGTATCCATTGGGTGAAACCGGAATTGCTATGCGAGATTGAATTCACCGAATGGACCGATAGCGAGCATATACGTCACCCATCGTTTCAGGGCCTGCGCGAAGACAAAAGCGCAAAGGCGGTCAAACATGAAACACCTGAAAAAATAAAACCGGTTTCGTCTGGTAAACTTATTCTGGAAGGTGTTGAAATTACGCATCCGGAACG
>QFOT01000179.1 GCA_003241285.1 Micavibrio aeruginosavorus
GGCTGCGATAATCAGAAAAATAATATAATTTCTTCTAAAGTCTTTCATAATACGACAAGCTTATATCAAGGCATAAAAAAAGGGAGCTTTTTTTGCCCCCTTTTTGTAAATTTCCGTAAATTACATTTTCTTCCGCCGCATCATGCCCATGACCGCTGTGATAGCGAACATGATAAGAAAAACCACGAATAATATTTTCGCGAATTCTATCGATACCGCCATGATGCCTGTAAAGCCAAGCACACCGGCGATAAGCGCTAAAATTAAAAATCCTACTGCCCATTGAAGCATCTTATTCTCCTTTAAAATTATCAAAAATATTTACAATCAGTCCCGGGCATTTCGGTCCGGCTTTTAATCCATTTGCGTTTTCAACAAGAGTTTCGCCCTGGTGATTTCGTCGACCAAACGCTGTGAAAATCTAGTGCCGGAAGTTTCTTCTTCATCGTTGACTGATGAAAGCATCGCTTCCAGTACCATGTATTTTTGCAATGATGTCAGATACGGATCATTCAGTATTTCAGAAGGTTTATTATATTCCCTCCCTGTTTTTTTTATCTTATCCAAACCAAAAAACTGTAGTGACATAATGCAAACTCGATTAAGCAGCTATGTTGTGCGCATCTGTCGCAGACAAAGCACTTTTGACTGTCGCAGATTGTTCATCACTCTCTGGACGTACCGCCATCAAAATCGCGCCGCTCTTTACAGCGTCTTCATACACTTTCGCTTCATCTTCAGGTATGCCCGCGCCAATCAAGCCGCCAATGACGCCTCCCGCTGCCATGCCCGCGCCCATTCCAGCCGCGGCAGAAACAAGCCAGCCCGAGATGACAATACCAGCCGCAGGAACAGCCAAAGCGCCTGCCGAAAGAATGCTTGCCAATACAGCGCCGACCAGACCACCTGCCAAGCCGCCGGCAACAATGCCTTCGTCAGACTTGCTTTCGCGATCAACAGTAAAATGTGTACCATGGGTATCATCTGATATAATAATGCTGACTTGGCTTTCCGTGACGCCCGCGTTTTCCAACTTGTGCAAAGCTTTCTCTGCGGCTTCACGGGTATCAAAACTTGCCGTTATAACTCCACTCATATCTCTATCTCCAATTCTAAAATTTCAAATTAATTAAATACGAAAATGTATAGTAAAATAATGACCGGTATTGGAACGCCCACCAGCCAAAGTAAAATGCCTTTCATAAATATCCTCCGATTAAAAGCTGTTATACAAAATCACTAACGATTGGCTTAATTATTGGTTCCTTAATGCCTATTCTTAACGATATCTCTGGAACTTTTAACCACGCCGCCAGTTGGCGTGTTCTCAGAAATCTATATATTTTTATTACAGGAGCTTTTGCGATGAAACATTTTCAATTAGGGCTTATTTTAGCGACTTGCGCCCTTGTATCCGCTTGCGGATATTCAAAAACAGACCGGGCTCTAAGCGGCGGTGCGATCGGTGCTGGCGTTGGCGCTGCGGGTACGGCCTTGACAGGCGGCAGTCCATGGGCGGGCGCCGCTATCGGCGGTGCGGCAGGCGCGATTACAGGCGCCGTTACGGATCCAAACAGAGTTAATCTGGATAGATAACCTTGGAATTCATATTCGCAAAAACACCCCGGCCATCTTGACCGGGGTGTTTTCGTTAGGCTCCCCCTAAAACAGATCTTTGAAGAACTCATTGTAATCGGCATCAAGATGGAATTTTAAATAAACCAGATTTACCGCTGATATCCGATTCTGACCTCGCTCATATTTATAAAGCTGCTGGTACGATATACTTAATATACGTGCAAGATCGTGCCGTGACAGGCGTGCGTTTTCACGTAATCGCCGGATATTATGCCCGACCACTTTGGCAAAACACTCGTCTAAATTTTCTAAATTGGAAATCATAGACAGATTATTTTCTATTTTAGAAATTTTAGCAAATAGTTTTTTGCTTTTTTAGAAAAAAACTTACGATGCCTCTCATGGATGCAAAATGGCTCAACGATCAATTCGATAAAAATCCCGAAAAAAGCAAAGGCGATCTTTCCGATGTTTTAGGCATACAGGCTTCTGGCATCAGCAAAATGCTGGCGGGAACGCGCCAGATCAAAGCCAAAGAATATATGCTGATGCGAAAGTTTTTTGACATGCCGGGGACAGGCGATGCCGTGATCCGCAAGTCAGGTAGCATACAATCGTCTTCAGCCCTCAGAGCGGAAGATCCATCAAGGCAGAGCTGGACCACCCAAACGCCTTTTTATGATGTGGTTGAGGTTATAGATTCAGCAATGGTTCCCGACTTCCTTCCCGGCGAAAGAGTACTTATCGACGGATCCGGAAAACTTGAAGACCGCCCCGGTATATTTGCGATTAAGCATCAGGGGAAAACAATGATACGGATTGCTGAAAAAATTTCGGCTTCTTCGATAAAATTGTCCTCTATTTCAAAGCCATCCGAGGCTGAAACAATCAGCACCATTAAATTGAAAATTCTGGGCCGCGTCATTGCCAAATTGAACTGGCTTTAGCCGAAATTCAAATCAACCGTAAATTCCAAGCCCGATGTCGCCTGGAAGAATGGCTGGCGAAAAGCTTTTTCAAATTTGCCGTATTGGAGCGGCACACCGTTCATATCGACAACGACCCCTCCCGCACTTCTAACGATGGCATCACCGGCTGCGGTATCCCATTCAGAAATTTCCTTCATGCAAAGATAGAAATCGGCTTTGCCGGAGGCAACAAGGCAGAATTTGATAGAGCTGGCGCGCTTCATTACTTTCGCGACTTTGAATTGTTCCAGAAGCTGATCCTGCTTGGGCGTCTGGCCTTTAAAATTACTGATAACGATATTCATGCCTTCGCGGCGCGGCGGGCGCATGAACATTTGTTTTTCAACGCGAGTATCTTCAAGATAACGAATTGCCGTACCTTCACCATGACCTGAATACAGCTCTCCTAAAACAGGCGCATAAATCACACCCAGAACCGGCTCGTTATTCTTAATCAGCGCGATATTCACCGTGTAATCCGGGTTACCCTGAATAAATCCGCGCGTACCGTCAAGTGGATCGACACACCAGAAATATTCCGCATTCATGATTTCGGGATGAGCTTCGCTTTCCTCACTGATCACGGGGACCTCCGGGGTGATTTGCGCCAGGCCTTCCATGATGATTTTATGCGCGGCATGATCGGCAAGTGTCACGGGCGAACCATCCAGCTTGTCCGTATACTCCGCAGCCCCGCTTTCATCATAAAATTCGAGCGTCGCCTCTCCCGCCTCAACAGCCAGCCTTTTGATCTGGTTACAAAGAGCCGGTAGATGCTGGAGTATTTTGCTGGTCATTTAAGAAACGCTGCGCAGTTTCACCGATTGATCGGGCTTGATTTCTGAACGACCGATAGAAACATAGTGGAAGCCACGCGCTTTCATTTCCGGCAGTTTATAAATATTGCGCAGATCGATCAGGCGCGGCGTTGCCATGATCTGTTCGATACGGTCGAACGGCAAGGCGCGGAATTCATTCCACTCGGTCAGGATAACGACAGCTTCCGCATCCTGTGCGACCGACACGCTGTCTTCGCACCAGTTGACATCGGTAAATGCCTTCTTCGCGTGGTCCATGGCAATCGGGTCGAACGCCGAAATAATCGCGCCCGCTTTTTGCAG
>QFOT01000180.1 GCA_003241285.1 Micavibrio aeruginosavorus
CATGTCATTGCCTGACACTTCAACAGAAAACGGGAATTTTCCGTGAACTGAATCATATTTCAAAAGATGAGCATTGGTTTCTGTATCGGCGAGGTCGTTAATTGCGACCAGTTCAATATCCGAACGCTTGGCTTCATATAAAGCGCGGGCGACAAGGCGGCCAATCCGGCCAAATCCATTAATTGCTACTTTAGTTGTCATTGCTAACCTTTTTTCCTCATCAGATTTATTGGGACTTCTTTATAGACAACGACATAAAGGGATGCAAACCGGTTTCAATGGCTTGTTAACATATTTAATACCGTAAAAGCGCTGCTTCCGGGAATGCCGAAAGCAGCGCTTTTTTGAAAATTATTCAATTACAGATTATCGTATTCGAAAATCGGATCGTCCAGAGATGTTTCCGGTGCGATGTCTATAATCGACTTCAACGTTCCGCTTTGCAGATCGAAAACCCATCCATGCAGATACGGGGCCTGATTGGTTTTCCAACGTGTCTGGATAAGGCAGGTTTTCGCAAGGTTATAAATCTGCTCCTGAACGTTAAGTTCGATCAGGCGGTTTACTTTATCTTCGCCATCCAGATTATCCAGCTCAGTCTTGTGAATACGGTAAACGTCTTTGATATAGCGAAGCCATTTATCTATCGTACCAACCGAAGATCTTGAAAGAGCCGCTTTAACCCCGCCGCAGCCATAGTGACCGCAGACGACAATGTCGGTTACGCCAAGTACGTTCACAGCATATTCGACGACGCTGAAAAGATTGAGGTCCGTATGGACGACAAGATTGGCAATGTTGCGGTGGGTAAAGATTTCACCGGGTTTGGCCTGTGTAATATCGTCAGGCGCCACGCGGCTATCAGAACAACCGATCCACAATACTTGCGGATTTTGCTGATTGGCCATTCTATCAAAGAAGGTCGGATCGGCTTCCTGAATTTCAGCAGACCAAGCTTTATTTTCCAGCAGCATTTGTTTGTGTCTAAGCATTTGATACCTCGTGTTTGATTTTTTCAGCTATGTTAACAGGTGGGTTTTTAATTCGAACGCGAATATTCCTGAATTGCGCACTTTCAAGGAAATCATTGATAATCTCGATGTTATCCAGATCAATGAATGTCGCTCGTGACAAGTCAAGAAGAACACTGCAATCGTCAGGCAAATCAGCCAGCGTTTTTTTCAGGCTGTATTTGTTCATAAAGAACAAATCTTTTTTGCAGCGGACCAGATAGTTGTTGTCGTCTTCGACCGTCGTGATGGTGGAGCGCGAGTTTTCCCAGACGATGAACATTAGGCCAACAACTATACCGACGGCAATCCCGACAAGAAGATCCGTCAGCAGGATTGTTCCGATCGTAATGACGAACGGAACAAAGTAGCTGATACCTTTTTGGTACTTTTCAATGAATATTCCCGGCTTGGCAAGTTTGTAGCCAACGGCAATCAAAACCGCCGCCAGAGCAGATAAGGGAATAAGATTCAAGTAAGCAGGGATTGAAATAACCAGCAGCAAAAGCATCAAGCCATGCAGGATGGCGGACATCTTCGTGCGTGCGCCGGAGGATACATTCGCCGAGCTTCTTACAATGACCGACGTCGCCGGTAATCCGCCGAGAGCGCCTGAAACCATATTGCCGATACCTTGAGCAAAAAGCTCACGGTTGGTCGGCGTGGTACGTTTGTAAGGGTCCAGTTTATCGATAGCTTCGATACTCAGCAGCGTTTCAACACTGGCAACAAGAGCCAATGTCAATGCGGCAATCCATACAGCTTTATTTCCAATCTGGCTGTAATCCGGGAATGTAAAATTCTGGAAAAATTCAGCAGGATTGTCGGAAACCGGAACCGATACTAAATGCGCGCCTGACAAAGCCAATTCAGGTGCGAATTTCAAGAAAGCCAAATTCGCCGCAATACCAAAAGCTACAACTACCAGCGGACCGGGGACATAGCGCATAAAATTGGTGAATTTAGATTGTTTCTTGTCCCACCAGAAAAGAAATGCCAGTGAGATTAAGGATATTATAGTCGCGCCAATTAAGATTTGATTGTCCAGCATATGCCAGAGAGAAGAAAAGGTATTATGCCCGTCCTTCTGACTGAACTCAAAATTTCCGACGGCATCGGAGTCATATCCGATCGCGTGAGGAATTTGCTTCAGGATCAGGATGATCCCGATGGCTGCCAGCATGCCTTTAATAACTGAGGTCGGAATGAAGTCACCAATAACACCGGCTTTCAACAGGCCGAATACTACTTGCAAACCACCAGCCAGACAGACTGCCAATAAGAAGGTTTCAAAAGACCCTAACTCGGCTATCGCGGAGAGAACAATAACCGTCAGGCCTGCGGCAGGCCCGCTGACACTTAAAGGCGATTTGCTCAAGCTTCCGATAAGAACTCCACCTACAACCCCCGAAATAATTCCGGAGAAAAGAGGGGCTCCTGACGCCAAGGCAATACCGAGGCATAATGGCAGGGCTACGAGGACGACGACAACAGAGGCGGGAAAGTCAAATTTCAGATTTGACCAAAGCGACAGAGTTTTATCGGACAAAAAAATCTCCTTTTGTTAGTTTTTCAAAATGCTTAATGCGTGAAAAGTATATCTTTAGATAGACTTGTTCTTTGGCTTTAGCCTCCTAGATGTACTGGTTCCCCTATGTTACATCCTGTTTTAAGGCGCAGCCCAGAAAAGCCATATCTTTGAGATATAGTTTCTTACTCAAACTCAATTACAAATAATGTCAGGGTGCAGGTGTATCTATCGCAGTCATAAAGACAGCTATTGGCCCCGAAAGGGATTCGTCACTGTTGTTATAAGAATGATGTGCGATGGTTGCCGATGCTTTTCTAAGATGAAAGGCATCTTCAGCTGCCGAAAGACCTACAAATGTTAGAAGACTTGCAGTTGAAAGGGCAGCGTAGGCGGCGTAAGAAAAGTGAATTTTCACTTGCGTCTCCTTTGCTATGTATAATGTTGCGAAAGATATAGAAAATAACGCGCAAAAAAGCAAGAAAATTCAGCGCGTTATTAAATTTATTATTTAAAAATCCCTATTTATACTTTCGCCTCTATGGCTTTGACTACGGCTTCAGCCGTAATACCAAAATGCTTATAGAGAATTTCAGCGGGTGCGGACTCTCCAAAAGACTTCATGCCGATGAAGATGCCGTCAGAGCCGATGATAGAATCCCATCCCATGCGGACAGCGGCTTCGATACCGACTTTAACAGCTGATTTCGGGCCGAGTACGGATGCGCGATAGGCATCGTCCTGTTTGGCAAATAGTTCGAAAGACGGAACCGAAACAACAGACGCTGCAATATTTTTCTCAGCAAGTTGTTTCTGGGCGTTAAGCGCGATTTCGATCTCGGAACCTGTCGCAAAGATAACGGCTTTAGCTTCGCCTTTTGATGGAGACAAAATATACGCGCCGCGGGCTGACTGGTTGATCTCGCCCCCATCACGGACAGTTGGCAGATTCTGGCGGGTGAGGACGAGAACGCTTGGGGCGGTTGTCGATTTCAGCGCTAGTTCCCAGGCTTCGGCGGTTTCGATACCATCGCATGGGCGGAAAACCTGGAGGTTAGGAATGCAGCGCAAAGCTGCGACATGTTCGACCGGCTGATGTGTTGGACCATCTTCGC
>QFOT01000181.1 GCA_003241285.1 Micavibrio aeruginosavorus
GGCATCAGATACTTCGAAATTCGTATAAACTTTTTGAACATCATCGCTGTCTTCCAACAGATCGACCAGTTTCAAAACGCTTTGCGCAATGTCTGCGTCGACTGTCGCCATGACATTGGGCTTCCAGATCATGCCAGAGCTGGATGGCGGGCCGAATTTTGCTTCTAACGCTTCTTGTACAGACATCAAATCATCCGTCGATGTGATAATTTCATGCCCCTCTTCTGTCGTTTCAACATTCTCCGCACCCGCCTCAAGGACAGCTTCAAACATTTGATCGGCATTGGCTTTTTCCATCGGATATAAAATCTGCCCCACATGATCGAACATAAAACCGACGGATCCTGTTTCGCCAAGATTACCGCCGATTTTTGAGAATGCGGCGCGGACTTCTCCGGCAGTCCTGTTCTTGTTATCCGTCAAAGCTTCGACAATCACGGCCACGCCGCCCGGCGCATATCCTTCATATCTCATCGTGACATAGCTCGATGTATCGCCGACACCTAATCCCGCATCGACGGCTTTCTTGATACGGTCGTTCGTCATGTTGTTCTGGCGGGCTTCGGCGAGCGCCGTGCGCAACCGTGGGTTGGATGCGGCATCACCGCCACCGATCGACGCTGCGACTTGTATCTCGCGGCCGATCTTGGTAAAAATTTTTGCCCGCTTGGCGTCCTGCGCGCCTTTGCGGTGCATGATATTCTTAAATTTTGAGTGGCCGGCCATATTCATCTCTTTTGTATTATGTCTAGCTGAAGTAGCATTTTATAAATACCCTTTCAAGACGATTTGTTAACCCTTTTGGGATAATAATGGCAAGCGCAAAGGAAAATTTCTTGGCCTACCAGCTTGACCGCATCACGATATTGATCGTCGAAGATTCAAAACCAATGATGGAGATATTAAAAGCTCTCCTTCAAACTTTTGGCGCGAAAAACATTCTAACGGCAACCGACGGCGCAGCCGGATATGATTTATTCCGTCAGCATAACCCTGACATCGTGATTGCCGACTGGATGATGGATCCAATTGACGGCATTAAAATGTGCGAATGGGTCAGGACGCGTAGTGACAGCCCGAACCGTTTCGTCCCTTTTATTTTGATGACGGGCTACAGTGAGCGTAAGCGTGTTTTCAAAGCGCGTGATACAGGCATCACGGAATTTCTGGTAAAACCTTTTACCGCACAGGATTTATATAAACGGATTTATCAAGTGGTAGAGCGTCCGCGCCAGTTTGTCGATGCGGGCAGTTTCTTTGGCCCTGACCGCCGCCGTACCTCGACGACATATACTGGCCCCGACCGCCGTGGCAGAAGGCCGGATGACAGAACGCTCCCGAAACCCACTTCATTTTCCGCAGACGATATAGATTTCGCATGACCCAGAAAGACATAGAACATTTCAATAAAGCACCGGTAAGGCAGGCGAAATTCATAACGCCGCCAAATGCCCTAAAGCAAAAAATTGGCTCCGGCGGCGTCAGTGACGATGTAATTTCTCAAGCGCAGGGACTTTTGGATAATAATAAATTCGATTTCAAACCCGATGGTGAAGAAATTCTCAATAATATGCTGATGGCGATGACCAAGGCCCGCCGGGAAACAAGCTTAGATAATACAGAAGACCATATTGTCGGGATTATGTTTCAGGCAATGCTTCTAAAAACCAATGGCGGAATGTTTCACTACGATATAGTAACAAAAATCGCCGATAAACTTGTACAGTTTCTGGAAGTCATAGAGCAAATACGCGAGCCTGAGCTGCAAATCGTCGAAGCTTATTATACGACGTTAAGAGCAGTCTTTATCTCTGAAATGAAAGGCCCTGTCGATGCCAAAGGACAACAGCTCTATGCCGCCCTTGTTGACGCCTGCACTCGGTATTTCGAGAAATACCATCAGAAATAATTAAGCAGGAATCCAGTTCTGCAATCTTGGGCCAACCCGAACCGGATCGATCGAAACAGCCAAACCTGTCTGGTCGCTCGTTGTTACAAATGTTCCACACAGCGTCCCCTCGCCATCGCCGGGACTTAATTTCTCGGTTGAAAAATATTTTGTAAAGCGCTGAACGGGGACCTCATATTTCATGCCGATAACAGTATCGTAGTCGCCTGTCATGCCGGCATCGGTCTGAAATCCCGTGCCCTTGCTCAAAATCTGTAAATCGGCAGTTGGCATATGCGTATGTGTGCCGATAACTGCCGATACCCGCCCGTTTAAATATTGCGCCAAAGCCATTTTTTCGGATGTCGCTTCTGCGTGGATATCCACGAAAATCGAATTAACGTTGGAGCCGAGAATATATTTTGCGAGGATTTCATCCGCGACAGAAAACGGATTTTCCATCTCCGGCATAAATAACCTCCCCATAAGATGCAGGATTAAAATCTTGCGCCCGTCAGCTAGTGTTTTGAGATAGTGCCCGCGTCCTGGCACGCCTTTGGCGTAATTTTCAGTACGCAGCAAACGTTCTTCGCGCCCGATAAACGGGATAATCTCGCGCTGGTCCCAGATATGATTACCGCCGGTAATGCAATCGACGCCCAGGCCAAAAAATTCTTCGCAGATCTTTGTTGAAATACCGAAACCATGCGCGGCGTTATCGCCGTTCACAATGATCACATCAGGTTTCAGTTTTTCCTTGAGCATGGGCAAATGCTGGACAAAAGCATCCCGCCCCGAACGCCCGACGATATCGCCTATAAATAAAATTCGCATGGAAAGGGTTTATGCCTTTTAAGGTCTAAAGTCAAAAACGCGTTGGGGCGTAACAACCATATCCAGCTTTTCATCATGCTCCTCGGTTGGCAGCTTCATCAAAACCGCCTGTTCGGCATAGGCATAGCCAACAGCCAAAATATCTGCCTTTTCTCGCAAAGCCTTCAAAGTAGCGTCATAATATCCTTTGCCGAAGCCAACACGATTTCCTTTTTGGTCAAAGGCGACAACCGGTACGACCAGAATATCAGGATCATGGAACTCAGGATGTTCTGGCATCGGGATTTCGAAAGTTTGTGGAAACAGTTTTGTCCCCTTCTCCCATTTCGCAAATTTCATATGCCGATCATCTTTGCCAAAGACAGGGAGTAAGCATACATTCCCCCGCCTCCAATATTCTTCGACCAACGGCATCGTATCCAGCTCATGACCAAGCGGAAAATAAACGGCAATTTTTTGATCCGGAGACGTCGAAACAGTTTGAAAAAAATTCTTCGCCGCTTCATCCGCCAAATCAGGATGTGGTTGCAACTCTTCGCGAAATTTCAAAGCGCGTTCGCGAATAGCCTGTTTTTCTTCGTTCATGGTTTTGTCCGGCGGGAAGAGAGAAAGTGGATGCCACGAAAGGCCGTGGGTGCGAAATATCCGCGATGACCCCTAAATTAAGGTGGGAGCCATATAACAGGACCACGGCCCTGTCAGCGACAGCCCCCTGTCGCAAATATGTATCGGTCAGTGGGAAAATTGCACCTGCACGCATCCCCGCAGCATCCAGTATCAAGGATATAGAGTTAGTCTTGCAGTGGACAGCAAAAACGGAGTTCGGCAGTGCAGCTTTACCATTCAGCCTAATCCATATATGAAGAAACCTTACAAAACGAAGGAAAGTTTATGAAAATTTGGCTTCTT
>QFOT01000182.1 GCA_003241285.1 Micavibrio aeruginosavorus
GATGAAAATTACGCTTTCGAGGAACTGGTCGCGGAAATTTGCGCCGCCATGTTGTGCGCTTCGGCAGGCGTGACCTCCTCCCCTCGTCCCGATCATGCCAAGTATATCGAGAATTGGTTGAAGGCTCTCAAAAACGACAAGAGATTTATCTTTTCCGCTTCTGCCCAAGCCCAGAAAGCCGCCGACTATATTTTTGGCGCATCACAACCCACCGCCCTCGCCGCTTAACCCATATACCCAGCAAAGTAGCAACGTGCATAGGTTGCTACTTTGCTGGGTTGTTTAAAGGAGAACCTGAAATGACAGATACGCAAAAAATCAATTTAAAATGGGACGAGGGCGAAGTTATAAATGCCATTGTCCGCGACTATATGCTGGAGGATGCCAGCTTGAAGGAGAAAGAAACCTATACCTTCAGCGAGCTTTTAAGTGGTATTTCCCAGTCAGGCGATTTTTATGTCAGGGGCTACGATCTTGGTTGGAAAAAAAGAAGTGGCTCTGCGAAAGTTTCGGCGAGGAACGCCCGCGAATTTATTAGCCGTGTTTTTCCGCAAACCTCAGACTGGTCGTTAGATGGAGAAATGACGCAGGGCCGGAACGCCAAGCTTAATATTAGACTTTACCACCATGATGCGCCTACAGGCGAGAGATACGAAATCGAGGCGGGCGAATAGTCCGTGATTTTGAAACCTGTATAAGTAGCAAAGTGGCTACTTATACAGGTAGCTCTTATAAAAAATCCAACCTGTGTACGTTGCTTCCTGCATAAGTAATGTTTCATTGAACACATGATTAAGTATAACATATTGAAATATATAAACCTGCATAAGTAGCAATATATACAGGTTGATATTTTCAACTTGTATAGGTGCATTGGTGCATAAATTGGTACTTCACTAAGTTGCTATCTAATGATAGAGTTCTGTTCATCGGGTTGTTTCTCAAGGCGCATATTCATGCACCAAGCAACCTTGCTACTTACCTAAGTTGCTTATCATCAGGAGCGTCATCATGGTTAAAATCGTCACTATATCGTCCAGTAAGGGCGGAGCAGGAAAAACCACCACCACCATCAGCCTGGCCGATTACTGGTCGAAGCAGGGACTGCGCGTTGGTCTGCTAGATACCGACCCGAATAAAAGCCTGTCCCGCTGGTTCGAAAAAGGAGCCGAAAAAGGATATTTCGAAGGCATCACGCTTGTTCATGAAGTGCAGGATAAGAAAATCATCGAAACTGCGCGTGAATTGGCTCGCAAAGTCGATATTTTGCTTATCGATGTTGCCGGTATTGCTTCTACAGCGCTGTTAAAAGCCGCTGGCATTGCTGATCTAGTCATTATCCCCGCGCAGCCAAATGAAGATGATTTTCTGGAAGCGATCAATACTAGGGGCATCGTCAAGGAAGCTATGGAACTGATAGGACGCAATATCCCTACGCGTACAGTCATTACGCGTGGTCGTCAGGGAACGATGGTTCTGAAGCACGTTCTAAAACAACTCGAAAAAATCAATTTCCCGATGTTTGAAAGCGTTATCTACGACCGCACAGCCTACCCGCAAGCCCGCTTTAATGGCACAACGCCTGTAAGTTACGAGCCTAGCGGCGCCGCTGCTGACGATATTCGCCGTCTGGCAGATGAAATTACGGATCAATTGGAACAACAAAAGGAATTGAAGGCTGCGTAAGAATTTAGATAGCAACCTTGCTACCTAGCAACTTATACAGGTTATTCAGGAGAGAAAAATATGGCAAAAATACTCGATGATGTCGCAACGGATTATAAAGAAGATAGCCGATTTAACGATGTGGAGAAGAAACTGAGCAGCAAGATATCCGCACTTCCGAATATCTCACCGAAAATCATTCCGCATCCCAAAAAAGAACGCCGGAATAGTTCTGTTTCCATGCCCATTTATGTCTGGGATCTAATTGCAGACAAGGCTCACGAAGTCAGGGAGCCGCAAAATATCTTTATCATGAAGGCATTGAAGCAGTACGGGCTTGCTATTGACGAGAGTGATCTCGTGGATCCCCGTAAAGTCCGTTACGAAGTGGGGTAGGGTGGGCGTGCCGGGCCGTTTGGCCCGACCAGGCTCTACTCGCTGCGCTCACCGAACCCCGCAAGCGGGTTTCGGCCATACGGTAACGATCCTTCACGCATTCTTTTTAAAAACGAAGCAGTTGCAAATCAAGCCAACGATATTTCCGAAGAAAAGTCAATCCTGTAAGTTATTGAATTAACAGGTAAAATTGCTTCACGTGAAACATTATGTCCTGCCAGATTAGTCTGAATCGCTAGGGCGATAAATTTTATTGCATCGCCTGCGATGCGTAGAACCCCATATGTCCAGCTTACATCAAAATCGGGAACGCCTACGGCTGTTTGTCAAGCAAAACAGATCGAAGAGATTCCTGCTTTCCGTCGCAAGCTAGGAAAGACAAGAATCTTTCGCCGGTTTTCCCTGACAAATTCCCGAGTTTTGATCGAACGTCCGAGATCAGACCCGCACGAGATATCGTGCGGGTAGTTTTTTGTTTTTTTTTCGGACGCTCGCCGCTGGGCAAGGGTTCATGCGCAAGGCTTTAGAAAGAAAGGAAAAGACCCATGCTAAATCTTCAGAAAAACTACTCCAATGCCGCCCAGCAGGAAATTAACCGTATCAACGCAGAGGAAATTCTAGGTAATGCCTTGGAAATTCAGGGGAGAGACAATTCCTATCATCGAGGCTTGGTTTATATCCCTGCACCGAAACATATTTTCGCCGTCAGGTTTCAAAGGATTGAGCATTTCAGCGTCAATGTTTTGGCCAGAAATGCTGATGATGCCTATGCGGGAGCCATAGCATCTTTCAAAACCGATAACGGCAAGGTTCAGACCCTTAATTCCATTCTGGATTATTTCACTATCGAAAACCTTAGTAATGCGCGGAAAGGTTAAGGCCATGAACACTCTTAACCCTTTCCCAAAGGCCGCTTCTTTAAACAGTCAGTTACGTAATTTTTGCGGTACTGAAACATGGTTCAAAAATCCGCTGTTTCCTAAATTCCTTTACACTGAAGGAATGCAGTTTTTAGCGACACAAGCCGAATGTTATTGGCTCATAGACTTGATTTACGGTTTCCAGATAGACCAGCAGGCCGTCAGGAATGAGCCTTTCCAATGCTGGGATTTAAAAGTCACTGAAAACAAGAGCGGGACACTCATTTGTGACGATGGAAACGGCAATATTGTTTTCACTCACAATCTGGCTTTCACGACATTTCCGATGGAGAGCATACGCCTTTACTTCACCGATAATGTCCTGCTTTTGACATCAGAATATTAAGGGGGCGTTATGCAAAAATACGATTTCGCCACTTTCAAACATTCCGTTAATTTAAGCCACTATGCGGCAGCGCAGGGATATGAACTCGACTCAAAGAAATCGACCCGTTCATCCCTTGTGATGCGTCATACAGCGACCGGCGATAAAATCATCGTTTCTAAAAAAGCAGCGAACTGGGTTTATTTCTCGGTTCACGACGACAGCGACAACGGAACGATTGTTGATTTTATCGAAAAGCGTACCAGCAAATCCTTGCCGGAAATCGGCAAGGAACTGGCGGCATGGTCAGGCGGGGCAGGGGCTTTGCCAGTTTATGCCTTGCCGGACGTTCAGGAGCAGATTTACGACCGAACGCGCATCGCAAATGCCTTTAAATGGATGAGGCCTGTTGCGGCCCATCCTTACCTAATAAATGAGCGCAAAATTCCTGCCAGTGTTTTGAATCATCCGAAATTTTCAGGCCGGATTTTTCAAGATCGATATGGAAACGCTGTTTTCCAAAACTTAACAAATTAGTATTAAAAGACCGTCAAAGATTAGGACTACGGAAGTATGCAAACAAGTCTTAAAGCATTTTGCTCAACCTTTTACAAA
>QFOT01000183.1 GCA_003241285.1 Micavibrio aeruginosavorus
TATAAAAAATAAATAAATTAAAAATAATAAGCCCCACAGGGAGGGGTTAATGAGTAAAAACAAAGATCTGTCCTTTGGTGTGGATTTCACCATCGCCAGTGGATTCGATTTAAATCTTCCAGAATCTTCAAAAAGGATGCTGTGGAATTCCGGCCTTTTAAAGAACCGAACGATTGCAAAAATCATTCAGAGGTCCAGCGGATTTTATGCCGATAAAAGCGAGCAGGATATTTATAACTGGCTGAACAATATCAAAGATATTGTCGCCGTTGCGCAGGAATATGCCGATGATTTTTTCTACGGTGGACAAATTCCTAATGATACATACAATATGCTTCTGGCTAATGATGTACCTGAACCAGCAGAAAACAATCATGTTAAAAGTTTTTGCCGCTTTGTTGAAAATTATATAGCCGTAAAATCTTTTTACTTAAAATTGCAAAGCGGATGCTTGGTATTAGGCGATGAAAAGACCGATGAATTATATAATAAAATCATCGAGCCAGTAAAAAAAGAATATACGGACGATCCGGCGCATTGTGTCGCCCTGCAAGATTTAACCCGCAAAATCGACTTTCTTTTCAATTATCATGACGACCCGATGTTCTGGTTTATCTCCATGTCAGCAAAGGACAAAGAGGGCGTTTTTGACAAGGGAAAACTTATCGAAACCATATCAATCCCGTCCAACGCAGTCGATACTTTCAATACGACATATCTTATTCTGGAAGACGGGTTTCCGAGTTACGATGCTTTTTATTCATTGGCCCAAAGCGCTGTCAATCCGATGTCTTTTCTGATGAACCAGCGGCAAGCATTAAGCAGAAATGCTCTTAAATATGTTTTTGCGCATGCGGTTTTGGCCCATGACTATGAAGCCTCTCATAAAGCCTATGATGAAAATGTAAATCTTATTCATGACGCCTATACCAATCAAGTCACGGATGAAGCCTATTTACGTTCTTTAGGTATCAGGATTCAGGATTTTCATCTGCTGAGCAATGCAATGACAATGACCGATTTTATTCAATGCGCGTCCGGCCTTTGGGGACGGGAAAAAGAGCCTGTTTTCAGGAAAAATCACATTGATGACATGTATGAATTCCTTTGCGATAGCGAAAATGTAAGCTTGCAAAGCCCCGAATTACTGGAAATGTGGGAATCATGGCGTCAAATCGCTGTTCGGGAATATAACGACACGATCAAAGGCTTCTCCCAGTTTGATTTTAAGCCTTACAAAGATCCGCTTATCTATCCCGCCAATGACAGATGCCCCGCATTGCATTAGGCGGCGTAGCCATGTTATTCAATAAGCATGTCACAGGAACAAACCATCATCGCCGTGCCCAAGGGGCGCATTTTAAAAGAGCTAAACCCGCTGTTTAAAAAATGCGGCCTGGTTCCAGATCCAGATTTCTATGACGACAACAGCCGCGCCCTGCAATTCAAAACAAATATCAAGAATGTCGAGTTGATCCGTGTGCGTGCTTTCGACGTGGCAACTTTTGTCGCTTTTGGTGCTGCGCATCTGGGCGTGGTCGGCAATGACGTGATCGAGGAGTTTGATTATTCCGAAATTTACGCGCCGGTCGATTTGAAAATCGGTTCCTGCCATTTATCGGTCGCCATGAAAACTCAAGATGCCGCGACGAATGAGCCGACAGGGCATATCCGCGTCGCCACCAAATATCCGTATTTGACCGCCAAGCATTATAATGCGCTCGGCGTGCAGGTTGAATGCATCAAGCTCAACGGCGCGATGGAGCTTGCCCCTAATCTCAATCTTGCCAAGCGCATTGTCGACCTGGTGTCGTCCGGCGCGACGCTCAAAGCCAACGGCCTTGTCGAAGTTGAAAAAATTCTTGATATCACATCATATCTCGTCGTCAACCGTACCTCGCTGAAAACCCGCCCTGCCGAGATCAAGCAATGGATCGAAAAATTCCGTAAGGCCGTGAAGTGAGCGTTTCAACCGACAGGCTGATCGAAATTATTGTCGATGTTCCCGATAGCCAGATCAACATGCTGCAAGGTGAGCGCGAACAGGCAATCGCCGGACTTCTTGAATTCAACTACTTCAAGTATCTGAAAGAACCCGACGGTCCATATAAGCTACGCCTTTCGATCGAGGATGGTTACCTTGTATTCCGGCTGAAAGATGCCACCAATGTCGATTTGCCCTTGCTCGCGATCTCCCCCCGCCCCTACAAGAAACTCATTCAGGATTATTTTATGATGGTGGAAAGCTATGAGCAGATCCGCGCTACTGATCCCTATAAACTGGAAGCCATAGACATGGGGCGGCGCGGAATCCATAACGAAGGCGCAACCCTTTTGATGGAACGTCTTGAAGAGAAAATTGAGATGGATTTTGAAACCGCAAGGCGGTTTTTTACCTTAATATGCGTTTTGCACCTGAATGGACACCGTTTACTGGTGGGTTAAGAGGCCGAATCGGGTTGCTTTTTAGTCCAAACGGTTCTAAAAACACCTTCCAACTTAGGATTATATAAAACCAATGGCTAAAGAAGACCTGATTGAATTCAAAGGCGTCGTATCGGAAATTCTGCCGAACGCCATGTTCCGCGTAAAGCTGGAAAACGACCACGAAATTCTGGCGCATACTGCCGGGAAAATGCGCAAGAACCGTATTCGCGTTTTGCAAGGCGACACCGTCGTCGTTGAAATGACGCCTTACGACCTGACCAAAGGCCGCATTATTTTCCGTGAGAAATAAGTCCAAGCTAATTTTAGCGTCAGCCTCTCCGCGCCGCGTGGAGCTTTTGAAGCAAAGCGGCATCATCCCTGATAAAATAATTCCCGCCGACATAGACGAGAGCGAATTAAAAAGCGAGCTGCCGGGCCCTCACGCGCTGCGCCTTGCCATTGGCAAAGCCAACGCGATTGAAAAATCCACCGATCATTTTATTCTGGCTGCCGATACAGTTGTCGCCTGTGGCCGCCGTATTCTCCCTAAGGCTGACACCGATGAACAGGTCCGCGATTGCCTTAAGCTGCTGAGCGGGCGCCGCCATAAAGTTTTCGGCGGCATCTGCATCCTGACGCCTCATGGGAAAAAACTCTCTCGCCTTATCACGACCTCTGTCCAGTTTAAGCATCTGACGCACAGCGAAATCGAATTTTATGTTGAGAGTAAAGAGGGTTTAGGGAAAGCCGGAGGTTATGCCATTCAGGGCTTATGCGCCGCTCATATAAAGTCAATTACGGGTTCATATTCAAATATTGTCGGGCTTTCCATTTATGATACAGTGCAGATGCTGACCGGCGCAGGTTTCTTCCAGAAGGAAAAATAGGCTTGGATATAATTATCGAAGAACAACAAGGCATGCTATGGGTGGTTGCGACAGATCGCGGCCAGATCGAAAGTCTTGAAGTTGACCCGATCCATGAGCGAGTCCGCTGGGGCTCGATTTACTGGGCGAAGATCGAGCGTATCGACACATCGATTGTCCGATTGGCAAGCTGTTAAAACCCGGACAGCATATTCTGGTCCAAGCCAAGCAAAGTTATTTAGAGCCGGAATTCGAAGACAATCGAAAACTCGAAGATAAATCCCCCGTTGTCAGTATGGATGTCGCCATTCAGGGCCGCTATCTGATTTACACGCCGCTTGACGATTCAAATCGTATATCATCGCGCATTCGTGATAAAAAATTGCGCAAACAGCTCGAAGATATGGTCGCCAAACTGGCCGATGTCCATGGCTGTATCCTGCGCGCCTCCGCTGCCAATACGCAAAGCGACATGCTGATACGCGAAGCCAAAATTCTTAAAGCCATCTGGGACGGCTTGATCGAGCATGCCGCAGGCACTGAGTCCGCGCTGATCATGGAAGGTCCCGATGCGCTGCAACGCGCCCTTTCTGATAATGCCGACCAGCAAATCCGGACGATCGAGGTCGTTATCATGGAGCATTTCCAGACTGCCGAGGACTGGTGCGAATTATTTGCGCCCGATCTGCTTCCAAAAATAAAACCGATTGAATTGAAGAATGCGACGACCGATCTTGCCCTCTTCGACCACCACGACCTCATTAAGCCCATTGGGCAGTTGTTCCAGCCTTATGTGATGCTTCAAGGCGGCGGCAATGTTATCCTGCAAAGTACGGCGGCGCTGACCGCTGTCGATATCAATCGCGGCGCTGACCGCAACAGTAACCTGAATGTGAATCTGGAAGCGGCAAAAGAAATCGCCCGCCACATCCGTATCCGCAATCTTGGCGGCGCGATCATGATCGACTTTATCAATATGAAAGACGAAAAGGAGCGCAAGCTTCTTATTACCCAGGTCGAGAATTTATTTAACGACGACCCCTGTACGGTACAAATCCACGGCTTTACAAAACTCGGCTTCTTGGAAATCACGCGCCAGCGCCGGACGCCTACTTTGGATGAACGTGCTGGCTATATGTTTGAAGAAGCATGAAACATAAATTCCTGATCGCCACCATGGCACTTCTCGCATTATCAGCCTGTAAAAAGGAGGATAAAAAAGCAGAAAATTACCCGCCGCAGCCCGCCGCCCCTGCTGCCGAGCAAATCGCGGATCTGCAGGAACTATCCATACGCTCAATGAAGAATCGCGAAGACTGGTCACGCGATCTTCCCGTTTATCTCGATAATGTCATGATTTGCGCTAATTCAGCGCCGGTACAGACCAAATATGTGTTCAAGGCTGATGCGTTTGAAGCGCCTGATCTGGAGCTTGTGTTGCTTAAAAGCGAAAATGATAAGGTTTATGCCTGCTCCATGACAGCCCTGTCCCAAACTCCGCATTTTCAAGAGATAGGCATAGAAATTCCGGCAAACAGCGCCCGTTTTTACCCTGGGAACCTGCCCAAAGCCGATTCATGCCTTAATAATTCAAGGGTTTTGGAGACAGGCTATAATCTGTGTTCAAAAAACAAACCGAATTTGAATTTTTCAAGGACTGGAGTGTATTGGTACCGGTATGAGGTACCGTGGGACAGACGTAGGAACAAAAGGAGAACAATTAAAGGTAAGTGCTCTCTTTTTTGCAATAAGCTTTTGTAGAAAATTAGTCACTTTAGTCTTTTCAATTTACTACAATTTAATTTAAATTAGCTCAGTTTATTCGCTCAGTTACGCTTTACTTTGCCCTACTTGTTGCCGGGCAAATGTTTAAATTTTTAAGCAAATTAACCTCACCCTATAGTAGCAGTACAAACACGCTTACATTAATGGGTGATGATTAATTAATCGACCAAAAGGCAGAGAATAAAAGCAAATTTAGAGCTGTTAAAAATTAAAAATGCATGAGGATTCTTTTTGGTTGGACTAAGCTGCAGTTTTGGCAGATGTTGTTGTGCAGACAACAACTGTACAAAAAAAATGAAAAAAAATGTTCTGAAGTAGAGGCCGGTCTGGTTTTGATGTCTGCCAAAGCCAAT
>QFOT01000006.1 GCA_003241285.1 Micavibrio aeruginosavorus
CTGGTCGGCACGTTATGGTCGGCAACGGCGAGGGTAGCGTCCGTCCGGCGAAGTCTGCGTTTGGCTAGTTTGAGCCCCTCAAAAGCCTGCGGGGAGGTTACTTCATGGACCAGATGACGGTCGATATAGATCAGGCAGGTGCCGTCCTGACCCTTATGGACGATATGGTCATCCCAGATTTTTTCGAACAAAGTGCGTGGTTTGGTTAGCAAAGGAAGCTCCTTAAATAACTGATGCTTATTGTATAAAGCATCAAACTGTAATAATTCAACGCCGGCAGCATAATTTTGTTGACGATTAAATGTTAAATCATTATGTTAACTAAAATTTAATGTGTAGGTGGTCTTCATGAAAAATAAAATTTCTTCTTACTTTGCTCCTGTTGCGCTTATGGCGACTTTGGCGGGATGTAATCCTCCTCAGAAATATGCGGGTCCCGATGAAGCTTCATGTCAGGAAAATGGTGAAGGCGGATACAGCATTGTACAGCTTAAAACCGGTGAAGTTATATATGAAACAAATAGAATTCATAATGAAGATACGACATCATCTTATACATGGGGTAACCTAGATAGAACGCCTGAACTTGGCTTAAATGTCCATTCTAAAGACGGCAAAATCACTAAATGCGTTATTGCCTCTAATGATGGAGAAGAACATGGTGTTTACTATCCGAAGGCTCCAACTCCTTAATCCATAAAATTTTATCTAATCCTTAGATCATTTTAATCTCGCATATGCACAATCCTTGTAAGGGTAACTTTACAGGGATTTTGTTTATATGCTTTCAGTGAATTCAAGTTTTCAATGCAATGACCGTGGCGCGGTGGGTATTTCGTTCGACGATCCAAACTTCGTTCGTGCTGAGACGATCATCTATGAAGAGGCGACAGGTAATGTTCATGCGCTTCTCAACAACAAACAAATGCTGATCGGTCACATCAGCGGCACCATGACTAAAGCTTTCAGCAATCAGAACAGCGTTACATTGAGCAGTCAGCGCATAGATGGAACGGTGCTCGATCTGGAAGCGCGTCTGGTTGTAGTGCATTAATAAAGCCTTCTCCCGGAGGGAGAGGAGACAAAATAAAAAAACCGCCCTATCAGGGCGGTTTTTCTCATCTCTATGTGTTCAGCTTATTCCGCTGTTTTTGCCGCTTCTGCAGCAGCTGCGGCAGCTTTCGCTTTAGACGCCTTGGAAGTTTTCACTTCTTTCGGTGCAGCTTTTTTCTCAGCTTTAGCGGCTTTTTTAGCTGCTGCTTTTTGTGTAGCTGTCAATTGGTTTTCATCGGCAACGCGAGCTTCTGTTTTCTCGGTAATACGGGCAGACTTACCACGCAGGCCACGCAAGTAGTAAAGTTTCGCACGACGGACTTTACCTTTACGGACGACTTCGATTTTCTCGATACGCGGGGAGAAAAGAGGGAATACGCGTTCTACGCCTTCGCCGTAAGAGATTTTACGAACGGTGAATTTCGCGTTGATGTTTGTGCCCATGCGGGAAATGCAGACGCCTTCATACGCCTGGATACGCTCGCGCTCACCTTCGATAATTTTGATGGAAACTTTAAGTGTGTCACCTGGACCGAACTCAGGAATAGGCGCTTTGCCTTCTGTGAGTTTCGCCAGTTGATCGGCTTCGAATTTTTGTACTGTATTCATGTTATGCTCCTATTAGAGGACCGCCTTCATTGACGATGCCATTGGTGATTTATAAAGCGAGGGTTTTATAACGTTATTAGGGCCAAACTATCAAGGCTTTTTCGTATATTTGGACCATAAATCGGGCCTTTTGGCTCGTGTGAGCTCTTCCGCCTGCAATTTACGCCATTTATCGACATTTCCGTGGTGCCCGGAGGTCAAAACGGCGGGGACATCCCGGGTTTCCCCCGAAGAATCCGTCCAGCTAGCAGGCCGGGTATAATGGGGGTATTCCAGCAATCCCTCACTGAAACTCTCATCGCCCGGCGTTTCGGCATTACCGACCGCGCCGGGGAGGAGGCGGATCACCGAATCCATGAGGATCATCGCCGCTTGTTCTCCGCCAGTCAGGACATAGTCCCCGATACTTATTTCTTCAAAACCATAAGCATCCAGAACCCGCTGATCGATGCCTTCGTAACGACCGCATAAAATCGTCAGGTTTTCTTCTTTGGAAAATTCCTGTGCCAGACTCTGTGTCAACGGAACGCCACGCGGGCTCATGTAAATTTTTCGGCCCGGATCAGGGATGGAAAGGATGGCTGCCTCGACGATATCGGGTTTCATCACCATGCCCGCGCCGCCGCCGAAAGGCACGTCATCAACGGTTTTATGTTTGTCATGGGCGAAGTCGCGGATATTGATGGCCTGGTAATCCCAGATATTTTCTTTATGTGCGCGGCCTGTCACAGATACACCTAGAAAACCCGGAAACATATCAGGGAAAAGGGTGAGGATATTGATCTTCCACGTCATTCCAGAAACTCTTCGATTTGATCGACGGTTACGAATTGTTCTGTGATCTCGCCGACATAAGGCTCCATGAAGGGCAGGTAAAAACTTTTCCCCTCGATCCGCTGTATGTGAAGTAAATCGGAAGCGCCAAAATTTTCGACGGCCAGAACTTTACCAATTGCGATGCCGTCTTTGTTTTGTACGGGCAGATCTATGAGGTCCTGATGATAGAATTCATCCTCGGTTTCTGGAAGTCGGTCACGGTCTATGAATAATTCGATGTTGCGGAATTTCTCGGCATCGTTGCGGTCGGTAATGCCTTTGATCTCGGCAATAAACTGACCTTTGGCGGAATTTTTAAGGATGAGCGTGACGGGTTTATCATCAGCGGTCATCAAGGGATTGTAACTGGCAAGTTCGGACGGGTCTTCGAGAAAGCAATCGACTTTCACAAGGCCGCGGACGCCATGAGCTGTTCGGATTTTAGCAATACAAACTTTACTCATGGCGTTAGCGTTCATTAATTAAGCAGCTGTTTCTTCAGCAGGAGCGGCTTCTGCTTCCGGCTCAGGAGCTGGAGCAGGGGCTGCAGCGGCTTCGCGGGCAGCTTCTTCACGAGCTTCCTGTTTTTCTGCACGTTCTTTTGCGCGCTCAACAGCTTTTGCTTTTGGCTGTGCTTTAGCGATGCTTTGTTTTTGAGCTGGCATTGCAATCAATCCGGCTTTGCCAAGGAAAATGGCAACGCGGTCAGTTGCTTGTGCGCCTTGTGACAGCCAGTGCTGTACGCGCTCTGTGTTCAATACAACGCGCTTCTCATCTGTTTTGTTCAAAAGCGGGTTGTAGCTTCCTACTTTTTCGATGAAGCGGCCGTCGCGTGGATTGCGGCTGTCCGCTACGACGATTGCGTAGTATGGAAGTTTTTTACGACCCTGACGGGATAGTCTGATTTTGATAGCCATAGTTTTTAGTCCTTTCGAGTTTTAGTTTTGGTTTGTGTTTAAATTAGTAATTTTTATTTTCGGCGGTTCTTTTTCGTTCCACCGCGCTGGAAACCACCGAAACCCGGCATTCCCATTCCCGGCATCCCGGGCATTCCGCTCATGCCTTGCATTCCAGGCATCGGCGGCAGGCCTTGCTCTTCGCGCATCATTTCGAGCTTGTCCTGATCGTCCTTGCCCATGAAACCTTTCATAGCCGACATCATTCCGCCCATGCCCATTTTGCGCATTTTCTTCATGACGGTTTCCATTTGCTCATATTGTTTGACGAGCTTGTTGACGTCATTGACCGTCATACCGGAGCCTGCAGCAATACGCTTACGGCGCGATGCATTTAGAAGGGAAGGCTTGGCGCGCTCAGCTTTGGTCATCGACAGGATCATCGCTTCCTGACGTTTCATGATTGAATTGTCGATATTCGCGCCATCTATCTGGTCGGCCATTTTACCAAGGCCCGGCAGCATCTTCATAATCGATCCCATACCGCCCATGCGCTTCAATTGCTGAAACTGGGACAGCATATCGTTGAAATCGAATTTGCCTTTTTCGAATTTCGCGGCCATAGCGGCGGCGTCTTCCTGATTGATCGTTTCAACGGCGCGTTCGACGAGGGAGACAACATCGCCCATGCCAAGAATACGCGACGCAATACGGTCAGGATGGAACGGCTCAATCGCATCCCATTTCTCACCTGTACCCAAAAGCTTGATCGGCTTGCCGGTAACGGCGCGCATAGACATGGCGGCACCGCCACGCGCATCACCATCGATACGGGTCATGACGATACCGGATACATCGACGCGCTCATTAAAGATACGCGCTGTATTCACGGCGTCCTGACCTGTCATCGCGTCAACAACCAAAAGTGTTTCGACAGGTTTGGTCAGATCACGGATTTTAACGACTTCATCCATCAACACTTCGTCGATGGATAGGCGGCCCGCCGTATCAAGGATAACGATATCGAAACCTTCTAAGCGTCCGGCTTCCATTGCGCGCTTGGCAATTTCAACAGGTGTCTGGCCTTTTATGATAGGCAATGTGGCGATATTCGTTTGTGTACCGAGATAGGCCAACTGGTCCTGCGCGGCAGGGCGCTGTGTATCAAGCGACGCCATCAAAACTTTTTTACGGTTCTTGTCGGTCAGGAATTTGGCGATCTTGGCGGTAGAGGTCGTTTTACCTGAACCCTGCAAGCCCACCATCAAATAGGCAACAGGCGGAACGCCAGTGAAAGACAACTCGACATTGTCCGAACCCAATAACTTGATGATCTCGTCATTGACGATCTTGACGACCTGCTGCGCAGGGGAGACAGATTTGATAATGTCTTGACCGACGGCGGCTCCGCGAACCTGCTCGACGAAGTCTTTAACGACCGGAAGCGCGACATCGGCCTCCAGCAAGGCCACGCGGATTTCGCGCAAGGCCAGATTGACGTCTTCTTCCGTTAAAGCGCCGCGTCCGCGAAGCTTGTCGAATACGTTACCTAGTTTGTCACTTAGTGACTGAAACATTCAAAACCTCAATACAGTTTAGCCCCAATGAGCGAAACCTCGCAGATTGGGGGGTACCCTCAGGCACGTCGATTCAGACGTAGTGGGATTTAAATTTGACGTTTTTATAGGTAAAAGATGTGGGGAAGTCAATATTTAGATAGTTTTAAGCGCATCTATCGTAGAATAAACGGATGTTTTTAGCTCACAGGGGGAGTTATGGATAAATTTCTGGGCGATGCGGTTCATAAGCTGTTAATGGCAGTTTCTCCAAGCTACAGACATTCAAATTCTGATTTTAATGTCATTTTGGCCATTGCTTTCGCGGCATTTGTCTTCGTTGATATCATTTTTCATGGCGGTGAAGGAAAGACGCTTCTACTGGTTGCTTCCATTATATTTTTAATATTCGCTCTTGGGATGCGCTGGTCCCATAACACGGAAGGAATTGATGTAGGCAATCTGGATGACAGTAATTTGCGAGATCGCTTTAAACAATGGTCCAAGCTGAACAGCAAGGCGCATAAGCGGGGTAAGATACAGTCAAAAGACGAGTACGATTTTTAAATTCCCCCGTGACACCTATGCTTTCTCCTATTAAGTGTAGGACATGATTTCTTTCCTTAAAATGCAGTCTCTTGGTAACGATTTCGTGGTTCTGGATGCCCGGAAAAACGATCTCGGGCTAAATCAGGCCATTATAAAGAATATCAGCGACCGCCGTTTCGGAATCGGTTGTGACCAGTTGATCGTGATAGAGGCTTCCTCAAAAGCGAACGCCTTTATGCGGATTTATAACCCGGACGGGTCCGAAGCCGGGGCTTGCGGCAATGCCACGCGTTGTATTGCGGACATCATTTTGAAAGAAAAGGATAATAAGAAAATTGTTCTCGAAACGATTTCCGGCCTTCTGAAATGCATCCGCGTCGATGATAAAACCATCACCGTCGATATGGGCGAGGCCAAGCTTGGCTGGGATCAAATCCCCTTGGCCCATGAACGCGATACGCTTCATTTAAAAATCTCCGCCGGACCTTTTTCCGATCCTGTTGCGGTCAATATGGGCAATCCCCATGCGGTTTTTTTCATTTCGGATGTCGAAAAGCAAAAGATTGAAAACTTCGGGCCTCAACTGGAAACCCATCCGCTTTTTCCCGAACGCGCCAATATAGAATTTGTCGAAGTTATTGACCGTTCAAAAGTCCGCATGCGCGTCTGGGAACGCGGAGCGGGGATTACACTGGCCTGCGGATCAGGTGCCTGTGCCACGGCAGTCGCCGCCATCCGCCGCGGACTGACCAAGCGCAAAGTTAACGTCATCATGGATGGCGGCCCTTTAGACATCGAATGGCGCGAAAGCGATGGTCATGTTTTAATGACAGGCGGCTTTGAATACGTCTTTTCAGGGAAGTATTTTATTTCATCCCAATAGTGTCGTCCCCGCGAAGGCGGGGATCTCTCTTGATTCCTGTCAAATAGGGGGATTCCCGCCTTCGCGGGAATGACAAGTTTCTTTTTTGATGAATTAAACCTCAAAATATCGCATAACTCCGCTATGTCCACCGAGCCTAAAATCCAGACCTTTGGTTGCCGCCTCAATGCTTATGAAAGCGAGGTGATGAAGGGCCATGCAAAAGATGCAGGTTTGGAAAATTCGATGATTTTCAATACCTGTGCGGTGACGTTGGAAGCCGAGCGTCAAGCGCGTCAGGCTATCCGCAAAGCGCGTAAAGAAAATCCGGATATGAAGATTATCGTCACGGGTTGCGCGGCCCAGATCAATCCGAAAATGTTTACCGATATGCCGGAAGTCGATCAGGTCATCGGCAATGACATGAAATTAAAAGCCGAAACATGGGGCCTGAAAAAAGACGAAAAACTTATCGTCAACGATATCATGTCGGTACGCGAAACCGCGTCGCACCTGATCGAAGGTTTCGAAGGTCACTCACGCGCTTTTATTCAAGTACAAAACGGCTGCGATCACCGCTGCACGTTCTGCATCATTCCCTATGGCCGCGGAAATTCGCGTTCCGTGACAGTTGAAGAAATTACCGAACAGGTTCGTAAACTTGTCGCTGCTGGATTTAATGAAATTGTTATGACCGGAGTGGACGTTACATCCTACGGCAAAGACTTACCGGGCGAACCGACCTTAGGCCAAATGATACGCCGTGTTCTCACGTCTGTGCCGGAACTGCCACGCCTGCGCCTGTCCTCGCTTGATCCCGTAGAAATTGACGACGATCTTTGGCGCTTGATAGCCGAAGAACCGCGCCTGATGCCGCATCTGCATATGAGTTTGCAGGCAGGCGACGATATGATTTTAAAACGTATGAAGCGTCGCCATCTGCGCCATGACGCGATTGCCATGTGCGACCGCGCCAGAAGCTATCGCCCCGATATGGTTTTCGGTTGCGACATTATCGCAGGCTTCCCGACGGAAACTGATGAGATGTTTGAGAATACCTATAATCTCGTGCGTGATTGCGATTTAACTTTTCTGCACATCTTCCCGTATTCTCCGCGCCCCGGAACGCCTGCGGCGAAAATGCCGCAAGTCGATTTACCTATTCGCAAAGCACGCGCAGCAAAGCTTCGGGCATTAGGTGAAGTGCAAATGGAACGCTTTTTAAAATCCCATGTTGGTTTCAATCGCCAGATTATTATCGAGAATGATAATATAGGTCGCACCGAGCATTTTGCCTCGGTAAAGCTCAATCAAAACTTACCTGTTGGAAGTCTTGCTAACATTAATATTACAGGAATAGAGAATTCTCATTTAATAGGGAATATTGTCATCGCCTGAATGGTGTAACCATTCTAAGGCGATCCATGGTGCAGCCTTTGAGATGCGGATAGATGGATTCCCCTAGAATTGCTATGCAATTCGGGGAATGACAAATGTGAGATTGCCGCTTGACCTTTCAGGCTTCAGGGCGGAAAATATAGATATCACACAAAGGATTTTATAATGGTTTTCTGGCGTAAGAAAAATAACGCCTCGGCGCAGGAGCAGGACGAACGGGATGATAAAATCCTGCATCATCCGCGTGAGCCCGATCTCGAACCCGTCATCGAAAACGAAGTCGGCATTTCGGCAGATGTTAAACATAGTCTTGAAGAAACGGATTCTGAGATTATCGACGCTATTGAAGTTACGCCTATCCCGGACAATGTAATCGCTGCGCGTGAAACGCGCGAAGAAGGCGATAATGGCGGCGGTTGGTTCTCTCAATTAAGCAAAGGCCTTTCCAAATCTTCCAATAAACTGGACTTAGGTTTAAGCGATTTGTTTAAACGCAAGCTCGATACCGCAAGTTACGAAACGCTTGAAGATATTCTTATCGAAGCCGATCTTGGTCCGAAGACAGCCGCGATGCTGGTCGATCAGTTCCGTGCGCGTAAATTTGAAAAAGATGTAACGCCTGACGAAGTAAAATCTATTCTTGCGCAGGACATTGCTGAAATACTCAAAAAATCAGCCTATGCGCTTGAAACGAAAAAACCTGAAGACGGGCCGCGCGTTTATCTGATCTGTGGCGTTAATGGAGCCGGTAAAACAACCACTATCGGCAAGCTCGCGCATCTGCTGCATTTCAAGCTTAAAAAGAAAGTCATCATCGCGGCGGCGGATACGTTCCGGGCGGCGGCTATCGAGCAACTTAAAGTCTGGGCGGATCGTACGATGTCGCCACTTATTGCTAAAGACATTGGCGCTGACGCGGCGGCGGTTTCGTTTGAAGCCTATGAAAAAGCTGTTGCCGATGGGGCTGATATACTGATGATCGATACGGCGGGGCGTTTGCAGAATAAAACCAATCTGATGGAAGAGCTGCAAAAAATCATACGCGTTATAAAGAAGAAAAACGAAACCATTCCTCATGAAATTTTACTGGTTCTGGACGCTACAACTGGCCAGAACGCCATTTCTCAAGTTGAAACATTTATGAGCATGGTTCAGATCACTGGCCTGGTCGTGACGAAGCTTGATGGCTCCGCTAAAGGCGGCGTCGTCGTTGCTCTGGCCGAGCAATTCGGCATTCCCGTCTACGCCGTCGGCGTCGGCGAGGGGATCGAAGATTTACAGCCTTTCAGGCCGGAAGCCTTTGCCAAGGCGTTAGTGGGACTTTCTTAAAGTCTTTATTTTTAGTATACTGAAAATAAAGGACATTTATGATCAAGACACCCAAGGCCTTCAGAGCCAAAAAATTTTCCAAAGCCGAAGACGCTTATTCCTATATCAAAGAAATTTACGACACGAATTCCACTTTCCTGCGCGAAGCTTTCCGCGAATTCGGTCTGTCCACCCAGATCGAGAAAGAACGCATTTCTGCCTGTTATCCATATATGCGCCTTAAGGTTGATGACTCCCGTCGCCTTGATACAAGGCTTTCATACGGCTTTGTTTCTCACCCCGGCGTTTATGAAACAACCGTTACCCGTCCGGATATTTACGATCGCTATTATCTTGACCAGATGAATCTGCTGCTGGCAACGCATAATGACGAGATAGAGATCGGCGTCAGCAATGTCAAAATTCCTATTCATTTCGCTCTGGGCGAGGGCTTCCACATAGAGAAAGACCTGACCCGTGAGCACATGGAGATGTTGCCCAATATCTTCGATATACCCGATCTTACCTTGATGGATGACGAGATCGCGAACGGAACCTATTCTATCAAAGAAGGTCAGCCGTCACCTTTGTCGCTATTTACAGCGCCGCGCGTGGATTTAAGTATCATGCGCCTGAAACATTATACCGGAACGAGCGCTAAACATTTCCAAAACTACGTCATCCTGACGAACTACCAGTTCTACATCGATGAGTTTTCCCGCATTTGCACGCAGGCGATGGTGCAGAATGAAACCAACGGCAGCCATGAATATGAATCTTTCGCGGAGCCGGGCAACAAAGTCACTTATAATCGCAATATCCCGGGCTTACCGTCAGATGAAGAGGGTGAGCATTTAAGACGTATGCCACAAATGCCGGCCTATCACCTTAAGCGCGCAGATGGTTCAGGTATCACGATGATCAATATCGGCGTCGGCCCGTCAAACGCCAAAACCATCACCGATCACGTCGCGGTGTTGCGCCCCCATGCCTGGCTCATGCTCGGCCACTGTGCCGGGCTTCGAAACTCCCAAAGCATCGGCGATTACGTTCTGGCTCATGGATATCTGCGCGAAGACAATGTCTTATTCCGTGACCTTCACCCGAGCATTCCTGTTCCGGCCTTGTCCGAAATTCAGATCGCGCTTGAGCAGGCGGTTTCTCAGGTAACCGGGCTAAATGGTTATGATCTAAAGAAAATTATGCGTACAGGGACGGTCGCCACTGTCGATGACCGGAACTGGGAGCTCCGCCCGGCTATCCGCCAGAACATGAAGCTAAGCCAGAGCCGGGCGATCGCGCTCGATATGGAGTCCGGCACTATTGCCGCTAATGGCTTCCGCTTCCGCGTACCTTACGGCACATTATTATGTGTTTCGGATAAGCCTTTGCACGGACAGCTAAAATTGCCGGGTATGGCCGAGAGCTTCTATCGTAACAGGGTTGACCAACATTTGCAGATCGGTCTTTTAACTATGGCGCTTTTGCGTGAAATTGGCCCTGAAAAGCTGCATAGCCGTAAGCTTCGCAGTTTCAACGAAGTGGCGTTTCAATAGTGTTTTTCCCGCGAAAGCGGGAATCTGATGCAAACAAAGATCCCCGCCTGCGCGGGGAAAGCAAGAACTGATTAATTTGTAATTTTATTAAACGGACAAATCCAGCAAGCTGCCGCGACGGTTGCCGTTGACGTTTGACGTCGGATCGGGCAGGCGGGCATCGGCGAAATCCTGCTGCTGGCGGTAGTTTTTCTGGGTATTATTCTCGGTTTTGGAAAGACTGGATGTTGAAGACTGGTTCGCTTGGAGCCTTTCTTTTACAGCAGTTTCGTCGCGGACAGCTTGCTGTTCGCGATAAGGATTTACATTCACTGTAGAAGTGGTGACTGGAGAAAGAGTAACCATGTGCCCCGAGAAGTTCCCTAAATGTTTATGATGATTCCCAGTTTATTACAAAAGATCTTAAGAAATCGTTTCAGCTACCCCCAGTTATTTTTAATTTGAGATATTTTCGATATTAATTGTCTGTAAATCTTTGGGGCGCATAATAGGGAAGACTAATAAAAAGAATTCATAGAAATTCGAAAAATAGGGCGTGTGGAAATGACCAGCAACAGGGGCGGTCATTTTTAAAATTTAACTATCCCACTGGCGGTGTGAGGAACCTAGACTTGAAAATTAGGGAAGCGATTATGGCTTGGGGCACGCTGGGACACACAAAAGACGTAGAACCTTTATTGGTTCGGCTTTACGATAGTCACCGTATTTATCAGTTGGCAGAAGACAAGCAACCGGAAGCACGCTCCGAGCTGTCACATATCGTGTCCGGCCTTCTGGCAATGGACCTGAAGCAAACAGAAAAAGAATTAATCGCAGATATTCTGATCAACCTGATGCGTCAGGCCGAAAAAGATTTGCGTCAGGCTGTAGCGGAAAGACTTTCCGTTCTCGAAAATGCGCCGCTTCGCCTCGTTCTCTTTATGGCACAGGATGAAATCGGTGTGGCGGAAACTATCCTGCGCAGTTCGCCTGTTTTGAACGACCTTGATCTTTTATATCTCATTCAGTCGAAAGACTCCGGCTACTGGCAGGCGATCGCCGCCCGTCAAAATCTCAATGAACCTGTTGTCGATGCCTTGGCCGATACACGGGATATTGCAACGGCAACGACGCTGGCGCAAAACGATACTGTCCATTTCAGCAATTTTGCCCTTGGTGTACTGACTGAGCTCGCAGAAAAATCGAAAGATGTTGCTCGCCCATTGCTGACTAGACAGGATATCCCCGATACGATCGTTCGTAAAATATACGCGCTTGTCGGTCAGGAAATGGAGAAAACCATCTCTTCTTCCTTGCATAATGAATTGAGCGTTCTGGAGTCTGTAAAAGATATCCTGCAGGAGTTTTCTCATGAAACGAAGAATGATTTCGAGCCGACACCAGCCATGATTAAGGCTGCCAATCTATTTAGAGAGAAAGGGCTTTTGACAACCGAGCTGATGATCAAAACGCTCAAACGTGGCCAGATTTCGTCTTTTATCGCGCAACTTTCCAGTGTTGCATCGATACGCTCGCCTAAAATCATTGAGCTATTAAAGCCTGAAAATGGTCATGGTCTTGCGGCGCTGCTGCGCAGCCAGCGTATGACACGCGATGATTTTATTTCTGTCTATCTGATGACCGGAAAACTTCGCGGCAGTGCCGACAGAACGGATCCTGTCGCATTCAATATGGCGGTTGCTTATTTTGAAGGCCTCGGTTATGAGCAGTCCCTCAAAATAATGGCGCAGTATAAAGTTTAGTCCAGTAAAGCAATGAAGTGCATTTAGTGCTTTCCCCGCGAAGGCGACGATCAGAAATAAGTGCCTAGCCGAGATCCCCGCCTTCGCGGGGAAAAAACAATAGATGTTCAAAAAAATTACTGTCATCGCCTGAATTACGAAGTAATTCTAAGGCGATCCATGGTGCCGCTTCTGGATTCCCCTAGAATTGCTGTGCAATTCGGGGAATGACATGCAAGCTGTAGAAAATAACTTAAGCCGCTTTTTTCGCCTGCGATAAGGCCGCCACACCCGGCAAAGTTTTGCCTTCCATCCATTCGAGAAACGCCCCGCCAGCGGATGACATATATGTCACCTTATCGGCAACGCCTGCGTTTTCAAGCGCCGATACTGTATCGCCGCCGCCAGCCACGCTGACGATTTTTCCTGACTCTGTCAGGTCAGCGACGATTTGCGCAATGCCATTTGTGCCGTTGTCGAAAGGCTTGACTTCGAATACGCCCATCGGGCCGTTCCAGATAACGGTTTTACATTTTTCCAGTTTTTCGCCAGCGGCTTTTACCGCTTCAGGTCCAATATCGACGCCTTCCATATCGGCAGGAATAGAATTTGAGTCGACTGTTTCAAACGGCACATTCTTGCCGAATTCTTTGACGACGATGCGGTCAACAGGAAGAATGATTTCGCATTTATTGGCCTTGGCTTTTTCCATGATGGCCAGTGCCTGGTCTTTCATATCCTGTTCGCAAAGGGATTTGCCGACTTCTGCGCCAAGCGCGTAAGCAAAAGTCGTCGCCATGCCGCCGCCTAAAATCAGGTAGTCCGCTTTCGTCACCAGATTGTTAAGTAAGTCGAGCTTGGTGGATATTTTTGAACCGCCGACAATCGCGGCTAATGGGCGTTCCGGTTTGCCGAGCGCGCGATTGAGGGCCGTTAGTTCTTCTTCCATCAGAAAACCTGCATAGGTGGGCAGAAAGTGGGCAACGCCTTCGGTCGAGGCATGCGCACGGTGGGCGGCAGAAAAGGCATCGTTCACGTAAATATCGCCGAGCTTGGCCAATTCTTTCGCAAAATCAGGATCGTTCTTTTCCTCTTCAGGATGAAAGCGAATATTCTCAAGCAAAAGAATTTCACCGGGGTTAAGGGTATTGCGTTCCGCCTGTGCATCTTCGCCTATACTGTCATGAGCGAATTTTACTGTGCGCTCCCAGCTCTCTTCTAGCGCGGGCAACAGGAACTCTAATGAAAATTCGGGGGTGACGCCTTTCGGACGACCGAAATGAGAAAGGATAATTGTCTTTGCTCCCATCTGTGCCAGAAACTCGATGGTCGGTTTCAAGCGGTCGATACGGGTTGTGTCCGTGACCTCGCCATTTTCTGCCGGAACGTTCAGGTCTACACGCAGCAGAACAAACTTGTTTTTAACATCGGCGGTTTTCAGGCTTTGGAAATCCATTTTATCTTCCTTTGAGTTTACCTAGTTTAAATTTTGTCGTCATTCCCCGAATTGCAAAGCAATTCTAGGGGAATCCAAGCCAGACTGGCAACGTCACGGTTGCCGCATCATGGATCGCCTTAGAATGGCTTCGCCATTCAGGCGATGACTAGAGAGAATAGGTCTTTTATGTTATTATTAAACCAAATTCTTTGCCGTTTCAGTAGCTTCAATTAAGCGCGATCTCATCGTCGGATCAAGAAAAGAATGCCCTGAATCCGGAACAATTACATAGTCTGCTTCGGGCCATGCCAGATGCAGACGGTGCGCGCTGTCGATCGGGCAGACGATGTCATAGCGGGCATGAACGATTGTTGCCGGTATCGAGCGAATACGGTCGATTTTTCCAAGCAGGGCATTATCGCCGGTCATTTGCTGGGTCGAGAAATAATGCGCTTCGATCTTGGCCATGGCAAGCGCGTAATATCGTTGCTCATCCGTATTGATTGTCTGACTGGCTGGAAAGAAGGAGGCGCAGGCGCTTTCATAAGCATTCCACGACAAGGCCGCCTCGATGGAAATTTTTACGTCTTCGCTGTTCAGGCGCTTGTAATAAGCCTCCAGTAAATCGCTACGCTCGTTTTCAGGAATAAAATTCGCAAAATCTTCCCATGCTTCAGGGAAGATTGTGCGCATGCCATACATAAACCATTGCACTTCGCTTTCTTCCATTAAAAAGATACTGCGGAGTATCATGCTGATACATCTCTTTGGGTGCTCGATCGCATAGGCAAGAGCCAGTGTGCTTCCCCATGATCCGCCGAATAAATGCCAGCGTTCAATATTCAATTGTTTGCGAAGGGCTTCCATATCTGCGATCAGATAAGCGGTCGTGTTGTTGTCCAAATTCCCGAGCATATGTGATCTGCCTGCGCCGCGCTGATCGAAAATAATAATGCGGTAAACTTCGGGGTCGAAGAAGCGGCGATGCGTGGAAGTAGCGCCTGCGCCAGGGCCGCCGTGCAAAACAAGAACCGGAATACCTTCGGGATTACCGCTTTGCTCCCAGTAGATCGTGTGCTGAATATCGACGGCCATAAAGCCTTGTGAATAGGGCGTAATCGGCGGGTATAATTCGCGAAGAGGGCGCGGATGCAGTGCCGACGCATAATCTCTATGGGTTTGGATATGCGGCATTTTTTTTCTTCGGTGTTACTATTTCCGGCTCAATAGGCTTTTCGACCTCAGGCGCTTTTGGCATCTGTATAGTACGCATTCCGGTTGCATTTGGCGCAGGCTCCGTTTGTGCTTTATTAAAAGGGCTGATGCGGCCCAGTATTTCTATTTGTTCGGGATGATCGATCTCGATAAACGGGCCGTTATAAGATTGAACCCAGCCGCGGACGCGGATTTTTGTATTCGCAAGTTGCAGCGGGTTGATATTGTTTTTTGAAAATGCGACGCGCAAGCTTGTCGGTATACCAACCGTAAAATCTTTTTTATAATCATCTCCGTAATTCAGGAAGATCATATTGCGCGTTATAGCCGCCGCTTTGGGTGCGCCTTCAATGATGGCAAAGGAATTCTCATGTCCTGGGGCTGTTTCTGGTGTCAGAACCTGCAGGGCACTGTCTGCCCATAAGCCTTTTTTGTCGGCGCGGGCTTTTGTTTCGATAGCCAGCATGGCATCGCGCAATTCTGGATTTGTCGATGTTGTTTTGACACGGGCAAGGCCAGCCGCCAGCATCTCGCCTTGTATCCAGATGCGGTCCTGCTTCAGCTCTGCCTGAACCAGCATCTGGTTCATCCTGTTGATGCGGCCTTTATCCCTTGTCTTGGTTGTGTAGAGTTTTAAATCTTTGTCTTCGATCAGAAGCGCAAGGGTCTTGCTGGCTTCAAGCGTGAAATCTTTTTTGCCAGTCTGAAGATTTGGCACTTCAATGCCTGACAGGGAATAGATATTCTTATCGTCGCCCATGAAAGTAAGAGGATCGATAACTTTAGTCACTTTAACCGTTGCCGGTGATTGGGCAAGTTCCCGGAAAAAACCGGCAGGGATTTTGTCTGAAACGTATTTTGACTCGGCATAAGCCTGTGGTAGAAACAGGAGCGTTGCTAGGCAAGCCAGTAAACATTTTTTGAGCATAGGGAAGATTTATGGATTATCGAAAGTTTTGCAAGTCTTTACAGGTCTGCGGCCTGATTTCATCCCTTGTTTTAAGTGCCTGCAGCGTTAATCCGGCAACGGGCCGTAACCAGTTTACCGGGCTTATGCCTGCCGAGAGTGAAGCGCAAGTCGGGGCCAGCCAGCATGAGGAAATCGTCAAGCAATATGGCGGGCTGTACAAGGATCAAAAATTACAAAATTATGTTTCATCCGTTGGCTCTAAAGTTGCTAAAAATACCGAACGCGCCGATGTCAGTTATCAATTTTTTGTTCTGGATTCCCCAGTCGTCAACGCCTTTGCCCTTCCGGGCGGATATGTCTATATAACGCGCGGTCTTTTGGCGGTGGCCAATGACGAGGCGGAACTGGCAGGCGTGTTAGGCCATGAAATCGGTCACGTCACCGGACGTCACAGCGCGGCCCGTTATTCCCAGAGCGTCCTGACAGGGCTGGGGACAACATTGCTGGGTGCGTATATCGGTAATTCGGCGGTGACACAGATGCTTGATGTCGGGAATAATCTCTATGTCAGTTCTTATTCCCGGGATCAGGAAACAGAAGCCGACGTATTAGGCATTAGATATCTCGACCGCGCCGGATATGACCCGAAAGCCGTATCGGATTTTCTAGCGGCTATGGACCAGTATCAGGTATCGCAATCTGGTAAAGAAGAAAAAACAGAAACGCCTAATTTCTTTGCAACTCACCCGCAAACGGCGGGCCGTGTGGCGGCAGCCTCCGCCGATGCGGCGAAATACCCGGAAAATGCCAAGGAGCGCGGAACAGGGGCTTACCTTGCCGCGATCGATGGCATGACATACGGCGATTCACCGGAACAGGGCTTTGTGCGCGGAACGAATTTTTATCACCCGGTACTGGGGTTCACGTTCTCGGTGCCGCAAGGCTACAAGATCCAGAATTCACCTGAGCAGATCGTCGCCTCCAAATCAGGCGCTGCCCTGATCGTCGTCGATCAGGTTAAGGCGAATACAGCCGATCCGGCGGCGTATATTATGTATGACTGGCTGCAGGGAAAGCGTCAGTTGACACCTGAAAAGGTCACCATCAATGGACATGATGCGGCTACAGCGTCGTTCGATACAACATTGAACGGGGCGCCGATCACATTAAGACTGGTCGCGATTAGCTGGGGCGGGGGATCCGTTTTCCGTATGCAGTTCGCTATACCGAAAAACCTGCCCGCGCAGGAAGTCGAGGCGCTCAAGGCGACGACTTATAGTCTGCGTAATTTATCGGCCAATGAAATTACCGGTTTGAAAACGGAAAAAATCAGGATTGTCGATGGTACGCAAATAGGGCAAATGACCCCGCTCATTCGTGCGCTGAATAACCTCAAGGCAAACGAGAACGCTGCCGCGGGCCGTAAATACAAAATCGTCGTTGAATAAAAATTGACATTATTATGTATAACTCGTATAACCTTCCAAATCTGTAATTTGGAGGAATGTTCTTAATGAGTAAAATTTGGCCGGTTGTTATTGGCGTTTCGATATTTGATAACCTACGTCCTGTGTTTGAAAAAGAAGCCCGTATTGTCCGTGCTTTTGACTCTCTTAAAAAAGACGAAGAAGAGGAGCTTACTGATCTTTTCAAAAGTAAAACTGATTTAGTGTATCTATTGGATAGACTTGATAACATGTCTTTTGCGGGACACCGTTTTCTCGTTTCGGACTTTCATCCTTCAGAAAAGGGATCGACAAGTGAGGAGAGTACTACAAATGGTAAAGTAGGAGTTGTTTATCACCAGTTCACATTTATTTATAAAAATATTATCGTAGTTCCTGAAAGTTCTTATACAGGGAAGGAGAAAGAAATTGATCCCAATTTCGATCTTGATAGAATAACGACAGAAGTGGCAGATTTTAGTGTCGGTATAAGTAAGGACAATGGAAAAATCAGATTTGGCGGTTTATGCCATATCCCAGAGCCTCTCTTTAGAACTGAGACTTATAGATATAAGACCGATGAGTATGATTATCATGATGAAACAGCTCGCGGTGCAATAAAGAAACTTAATTATTGGCTTAATAAATTCTGTGCCAGCATTAATGCGGATCCTGCAATGCTGATGAGCTTACTGGAAAAGCCAGAGCCTAAAAATCAATCTCTCGATTATAATTAAAAAAAGGCCAGGTTGGAGGGGGAAGTACCAACCTGGCCCGAACGACGCGAACGTCGTCCTTTGGTATAACAGATAGTGCTTATGCAGCCGCTGTCAAGAGATCGCGCGGATTTTTTACATTTTTATTGAGAGAAGTTTTAAGTTTCTCGATCGCACGGGCTTCCAGCTGGCGCACGCGCTCTTTGCTGACACCTAGTTGCTTACCAAGTTCTTCCAGCGTCACTGTTTCATATTTCAGGTGGCGCTGTTTGATGATTTCCTGCTCGCGGTCGCTCAGTTCCGACAAAGCTGAAGCCAGCCATTTCGAACGGGTTTGCGAGTCCTTCATGCCAATTACGATTTCTTCCGGATTTGGACGCGTATCGGCAAGAAAAGATTGATATTCATCTTCACCGTCCATGGAAATCGTCGCATTCAGTGATTGATCGCCGCCGTTCATGCGGCCTTCCATCTGTTCGACTTCCTTTGTCGAGACGCCGAGCAGACCGGAGATTTTATCCCGTGCTTCGTTTGTCAGCCCGCCCTGAGTATTCATACTTTGGCCGCCTTCGATTTTCGCCCGCAAGCGACGCAGATTGAAGAAGAGGGACTTTTGAGCTGCTGTCGTTCCTGTTCTCACGATAGACCAGTTTCGTAAAACATAGTCCTGCATGGCAGAACGGATCCACCAGGCTGCATATGTGGAAAACCGGACATCGCGTTCGGGTTCGAAACGGTTGGCGGCCTGCATAAGGCCCATATTGCCTTCCTGTATAAGATCGCCCATCGGCAGACCGTAATGGCGGAAGCGGGAGGCTGCGGCAATTACAAGACGAGTGTATGATTTGACAAGTTCATGAAGTGCGCGCTCGTCTTTTTGGTCGCGCCATCTGCGCGCCAGATCCTGTTCATGATCGCGCTCCAGCATAGGCTCGCTCATCGAAGAGCGGATATAGGATAAATTCGCTTTTTGGGTTTGTTGATCATCTATGTACGCCATGGGGATCCCCTTTTCTTTTCTTCAAACTGGTCTAGTTTGATTTGTTAATGTTCTTACTGCTGCATTGCCAACGTCTGGCCTTCGATTTTGTATTCGTCAAAAATCGAAAAAAGTTATCTTGTTAACGAAAAATTTTCGATTAATCCCCCACAAGTCCGATATGTGAAAATTGCAATAGAAGCCAATGAGCGAGGACGTGAAAAGTTCCAAAAACCGGAATGTTTCACGTGAAGCATTTATTCCTATTGGCGTAAACTGTCATTTATAATAGTTCGTTTCTAAGAAATAAAAAAACCGCCCGGTAAGGGCGGCTTTTCATCATGTTCATAATAGTTCGTTGTAAAGATTAGGCTGCTTGAGCTGCTTTATCTTCGATAGCTTTGTCCTCAATGGCTTTTTCTTCAGCTTTAGACTTACGTCCGCCGCGAATGAGTTTTTCGAGACGCTCTGTAGCTTCAATTTCCGTAATGCGATCTACGGCAGCAACTTCACGCGCAAGGCGCTCCATAGCAGACTGGTAAATCTGACGTTCTGAATAGGATTGCTCGCTATCGTCATTTGAGCGTTTCAAGTCGCGAAGAACTTCAGCGATGGATACCGGGTCGCCAGAGTTGATTTTGGTCTCGTATTCCTGAGCGCGGCGTGACCACATGGCACGGCGGATTTGAGCGCGGCCTTGCAATGTTTTCAATGCATCCTGCATGCGGTTCGTTGTCGACAGGCGACGAAGACCGGAAGCGTGAGCTTTAAATACCGGCACTTTCAAGCGCATACGGTCTTTTTCGAATACGATGGCATAGAGTTTGATTTCCATACCGCCGATCACGGCTGTTTCAATAGCTTCGATCTGACCAACGCCATGCGCTGGATAAACAACATAATCGCCTTTTTTGTATTCGATCTTCTCATTTGCCGGGGCAGGTGCCATTTGACGTACAGGCGTCATAGGAGCTAAAGACTTATTCGTCACCTGAATAGGGCGGTAAGCCGGGCGCATCATCATAGAAGAAGAGGATGATGTTGTCGAAACAGGTTTGTAGCCTTCTGTCGTTTTTTGCATAACGACAGGAGATTTTTTGACTTCGGTATTCTGGTTAATCGGGGTCTTGACCACGATTTCTTTTGATTTGGCAACCGGAGCAGCTTTTACGGCTTTCTCTACAGTTTTCGGTTGAGCCTTTATCTGAGCTTTAACCGGAGCGGCTTTTTTGGCAACAGGTTTGACAGCCTGTTTAGCAACCGGTTTCGCTGCAATCTTTTTTGCTGGAGCAGGAGAGGCTTTCTTTGCAACGGGCTTAACGGCAGCTTTTGGGGTGACTTTTGAGGCAGGCTTTTTAACAGCTTTCGGAGCAGCTTTTGCCACAGTTTTTGTTTTAACAGTTGATTTAGCTGGAGCTGTTTTTTTCTTATTCGCCATGCGCTTAGTCCTTATGCCTGATGTTTCACTGTAACTCGGTAGTCTAATTTTTAGCCTAGTCGTATCGAATTCCGGAGAATTCGGTGGATTTTAGTTGCCATAACATTAGTGATTACACAGGGTAATAAAATTACCATGCGAAAAATAAAACAAAATCAAAGGCTTAGTATAGCCAGATTTCGTGTACACTGTTGAAGCAATGGAGAGAATATAGCAGAAATTAGGAAAATTTCAACTTTTCTTTACAAGTATTTAACAAAATGCCGAAATTAACTGTTAAACAAAGACTTAGTCACCTTCACCCGGGTTTGGGGAGAAGAATTCCATCTTGTTGGGAACATCTTTTTTAGCCTCTGCGTCGGGCATGGCAGGTTTGATCTTTGTCAGATTCGGCCATGGTCCGGTTGAGTACTGCCGATTTAGCTCAAGCCAGGGCTCGGCCTTCGCGTCCGTATCTGGCAAAATGGCCTCGATCGGGCATTCGGGTTCACAGACCCCGCAGTCGATACATTCGTCCGGATTGATGACGAGCATGTTCTCGCCTTCATAAAAGCAATCCACCGGGCAGACTTCTACGCAGTCAGTGTGTTTACATAGTATGCATACATCGGTAACGACAAAGGTCATAGGGAGGGTTTTAACGTCTTGAGCTAGGAAATCAAGAAGTGAGTTGAATTTGACAAATAGCAATACTGAGGTCTATGTAAATAGTTTAATTTAGATAGGAGAATAAGGTGTCTATAAAATCATTTGAGGAAGCCGTTCGTGCGGTTCAATCTGCCTACGATGAGGGTTTAGAAAACAAAGATTCCTCCCAAAGATTAGAAAGTATTAGACTAGCTGGCGAATTGGGTTCAATAGCTTGGATGAATTTTGGGACTGCTGAAGAGCTTAAGCCTGTAGCAGATATTTTAAGCGGACGTTGCAAAAGAGCTTTTTTAGGGACATTAAAAGAAATCGTTACTGCCAACAATAATCGAGAAAGCCTTATAGCTTCCAATCTTAGGCCATATGTTGTTGAAGCTTTTCATGAAGTAAGATTTGGTTAGTTTGCTCTCTAGACAAAAATGAGGTCAGCAATTTCAGCGGAAGCTAGAATTTCAAAATTTGTTTTGTGAGAGATGCCTTCGCACCCACAGGCAACGTATATAAATCCTTTCCATGCCCAAACGGTGCGTTCAGTAGGACCGGGATTTTGAGGTCGGCGGTGACCGCTTCGACGCAGTCTTTCAAGGAAAAGCCGTATTTGGTGGTTCCGGTGTCTTTCAGGTCGGTGAAGGAGCCGAGGATGAGGGCTTTGATCTGATGGAGAGCTCCAGCGTTGCGGAGTTGCCAGAGATATCGGTCAATATGAGAGGTTTCCTCGGCGATATCTTCAAGGAAGAGGATGGCGTTTTTGAAGTCGGGTTGATATTGCGTACCGAGCAGAGAGCAGAGGACACTTAAGTTTCCGCCGACGAGATGCCCCTTGGCTTTCCCTTCTTTCAAAATTCTAGCTTTTGGCATGTCCAGTGTTCTGGTTTTGCCTTCCAACAGATCGAAACATTGATCGATTTGTTTTTTCGGCAGGGAAAGAAAACTTCGCGCCATCGGGCCATGATAGGTGACCAATCCGGTTTTTTTATGAATGGCGTTGAGGAGCGCAGTTACATCGCTGTAGCCCATAATGATTTTAGGATTGGCGGCGATACGGTCAAAATTCAAATGTTCCAGCATCGTGCCAGCGCGGTTACCGCCATTGGAAAAGAAAATGGCTTTGATATCCTTGCGGCGAATGAGATCGTGAAAAGCAGCGGCTTTTTCCATCCCAGTTCCAGCGGATTGGTGTTCGATTAAAAAAGTCTGCGGATGGATGAAAACTTTATAGCCGCGCTTTTCCAGCAGGGTCTGAAATTTTTGAAGGTTCTCTTTGTTGGCGCGGCTAGACGGGGCCATGATGCCGATAGTGTCGCCGGGAAGAAGAGGGGGTGGAATGATGCTCATAGCTTAATTCTATCCATGTTATTTTTCCCGCGAAAGCGGGAATCTGTTCAAGGCGTGAGAGATCCCCGCTTTCGCGGGAAAAACAGAGCGTGGGTTCAGGTCTTCAAATCCTTATATGCTTCCAAGGCTCGGTCTCTTGCATCTGAATGTTCAACCAAGGGCAGGGGGTAAGTCTTTCCAAGCTCTATTTTATGATACAAAAGCACGTCACGCGGCGCGGTCCATGGGGAGTGGATATATTTATCCGGCATGTTTTTAAGTTCAGGAACCCATTTGCGGACATAGGCGCCATCTGCATCGAATTTCTCACCCTGCAGCACTGGATTGAAAATGCGGAAATACGGCGCGGCATCGGCGCCGCAACCTGCAACCCATTGCCAGTTGAAAGCATTCACGGCGAGATCACCGTCAACAAGAGTATCCCAGAACCATTCTTCGCCTTCGACCCAGTTGATTTGTAAATGTTTGATCAGGAAAGACGCGACGACCATGCGGATGCGGTTGTGCATATAACCGGTTTCCCAGAGCTCACGCATTCCTGCATCGACGATAGGGTAACCTGTCCGGCCTTGCTGCCAGGCTTTAAGGTCTTTAGTGGAATTCGACCAGTGCATGCGTGCGAATTTCTTATCCCATGGTTTATCTGGCAGTTCGGGGAAATGATGCATCAGATAATAAGAAAATTCTCGCCAGCCCATTTCGGACAGGAAAGTATCAAGGTCGTTTTCCTGTTTATGTTCATGACCGGCATGCTTAGCCGCGTGCCATATCTGGTTCGGCGAGATTTCCCCGAAATGCGTATGGGGGGACAAATGGGAAAGGACGTCGCGTCCGGGAAAGTTGCGACCTTCTTTATAATCCTTGAAGCCTTTTTTCAAAAAGCTGTTGAGGGTTTTGTGTGCACCGTCCTCTCCAGGTGTCCAGTAAGCTTCCATCTTCTTATCCCAGCGGGGTTTCTCTGGCAGAAGGTCGAGGTCTTCGATTTTACGTGATTTTACTTTGACGAATTTTATATTGGCAGGTTTCTTGAGCGGCATGCGCGGTTCGTCGCGTTTCAAGCAACCTTTGCGGTAAAAGGGGGTGAATACTTTATACGGTGTGCCGTCGCTCTTGGTGACGTCCCATGGTTCCCACAATAAATTCGCCTGAAAGGTTTCAACTTCTATCCCTTCTTTTTCCAGCGCTTTTTGAATCTTGTCGTCCTGTTCGGCAAGGTAGGGTTCATAGCGGCGGTTCCAGAAAACTCTGGTGGCGTTTGTTTCCTTGATGATGTTTTGCAAATCGTCGGCGATGACGAGATGTCCGGCAAGGCTTTCATTGAGAGCGTTCAGGGAGTGATGCAGCCAGAATTTGCTCGCGGCGCCAGTCGTCCAGCCGGGGGCCTCCTGTTCTTCGTGAATATAGACGGGAATAACCGGTCCGGCTTTTGCCGCCGCTATCAGGGCGGAATTATCGGACAGGCGGAGGTCGCGGCGGAAGAGAATAATATTGCTCATCACATAGATATATAGTGATAAATGGAAAAGGGGACGGAGTAAATTACTCCGTCCCCAATTAAATAAATATTGTCGTAAAACTAGCCGTCTTTGTTTATCTGTTCGATAAGCTCTTTCAAAACTTCATCGGCTTTATCATTCGCAACCTGACACGTGCCAGCCGCATTATGCCCTCCGCCATTATATTTCAGGCAAAGCTCTCCAACATCGGTCTTGCTTGAACGGTTGATGATTGATTTGCCAATGGCAAAAACGGTGTTCTGCTTTCCCTTGCCCCACATTTCATGAATCGAGATATTGCAGTCAGGAAACAGGGCATAGATAAAGAAGCGGTTTCCGGCCCATATTTTTTCTTCGTCGCGCAAATCAAGAACAATCAGATTGCCGTGAATTTTAGCACAGCGCTCGAGCTGTTCTTTGTGTTTTAAGTGATGCTCCATGTAAAGATCTACGCGCTCCTTGACATCAGGCAGCGCCAAAATCTCGTCAATGTGATTGTCGCGGCAAGTGTCGATCAATTTCATCATCAATTGATAGTTGGAAATATTGAAATCCTGAAAACGGCCAAGGCCTGTTCTGGCGTCCATGATGAAAGAAAGAAGCTCCCAGCCTTTCGGATCGAGAATGTCTTCCTTGCTGAACTGGGCGGAGTCAGCCTTATCGACAGCTTCCATCATGGCATCCGATACATTCGGGAAGCGGGCTTTGCCGCCAAAATAATCATAAACGACACGAGCGGCTGAAGGAGCCTTTGCATCAATTACGTGGTTGGCTTTTGAGCCTGTATTGCGCGAAACTTCACTGGCATGGTGATCAAAGGCAAGATAAGCACCGGGAACAAAAGGAAGATTGGTTGTAATATCGTTGGCCGTTACTTCGATCAGCCCGTCTTGCATATCTTTAGGGTGGGCGAACATAATGTCGTCGATCAGGTCGAGTTCTTTCAGCAGGATACCGCAAACAAGCCCGTCCATATCGCTGCGTGTAATCAGGCGATAGCGTTTATTAGGTTCCGGCATAATTTTGGCTGGCTGAAGCATTGGGACATCCTGTATTTAAATTTTAAGTCGCTTGAAGGTATTCAGGATACGCAGAAATTGTTAAAAAAGGATAAGCTGCCGAAATAATACAGGTTTTATCAGTCCTTGTCATTCACGACTTAAATATCCTGTGCGGCGCGCATAACCAGTTCCTGTAAAACTATATCTGCATATTCATTGGCGACCTGGCAGGTCCCAGCCGCTATATGGCCTCCGCCATTATATTCAAGGCAAAGCTTGCCAATATTTATCTGGCTGGACCTGTTGATCGTGGATTTTCCGATCGCAAAGACAGTATTTTGCCTGTTCTTACCCCAGATCCGGTGAATGGAAATATTACAGCCCGGGAACATGGCATAAACAAGAAAGCGGTTCCCCGCATAAATGGTGTCTTCCCCGGTCAAATCCAAAACAATCACATTGTTATGGATTCTTGCGCATCGATGAAGCATTTCTTTATGCTTTTGATGGTGTTCCCGATACAGGTCGACCCTTTCCTTTACGTCGGGGAGCGCCAGCAATTCATCTATGCCGTAATGAAACCGGCATAAGTCGATAAGTTGCAGCATCAACTGATAGTTGGAAATATTGAAATTCTTGAAACGGCCAAGACCTGTACGGGCGTCCATTATAAAGGAAAGAAGCTCCCAGCCTTGGGGATTGGAAATGTCGTCCATGGTGAAGCGGGCCGAATCCGCTTTATCAACGGCGTACATCATCTCGTCCGAGATATTCGGAAAACGTTCTATACCACCGAAATAAGCGAAGACCACATGAGCGGCCGACGGCGCGTTCGGATCTATAATATAATGAGGGGTAGGTTTCGTTACACGGGATAATTCCGAAGCGTGATGATCGAAGGCCAGAAATACACCCTCCACATAGGGAAGGTTGGTTGTAATATCGTTCGGGCCGACTTGTATTAATCCGTCCTGCATATCCTTGGGATGGGCAAACAGAATATCATCGATAATATCGAGTTCCTTCAAAAGAACGCCGCATACGAGGCCGTCCATGTCACTGCGGGTAATCAGGCGATAGCGTTTACCTTGTTCCGGCATAATTTTATCTGGGGACATGGGCGAACCTGTAATTGAAAATGATAATTTAAAATACAATCAGGATACATAAAAAGCCTTTCCAAAACTATAACGGCGAAAGACGGGTATAAAAGTCCCAAATATTAGAAAAATTTAACTTAAAAATGATATAATTTTGATATCAGGTTTTAAACGAAAGCAAAATAGTGACGCATTACGCGAGTAAATCAAAAAAATCGGGTTTTACCCTGGTCGAATTATCCATCGTTATGATTATCATCGGTCTTCTGATCGGCGGCATTCTCAAAGGTCAGGAGCTTTATAATAATGCCGTTATCGCCAAAATTGCCTCAGGCTTTACTAATTCTGAAGTAGCTGTCGAGAGTTTTTACGACATGTATAAAAGGAATCCCGGCGATATGCCCAATGCGTCCGATATCTGGACAGGCGCCAGAAATGGCAATGGCGATGGATTTATCGATGATGAAAGCTTCAACGATCCCGTACTCATAGAAGAGGGGCTTGTATTCCAGCATTTATCTCTAAGCGGTTTTATAAACGGTAACTATACCGGCATGCTGGATGCAAATGGGCGGTGGGTCCCCAATTCTACAGGGCCGGGATACGACATGGGGCAGGGCAGTTATTCCCTCGGCTGGATCGGCGCGGCGCCCAATCCGACCACTTGGTATGGGCAGAGCGGTCATAGTTTCGTCTACGGCAAGGTCCAGGGGCGTTACCCGACAGGGCCGTTGCTCAGCGGCATGGAAACTCGAAAGTTAGACCAGAAAATTGATGACGGTAACCCTACGTCGGGGCGTTTAATTGCCGCATCAGGCGGAGGTCCGAGTGCTTGTACCGAGCCGAATGTAAGTCCTGCCTCAGCCGTGGCGGGTGCTGCAGAATACGCCAATTTCACAGGACAGAACTGTACTATTTTATATGTATTGAAATTCAGGCAGCGCTGAAATGCCGAGCTAATAAAAAAACCCGCCACTCGGCGGGTTTTTCTGAATTAGCTGGCTGTAACAGCCTCTTTGTCTTTATCTTTTTCTTCCTTAGCCTTCTTGGCTTTCTTTTTATCGGAATGAACGTAGACAGGCTTGGCGCCGTTTTTAACAACGTCTTCATTGATAACGACTTCTTCGACATCGTCCAGATCAGGCAGCTCGTACATCGTATCAAGCAGCATGATTTCCATGATCGAGCGAAGGCCGCGGGCACCAGTTTTGCGAACGATGGCTTTCTTTGAGATTTCGCTTAAAGCTTCCGGCGTAAAGGTCAGCTTTGTATTCTCCATTTCAAAGAGGCGGCCGTATTGCTTAACCAGGGCGTTCTTTGGTTCAGTCAGAATGGAAATCAAAGCCGCTTCATCAAGATCGTCGAGTGTAGCGACAACCGGAAGACGTCCGACGAATTCAGGGATAAGGCCGAATTTCAAAAGATCTTCTGTTTCGAGAAGACGCATCATTGTGCCGACGCCTTTTTCTTCTGTATCTTTGATCTCGGCGCCGAAACCAATCGCCGTACCGCCTTTGGAGCGCATACCGATGATTTTATCGATACCGGCAAACGCTCCACCGCAGATGAAGAGGATGTTCGTTGTATCGACCTGTAGGAATTCCTGTTGCGGGTGTTTACGTCCGCCTTGAGGAGGGACGGAAGCGATCGTGCCTTCCATCAGTTTCAACAGGGCTTGCTGAACGCCTTCACCGGATACGTCGCGTGTGATGGATGGATTATCTGACTTACGAGAAATCTTATCGATCTCATCGATATAGACGATACCGCGCTGGGCGCGTTCTACGTTGTAATCACAATTCTGTAATAGTTTAAGAACGATGTTCTCGACGTCTTCACCGACATAACCGGCTTCGGTCAATGTTGTCGCGTCAGCCATAGTGAACGGCACGTCCAGAATACGGGCGAGGGTTTGCGCCAGAAGCGTTTTACCCGAACCGGTTGGGCCGACAAGAAGGATGTTTGATTTATTGATTTCGACATCCGCGCCTTTGCCGCCGATCTCTAAACGTTTGTAGTGGTTGTGAACCGCGACAGAGAGAACGCGCTTCGCGCGGTCTTGTCCGATGATGTAATCGTCAAGAACGGTTTTGATTTCGTTTGGTGTAGGGATGCCTTCGCTGCCTGTGCGGACAAGCTGGCTTTTGTCTTCTTCACGGATAATGTCCATGCATAGCTCAACGCATTCATTACAAATGAAAACATTTGGTCCTGCGATAAGCTTTCTCACTTCGTGCTGGCTTTTGCCGCAGAAGGAGCAATAAAGGGTGTTCTTGGATTCAGAACCTGTTTTGGACATACTCTAATTCTTTCTTATAATCATAAAGTGCTTTGTAATTATCACCACTTTGCCAAGAGGCGATGACTCGCGCAAGCCCTTCTTTTTCTTACCTTATTCATCAATCTTTAAGGAATGATAAACGGGATTGCGCTATGAATTAATATAGAGCTTGTATATTAGATAAGCAACCGAGCATATAGAGCAACGATGACTTCCGCATTGCAACCATTGGACCAGATTCTTGAAACTTTTGCCCTGCTTGACGACTGGGAGGGCAGGTTCCAATATATTCTGGATTTAGGGAAAACCGTTCCCGAAATGCCGGAAGTTCTCAAGTCGCCGGAAAACGAAGTTAAGGGTTGTACTTCAAAGGTTTGGATGGTGCCGGAAATCCGAAACGATGTGTTTCATTTTCAGGCTGACAGCAATGCCCAGATCGTCAAAGGGCTTATTGGTATTCTTATGTCCATTTACCAGGACAGTCCTGTTGAGGAAATTAAAGGGATCGATGTTGAGGGTATTTTCCGTGAGCTGGGGCTTGAACAAAATCTTAGCCCGAACCGCCGTAGCGGGTTTTTCTCAATGGTCGAGAAAATCAGGGCGTTTTCCTGATCTGCACGTCTTTTAAAATATCGCCATACATATCGTTGATCTTTTGATTTTCAGGCCCTGTCATTTCGCCTTCCATAGTCAGAATGGAATTTTTGCCGACCCACATTTGTCCCGTATAAATCACATCCTGTTCTCCGCGGCGACCTGTGGCCATGGCGATGGATGTTTTAATCCCGTCTTTTATAATAGCGGCATCAGCCGCATAAGGCATCAGGCCTGCTTCTTTTATTAAGGCGGAAAGGCGTTTCTTCAGGTCGTCAGGTGTTAACAGGGAGATGTCTTTCGGGTCGACTTTATGGCAGGAAAGGCGGAAATTAACCGCCGAAGAATCGATGGTGTGCACAAAGGTCGCGATTTCCTCGCATTTATCGGCGACGCATTTTTTCTCGATGAATGGCTTTTCAGGGAATGCGGCGGTGAAATCGCAATTGGGCGAGGTATAGGTAAAAGGGGCGGCTTGTGCCGGATTTGCCAATAACAAAATCAATGTCATTCCCGCGCAGGCGGGGATCTCTCTAAAAAAAGAAAGGGAGATGCCTGCTTTCGCAGGCATGACAGTTTTTTTGATCATTCCGGCTTCATCCATGTCGCCGCATCAGCCGCAATCTGTTCGCGTGTCGCAAGTTTTTTGATCTGGTGACCGTCTGCGAAAGGCAGCCAGACATAAGGGATCTGTTTTTTAATCGCATATTTTAACTGGTCATCCAGTTTTCTGGCCGCATGGTACATTTCAACTTTGTAGCCGCGTTCACGTAGTTGGCGGGCTGTCGCAGAAGCTGCGCTGCGTTCTTCTTCGCTAGGTAAAACCATCATGATATCGGCTGGCGATTTCGGGCCAATGCCAAGTTTTTCCTTATGCGTTTGGCGCATTACATCGAACAGGCGCGAAAAGCCGATAGAAATACCAACGCCGGGCAGATGCTTATTTATATAACCTGAAGCCAGATCGTCATAGCGCCCGCCGGAACAGACCGAGCCTGTAAATTCGGGCACGTCGAGAAGCTGTGTTTCGTAGACGGTACCAGTGTAATAGTCGAGGCCACGGACGATAGAAAGGTCGGCGACGACTGCGCCTTCGGGTAAGTGAGACAAATTATCGAGAACAAAACAAAGTTCCTCTATACCTTCAAGGTGTTTTGGTCCCGCGGGCTTTTGCCTCAACTCATCAAGCTGCTTTTTTAAATCTTGGCTTGTTGATACTTTTATTTTTGACAGTCCTATAAGCATGCTTGCAACATTGTTGTCACCAATGCCTATAGAAGAGCTAGCTTTGTTGAGGTCAGTAAAAGTTTGACCTTCTCCAACTTTTTCTAGTTTATCAAGAATTCTTAACAAAACTGTTATATCTGGAACGCCCCATTCTTCTAGGAAGCCTGAAATAATTTTTCTATTACTAATCCTCAATTGCACCCGCCCAATATCAAGGCTCTGGATTGCTTCATAACAAACGGCGGCGACTTCGGCGTCAAACGAGATTGGCAGATTATCAACATTGATAACGTCGATATCGCATTGGTAGAATTCGCGCATGCGGCCCATTTGCGGACGCTCGCCGCGCCAGACGCGCTGCATCTGGTAGCGTTTGAACGGGAAGACAAGATCGTTAAATCTCTGGGCGACGTAGCGGGCGAGTGGCACCGTCTGGTCGAAGTGCAAGGCAAGCCGGGCTTCGTTCTTGTCTTTCTCATCCTTATGGAGGCGTTCGATAACGTAAATCTCTTTATCAACCTCGCCCTTGGCGGTCAGGACGTCGATTTCCTCAACGCTGGGCGTTTCGATGGAGCAATAGCCATAGCTTTCGAACACGCGGCGGATCGAGTCGAACCAGCGTTGTTCGACGATGCGTTCTTCAGGGAGCCATTCGGGAAAGCCGCTGACGGGCTTGGGTTTGTAAATTTTACGGTCGGTCATAGTAGTTTTCTATCCGAATAGTCATTCCCATGAAAGCGGGAATCTTTA
>QFOT01000184.1 GCA_003241285.1 Micavibrio aeruginosavorus
TCCTCTACGGCAACTTCGATATTTGCTTTCGTTTGATCCGATATATGCAGCCCGAGCTTGCTCCGCCGCCACAGAATGTCTTCCGCAGTTTTAGCAAATTCATGATCTACAAGGTATCGAATTTCCGCCTCATACACACCATCGCCATAATGCGTCCCTTTTGGCACAGATAATATATCGATCATTTTAGTGCCGTAGTTTCTGGCATAACGGCGCAGGATATTTATATTTTCATTTTCCCAGCGAATGCGCTGTTCTTTAAGAAAAGCGTCGAAATCACCGTGCGGAACATCACCGCCCGGCAGGGTCTTTGTTGCCGTCCATTTATGGTCCGGCATATTGCGTAATTCGCAAATTTTTGTCATGACCGTTTCGGCCAAACGGCGATACGTGGTTATCTTACCGCCAAAGACCGAAACAATATGAGAACCATCAAATACATCCTCATGAATTTTATAATCACGCGTAACGGATTTTGCATCTCCGCTTTCGTCATCAAGCAGGGGCCGGACGCCGCTATACGCCCATACTATGTCATCGGCAGAAATCTGTTTCCTGAAATAGGTATTGGCTGCCGTCAGAAGATACTCTATCTCGGCATCAGTTATGACTGGTGAAGCTGCATCGCCCTTATAATCCGTGTCGGTTGTACCAATCAGAGTAAAGTCGTTCTCATAGGGAATGGCAAAGACAATGCGTTTGTCTGGCTGCTGTAACATGTAAGCCTGCGTGCCATCATGAATTTTCTTTACGACAATATGACTACCCTGCACTAATCTTACATCCGGTGTGCCAGCCCTAGTCAGTAAAGATTTATGCAGCAAATCATGCACCCATGGCCCTGCCGCATTGACAACGATATTTGCCTGAACGGTTTCCTGCCCATCGATTTCGACTTCCCATCCCTTTTGCAACGGCTTTAATGCCGTGCATTTCGTGCCAGTACGGATATCTGCGCCATGGCCGCGCGCATCCATGGCATTTAAAACTACAAGACGGGAATCCTGTACCCAGCCATCTGAGTATAGAACCCCGAGAAAGAAATCATTTTTGAGGGGGCCGCCAAAAACATGCTTTCGCAGGTTGAACGCACGCGACAATGGAAATTTAAGCTTGCCCCATTTAAAGGACAGAATATCGTATAAATAAAGTCCGCAGCGGATCATCCAGAACGGACGGATGGAATAAGCGTCCGGTAGAATAAAATTCATCGGCCATATAATATGCGGAGCAATTTTTAACAGGACTTCACGTTCCTGCAAGGCCTCATGTACAAGGCGGAATTCATAATATTCGAGATAGCGCAGGCCGCCATGAATTAGTTTCGTACTGGCGGAGGATGTATGGGAAGCCAGATCATCTTTTTCCAACAGCAAAACCTTAAGACCCCTGCCTGCCGCATCGCGGGCAATGCCTGTCCCGTTGATACCGCCGCCGATGATACAAAGATCGTAAACCTGATTATTCTTTTGACTCATAAAGTCAGGATACTAAGTTTGTTTTACGCTGACAATCCGTGAGGCGCACGGCTGACGATAATCTTGATCTTATTTTCCAATTGATCGAGCGAAAAAGGTTTTGAAATATAGGCGGTGACGCCACTGGCCTTAGCTTCCGAAACAGAGTTGATATCGTTACGCCCGGTGACCATTAAAAAGGGCATATCGTGATCCACCGATCTAAGCTGGCGCAGAACCTCGACACCTGACATAACGGGCATATTCCAGTCACAAATGACCAAATCAATCATGTCAATGGCATCATCCATAAAAGCCATTGCCTGCTTGCCATCAATTGCCTCGAATACCTGGTTGACACCCAGCTCGGCCAGCATATGCCGTATCATACCACGCATATCCGCCTGATCGTCGACAATCATAACCCTGAGCTTATCAAGTTTTACATTACTTTTATGCATCCGCCCCCGATATACTTACCGCATCACATTTAGGTATTAAGATAGAAATGGAAGTGCCTACGCCGGGATTTGATTTTATATCAATCATGGCATTCATCTCCTTTACCAGACCATAGACAAGTGAAACTCCTAATCCTGAATGCATGGTATTATCTTTCGTAGTAAAAAACGGCTCATAAATACGCGCCAATACTTCGTGATCCATGCCCCTGCCACTATCTATTACCTGAAGACATATATAACTCTGCTTCTTCTCTATTTTCTTTTGAGATTTAATAAGCTGCGACTGGCTGGCATCGGCAATAGAAACGATAAGATCCCCTCCCCCGGGCATTGCTTCACGAGCATTTGTGACAAGGCTAATTATTATCTGGGTAATAGATTCGGGAGCAACCTCTACATGGCATGCAGTTTCTTGCGCACTTATAATCAGCCTGATATCACTGCCTGCCAATGGAGCGAGAAATGCTTCCATTTCGCGTATATGATCGCAAATATTCAATCTGATCTTTTCACTTCTCCGGTATTGTCCGAAATCCAGAAGACGGCTTGTAAGATCGATACCCCGCTTTACGCTGCGGTCTATATTTTCAAAATGCAGATTTACGTCCTCACCTTTATCAAGACTGCGCCTGATGATTCTGGAATACCCCTCGATAATCGATAATATATTGTTAAAATCATGCGCCAGACCTCCTATCATCTGGGCTACGGCATCAAGTTTTTGCGCCTGAAATACTTTCGCCTGCGTCAAACGAAGCTGGGTCTGATCAGACAAAATACAAACATAGAATTCCTGATCTTTGCCATCTTTGAAAAAAAGTATGTACAGCACGTACCAAAGAACTGTCTTTTTATCCGGTCTTAATCTCAAAGATACTTCCGTTACCTCATTACTGCGTTGCGCCCTGTCGATGCCTTCCTGGATAGAGATCATCTGGCTGCTGAAACACGGCTCTAAAACCAAAGGGAAATATCCTTTGATCACCTTTTCAGATGACTGGCTCAACATTGTGCAAAATTTATTATTGGCGAATATTATCGAATTACCTGTTCCTTCTTTTTTTGCAATCAGCATACCGTTACCGGTTGCCTCAAATGCCCGTACAATTATTTCATTTTCCTCAGTTAAGGCCGCCATTTTTTCAATATTGCGACTAAACATTGAAATATCGGTCATTATCGTAACAATATCGCCAAGAGTTCTCTGATAAAACTGAAGCAAAATTGTTTTATTATTCAGCTTTGCAATTTCCCTCGATAAAAGTTTCGAATTACTCAAATAAATAGTATCGAGATCCCGCTTTGTCTGATCCCTGATATCGAGGCTGCGATCATATACGAAAGACAGAAACTTGCTGTAAGAGCCAATAAATTTTCTTGATGTTATTTTTTCATTTAACTCAGGTATTAGGATTGATGCTATGGAGTTAAATTTCTCTATATGTCCTTCTTTGTTAAAATAAACAATTCCACTGGCAAGGGATTCAAGCGTTTCATCGACAAGG
>QFOT01000007.1 GCA_003241285.1 Micavibrio aeruginosavorus
AACATCGCCGCCGATCTGCTCATAAAGCGCGGCGTATGTTCCGGCGCAGGTCACAAGATCTTCCCCGATATGAACGACGAGATCAGGATTGGCGCAGATCATCTTAAGCTGGCGGTTTTTGGCTTCATGCAAAAGCGCAAGCAGCTCACCTTCATCGAATTGCATGGAGCCGGGAATAGAATTCAGAATGAAATCGGCATCGTCGACAGACGTTGCGTGCAGGATATCGAGGCCGCGCATGGGTCCGGCAAACTCCGGCGAGCCGAAGAACAGGACATTTTTATTTCTGTAGTTCGATTCTAGTTCGATATGAGCGGAAGCTCCGGCTGTTACAATCTCGTCATACATCGAGCGCTCAATGCCATGGCGTTCCAGATCGCGGATCGTGTCTTCCGGCATTTTCGGTGTATTCGATACAAGGCAGGTTTTCTTACCGTGATTTTTCAAGGCCTCAAGGCAGACGATAGTGCCGGGATTGAGGCGCTGCCCATTGTGCAGCAAGCCAAAAATATCGAGGAAGTAGTAATCATATATATCGGCGAGATCGCGCAGGCCGGAAAGATGGGGGATTTGTGCCATCAGGCGGCTTTCTTGGGGCGGTAAGCGATTTCAAGGTCAGGTTTGCCGAAGAGGTAACCTTCACCGTATTCTATATCGAAATCTAAAAGTTCGACGACATCACGGTCATTTTCTATTTTCTCGACGATTAAAGTGATATTCGCCGCATCAAGGCGATTTTTCAAGCGTGCGATCAGCGCTTCGCCCTCGGATGAGGTGGCAAGAGAAATCAGCTTGGCGGCATCAAGCTTGATAAATTCTATGCGCAGTTTCTGCAGTTTCATAACATCCATATTCGGATTATCGATGTTATCGATTGAGAAGCGGCAACCTGTCTGACCGAGGCCTTGCATCACCGCCATCATCTGGGGTGACAGCCCGTTAAATTCGCTTTGTTTTATTTCAAAGATCAAATTCTGTGACAGCTCGCGGTTGCGTTTGATGAATTCCAGAAGGTCGCCCATAAATGCCGCATCTTTCAAAGACGATACAGCGATATTAAGGAAGTAGCCGAGCTCCACGTTGCGCCGCGCATCCGAACGTATGCTGTCGAGCACGTGAATAAGAAGCAGATGATCAACATCGGACATTAATGTTTCTTTCTCGGCCAGCTCGCGGTAACGGTCGGCGGAAATATAAACGCCGGCTTTGGCGCGGATCCGGGCGAAAAGCTCAAGATAAATAAGGCGGCGGGAAGGAAGTTTTACAATAGGCTGCGCAAAAATCTCGATACGATCATTATGCACGGCGTGATGAACCAGCTCTGACACAATCGTATCGCTGTAATTCGCCGGATGCGACGACATGCGGCGATCCATTTCGATATCGTCGTTCTCAGGGAAAATATCATCGCTGCGCGAGGCTGACGCTGCGGTCAGGTCCTCATATCTGCGGGATGTGTCGGCGACTGTCGCGCGGGGGCGCATTCCCATTTTTTCCAGAGATTGCTGAATGCGGCTGGCGATATTTTCGCCGAGCGGGGATTGGGCCGTCTGTGTGGCCTGCTGTTTTTTGAGAAGCGCGGCAGCGCGTGCCATGTCGTCTTTCAGGCCGTCCATCTCGCCGCGGGTGCGCGCCATCTCACGGGTCAGGCGGTCATGATTGATGCCCATCGTCGAAACTTGAGATTTGATCTTTTTCTCTGCCTGATAACGCGAGAGCATCTCATATCCCATCGTTCCGGCCAGAACCAGAAATCCGGCAACGGTGCCCGCAGCGCTGCCGCCGAACATGCCGCCCACAAAAGCAACCATCAGCACGCAGCCGCACAGATAGAGCGAAAGCCAGATCGTGGAATGTTTGGAGATAAAGTCGAACATGATTAATTATTTTACCGCGGAGGCGCGGAGTTTAAGGAGTCCGCGGAGATTTGATATTTATTGACTATGCGTTTCAATCCATTTTTCATGAGATTGACATTGAAATTCATCAATAAGCCTAATGATAAATTCGTTAGCTTTAGATATGTGAGCAATTGAGCTTCATACACTGGATTTATCTTCTCAACAGATTTCAATTCAAGAATAATTTTGTCTTCTACTAATAAATCTATTTTCAAATTATTTTTTAAAATTTTACCATCGTAATTTATAGGAAAATTCTTTTGTCTTTCACATTTCAAACCAAATTTTTCTAACTCAATGCACATGCATTCTTCGTAAATAGATTCTAGCAACCCTGGGCCAAGATTCTTATGAACTTGAATAGCGCATTTGATTATTTTTTCTGTCAGGATATTATCAGGGCTACCGAGGTCGATGACATTTCCCATTATCTTCTCCGCGAACTCTTTCATCTCCGCGACTCCGCGGTTAATTTTTATGGTCAGCCCCTACGGCTTCTGTAATATGACTAAAGCCATCTGACCGCAAGAGTTCCAATAAGTCCAGATTTATTTTCCGGATTAGGGCAGGGCCGTGGAAGACAAGCCCGCTATAGAGTTGGACGAGAGTAGCCCCGGCGCGGATTTTAGCGTAGGCGTCTTCACCGGATGAAATACCGCCTGCGCCTATAATCGGAATACGTCCATCGGTCAGGGCGTAGAAACGGCGGATCATGGCGGTGGAGAGATCGGTGAGCGGCGCACCCGACAGGCCACCTTTTTGTTCGCGGAAATCCTGTGGCAATTCTTCGGGGCGGTAAAGCGTTGTATTGGTCAGGATAACGCCGTCAATTTTCAGAGTGAGCAAAACATCGGCAATGTCCTTAACTTGTGCATCGTCCAGGTCCGGCGCGAGCTTGACGAAGACCGGGGGCGGGTGAACACCGCAGGACTTCTTTCGCTCGTCCAGAACGGCGGAGAGCAATTCGGTCAGGGGCGCTTTTTCCTGTAAATTTCGGAGGCCCGGCGTGTTGGGCGAGGATATATTAATCGTGATGTAATCGGATAAGGGGCCAAGCGTACGGATCAACGCAGTGTAATCACTGGCCGGATCGGTCTGGTCTTTATTCATGCCGATATTGATGCCGACAACGCCGTGCTGGCGTGGCCTATTGGTCAGGAATTTATGCAAGTTCGCTTTAAATACGCCGACGCCTTTATTGGGAAAACCCATGCGGTTGATGACGGCGCCGTGGTTTGGCTCCCGAAAGACTCTAGGGCGGGGATTTCCTTTTTGAGGTTTGATCGTCACTGTCCCGACTTCGACAAAGCCGAAGCCGAGTTTCAGCATTGGCGCAATGACTTCGGCATTTTTATCGAAGCCTGCGGCAAGACCGACAGGATTGGGGAAGATACGACCGCACAGCTCGACGCGCAGGGCAGTATCCGTAACGGGTAAAACGGCGGGAGCAAGATTTCTTTTTAAGGCCTCAATGGTCAGTCGATGCGCGTTTTCAGCGTCGAGGCGGAAAAGAAAATGTTTGATGAGGTTAAACACTTAAAGTTTTTCCTTGCTGTTTTCCCCGCGAAAGCGGGGATTTAAAATCTGACAGCTCTAAACCCCGGCTTTCGAGGGGGAAGCAGTTATTAGTTAATCTCTCAAATGCTGGAAGCCGACTTTAAGGTAATCCCAGCCGGTCTGGATCGTCAGCATTGCAGCAACGGTGATGATCATATGGCCCCAGGTGAGTGTCGAGATATGCGTCCAGGCAAGCGTTGCATCGCCATAAGGTCCCATGATCAGAAAACCGAGCGAGGTCATCTGAAATCCGGTTTTATATTTTGCCAGTTTGGAAACTGGGACTGAAATATTCTTCGGGCCGAGGAATTCACGAAGACCTGAGATTAAGAATTCTCGCGTGATGATAAGGAGAGGCGGGATAATCCAGACGCCGTCTAATTTATGCGTGGCGACAAGGCAGAGGATAACGGTAATGACGAAGATTTTGTCGGCGATAGGGTCAAGAAATTTACCGAAGGCGGACTCTATCTTCATTTTGCGGGCGAGATAACCATCGAACCAGTCGGTGATGCAACCGAGAGTATAGAGCGTGAGGGCGGTCCATGCGGCCCAAGGGGTCGGCACGAACATCAGCAGCAGCAAAAAAGGAAGGCTGGCGAGGCGGCTGACGGTAATGATATTCGGAAGATTCTTCATAAATCCTTATTAGCCTATAATTCAGTAAATGTCATTCCTGCGAAGGCAGGAATCTTTCTTAATTAGCCAGAAAGAGAAATCCCCGCTTTCGCGGGGATGACAATAGTATTGTAATGTAGGTCTGATTAAGCCGTAGCTTTAGCTGGTGAAGCTTGCGGCTCGCGAAGGACATAACCGCGGCCCCAGACAGTTTCGATGTAGTTTTCACCGCCGGCGGCTTGCTCGAGTTTCTTGCGGAGTTTGCAGATGAAAACATCGATGATTTTGACTTCCGGTTCGTCCATGCCGCCGTAAAGGTGGTTCAGGAACATTTCTTTGGTGAGGGTCGTGCCTTTGCGGAGGGCGAGGAGTTCGAGGATGCCGTATTCCTTGCCTGTCAGGTGGACAGGTTTGCCGTCGACATCGACGGTGCGGCTGTCAAGATTGACGGCGACGCGGCCAATCTGGATTTTGGACTGGGCATGGCCTTGGGAGCGGCGGACGATAGCCTTGATACGGGCGATCATTTCCGCTTTTTCAAAAGGCTTTGTCAGGTAATCGTCGGCTCCAAAGCCAAGGCCTTTGATTTTGCTGTCAAGCTCGGCAAGGCCGGAAAGGATAAGAATTGGAATATTGATCTTATCGTTGCGTAATTTCTTCAGCACGTCATAACCGTGCATATCGGGCAACATTAGATCAAGTATGATGATATCATACTCATAAAATTTCCCAAGTTCATAGGCGTCCTCACCCAAATCGGTGGTTTCGACCATATATCCTTCGGATTTGAGGATCATCTCAATCGACTTGGCGGTTGAGCTGTCGTCTTCTACTAATAATACGCGCATGGGGTTTCTCCCTGTGAATGGTCCGAAAAGAATGAACTTAGGAACTCTTTGTTAATAACTATATTAACATTTATTAAAAAGGTTAACAAAGAATTATTTTCGCGGGCAGGGCAGCAAATAGTTAAGATTTTGTTTTAAAAGCCCTAATCTTCTTTTCCTTAAATATGCTAAAATCTCTAAATGGACCGACTCGCCGAGAAAATTGCCGCCACCATCGCCACCGTTCCCGACCATGAAGTATACGGGCGGGTGACCAAGATTCTGGGTTTGCTGGTTGAGATTGCCGGGTTCGGCGAGGATCTTGTTGTGGGCTCCATGGTTTATTTGCGGCCTGATTCCGCCCATGACATTCCATGCGAGGTTGTCGGGTTTAAAGACAAGCGGGCGCTTCTTATGCCCTTTGGCCCGCTCGAAGGCGTGGGGCTTGGCTGCCGGGCGTTTATCCAGACGTCTAAGCCAGTCGTATTTCCAAGCGAGCGCTGGCTGGGCCGCGTTATCAACGCGCTCGGACAACCAATCGATGATTTAGGTCCTCTGGCGAAAGGCTCGATGGCGATTGCGCTCAAATCCACCGGACCTGCCGCGCATACAAGGCAAAGAGTTGGCGAGCAATTGGACCTCGGCGTGCGCGCGGTGAATAATTTTATCGCCATGTGTAAGGGGCAGCGTATGGGTATCTTCGCCGGATCGGGCGTCGGTAAATCTGTGACACTCTCCATGATGGCGCGATATACGGAAGCCGAGATTATCGTCATCGGCCTTGTCGGCGAACGCGGGCGCGAGGTGCAGGAATTCCTCGAAGACGATCTCGGCGAAGAAGGATTGAAACGCTCGGTCGTCATCGTCGCAACAGGGGACGAGCCTGCGCTGATGCGCAGGCAGTCAGCCTATATGACTTTGGCGGTGGCTGAATATTTCAGGAAACAAGGTAAACAGGTTTTATGTCTGATCGATTCCATCACGCGCTTTGCGATGGCGCATAGGGAGATCGGCCTATCCGCCGGTGAGCCGCCGACATCGAAAGGTTATCCGCCGACCACGTTCGGGGAATTGGCGAGGTTATTGGAACGCGCCGGGCCGGGGCCACGCGGCGAAGGCTCGATTACTGGTTTGTTTACGGTTTTGGTCGAAGGCGATGATCATAACGAACCGATATCGGATGCGGTGCGCGGGATTGTCGACGGTCACATCGTGATGGAACGGCAAATTGCCGATCGCGGACGTTATCCGGCGATCAATATTTTAAAATCCGTTTCAAGAAGTTTGCCGCGCGCTTATACGGATGAACAAAACGCGATTGCGCGTCGCGCGAAGCAAGTGATTTCAAATTACGAGAATATGGCCGAATTGATAAGGCTCGGTGCGTACCGCAAAGGCTCGGACGCCAATGTCGACGAAGCGATCATGCTCTATCCGGATATCGAAGAATTCCTGACACAGGCGAAAGATGATAACTCGTCGATTGATGAAGGGTTTGAGAGGCTGGCAGAAATCTTAGGCATGGATTATACGCCGGTTCATGACTCTTAAAGTCTTCTCCCTTCGGGAGAAGATTTAGATGAGGGGGGATGTTGAAGATCGAGCTCAATTCTGAATGATCGCCCCTCACCCAACCCTCTCCCGAAGGGAGAGGGCTTTGTAATCGAAGGTCTTGGTGGTAAAATAAAACATGGCAAATTTGAAACCCCTTATTCGTCTGAGAAAATTTCAAGTCGAAGAAAAACAGAAAGTTCTTGCCGCGCTTTTGCGCGAAGTTGAAAAATTCGAAACCAAAAAACGTGAAGTATTGGTCAGCATCAAAGAAGAGCGCAAAATTGCCGAGGAGAGCGACGATTACGAAACGCAGGCCGCTTATCGCCTCTATGCCGAGCGCGCACGGGACCAGGTGAAGCTGATCGATCTTGAAATCAATAAATACAATTTCCTGATCCAAAAAGCGCAGGACGATATGCGTGAAGCCTTTGCCGAGCAGAAGAAAATCGAAATCATCCAGAAAGAGCGTGAAGCCGAAGAAGCACGCGAAGAAAACCGGAAGGATTCTGCGCGCATGGATGAGGTGGGAATGACAGGGTTTGTCAGGAAAGAGGAGTAAATTTATTTAAAGCGGCTTGATATATTTTTGCACTCAAAAATGCGCTGAATATTCCACAAAAAATGCAAAAAAAGAAAAATTCTATTTTGCTTGATGCTCCAAAAGCAGTTGATCCAAGTAAGCCACTTAATGTGCAACCAAATATGCACGAATTCGTAAGCAAATTTTTCTTTGATGAGTTTAATAAAACAATAAAGCCTGTAAAAAATGGAATGCAGTAAAAAATTAAACCAATTGGCCATATAAAAAAAGGAAGCAGGAGGATTCTTAAATATACAAAGTTTTGAAGAAATAGGCTGAAGAGGCTGCCTATAAAAATACAGGAAAAAGAAATTCCTGCAGCGCAACTTATAAATGAAAAAATTAATCTGTTAATCATGTTTTTCAGCCTGCAATCTCCACATTCACCCACTGCTCAGGCTTGAACTGGAAGGTGATTTCTCCCGATAAATTCGAACGGTCCATGGCTTTGTAATAAAGCTTGCGCAAGGCTTCCTGCATTGGGTTGCTGATCGTGGCCTTGGTGCGCATGATCATATCGAGTTTTTCCTGTTTCATAAAACCGTCGACCTGCACTTTGCCCATGCGCGATAAATTCAGTTCAAACATAAAGCGCATTTTTTTGCGGCGCCCGTTTTCCACGCTTTCGTCATTCTCTTCGTTCCAGCTCTTGTAATAAAGCGGGAGCTTGTGGACCTGCTGGCCGTACCAGAAGGGGATCACGGTCGCCTTCCAATCATTAGGTAATGGCGTCGCCTCCAATCTTGTCGTCATCGCGCTATCACCGGCCAGTGCGCGCAGGATGTCGATTTTGTTGTTGGCTTTGAGGAAATCAACGGTCGGCGGGTCGATCAGCGCGTCCAGTTCTCCTGAGCGCATGATGGCCAAAAAGAAAAGCGAGAGAGCGCCCATATTTTGCGGCTGGGTAGGTGTCGGCAGCATCTGGATCAGGCTTTGGGCTGCTTGCGGATTGATTTGACCCGCGCTGACGATCAGGTTCTGGAGGTTTTCCCAGATCTCTCCTTGCGCCCAGTTCTGCAAATTCTGGCCTGCGCCGATGGCGAAGGGCACAAAGCCGGCTCGGGGTTTGGGCATAACGGCTGGCAGGGGGGCGACAATGACGGGTGAGCCCTCAATCACGTTGTTGGCGATAAACTGGACGGCGTAGTTTACCGGTTGGGATGAGCCGGGCAATGCGAGGGCGACGATTGGCTGACCTTGCGGGGTAAAGCTCACGACCTGTCCGAGGATGGTGGGCGGCTGCTGAGCGGGGAGTGCAGGTTGGGATGTTGGTGTCGCCAATGGTAATCCGGTTGCCGGGTTGGGCTGGACCTGATTATTGATGGGGGGCGCAGTATTCGGCGTGGTTTGGATAGGTGACGGGGCCGGCGCAGAATAGGCTGGGATTTGTCCCTGAACAGAAATTTCTGTTTTACTGATTGGCAGGGCTGGGTTTCCCGGGATGGTGACTTGGGGTAAGGCGGGGGGTGAGGTGGATGCCTGAACGTTTACTGGGGGCTGAGGCAACACAACCAAATCTTTGGCGATAAGGGGGAGCGCTTGGGCGCTTTGAGCCTGCGAAAGCGCAGCTTGAAAATTGCCGTTTTGAAAGGCGAGAATCTGAACATCAATCGGCTTGGACGGATTAATAAAAACTGTCGGGGTTGAGTTTTGCAACGGTGTGTTTTGTAATTTGGGACTTATTGGTAAATCAAGAGCTTGTGACAGTTTTTGGAAAGCTGTTTCAAGTTGCTTTTGTTTCGTTGCAGCTATTTGTTCATCCGGCACAGGAAGAAGGGCGCCGATATCGATGCGGCCTAGAAGCTGGGTCAGGTTGCGCCTTGTTTCTATTGGCAGATCAATGGCTTCGATGATCATATTAAGTAGGTTTGTAAATAATTCCTCCGGTTTCATCAGGGCGGTATTTTGAACGAGTTGAGCGGCCTGAGGCATCGAAGATATGGGAATAAGCCGCACGATTTGGCCTGCGGCAAGTGGCGCAGACAGACGGATATTTTCTTCTGGCGTTATCGATGAGAGTGCTTCGGCAAGATCGTTTTGTTTGACGGAGGCCGGGCGGTCGAGCTTGACGCCGGGGCTGCTTACAGGATGAGAGGTATTTGAGTTTTGTCCGGTTGGTATTTCAAGGCGTGGCGGTTGGCTTGTCGGCGCCGGTTCCTGGTTTTGTGGCTGGGGACGGATGGCGGCTTGGGCGGGCGGGCGCCCCGCCGGAATTTCAATCTCGATTTTCTGGCCCGGAGGCAAATTGCCACGATCCTTTAAAAGAATATTGATAATGCCACGCTCGGTTTCGACCTGGACATAACCTTCCGGCGTCTGGCCCTTAACTGTGCCGGTCAGGTTTAAGCTTTGCGGGTTATTCTGCAAGGAATCCGGCAGGGCGATCAAGCGGACTGCTATATCCTGAATCTGGGCCCGGGCGGCGGCAGCGGCAATGGCGGCGGGCGGCAAACCCGATAAATTCGACATTCTTTAGTTTAGCAAAAAAGACAGGTAATTACATTAGGTCGATTTCCGGTTTATGAGCTTGCCCGTCCCTTCCGCCATGGCCAAGGGAATAATTGTATAAATAACGGCCAGAAACGTAAAGAAAGTGCGGGAGCCTTCTTCCATGTCGAATACGGCTTTGAGAATATCACCGAACAGAACAATGCTGGCGAACCAGATGGCGAATAAGAGCCATCCAACCCATTTCATTTTTCTGGCTTTGACGATCAAGGCGACATGAATGGCAAAAAGTATAAAAGCGATGGCAAATAGCATGGGTAAAATTCCTTAAAATATAAGAGCTAACAGCATGCCGTTTTGATTGTTCCAGAAAAACGTCACCCCAGTTAGAACATGGGTGACTATCTTTTAATTTACTGGCACATCGATAATTAAAATCTCTGCATCGCCGAGCGCTTCGATTTCCAGAGTTTTTTCTCCGGTCACTTCCGCGCCATCGCCTTTTTTCAAGATCTGACCGTTGACACTGAAGCTGCCTTCGGAGGCTAAAATATAGGCTTGATGCTTGATCTTTTGCGTTAGTTTTGTGCCCTCAAGAATATTGCCGCCATAGATCGCCGCATCCTGATGAATAAAAAGAGCATTAGAGCCTTTATGTTCATCCTGACCGGAAACCAGTATAGGGAGTATATCCTTAATAGGTGCTTTGGGAAATTCTGCCGCGTCCCAGCGAGGGGTGACATTTTCCTCATTTGGCTCGATCCAGATTTGATACAATATAGTGTCTTCATGTTCATGATTGAACTCTGAATGCACGATACCGGACCCTGCAGACATGACCTGAACGTCGCCCGCTCCTGTGCTGCCTTCATTGCCCATCGAATCCTTATGCGAGATTGCGCCTTTCCTGACATAGGTGATGATCTCCATATTGTCATGGGGGTGGGGTGCAAAGCCACGACTACCCTGCACGATATCGTCATTAATAACACGAAGCACGCCAAAGGCCGTACGGTCGCGGTTGACATAGCGGGCGAAGCTGAAATGATGGCGGGCATTGAGCCAGCCATGATTAGCGTGACCCAGATTTTCATAGGGGTAAATAGTAATCATAATAGTCTCCTTGAAGCCGGATAGGCTAAAACTGACAATCTATCCGTTGGAATAGTATATAGAACCATAGCGCAAAAATAGAATAAGTACCCAAAACGTAAGTAGTTACTTTAGGTAAACCGATATACTAAATCTCATGATTTATATTATATGGATTACATGAGAGAAAAAATTGATCCCGGCGTAAGAATTGGCCATGTCCATTTAAAAGTAGCGAATATCGAGCGCGCGCTGGGGTTTTATTGCGGCGTGCTGGGATTTCATGTGACGCAGCGTTACGGCGAGGGGGCGGCTTTCATCGCAGCGGGCGATTATCATCATCATATCGGCCTGAACACCTGGGAAAGCAAAAACGGTTCACCGCCGCCGCCCGGAACAACAGGACTATATCATACGGCTATATTGTACCCGACACGGGCTTCGCTAGGCGATGCGCTGCGCCGGGTACTTGATGCGGGTCTCACGCTGGACGGCGCGTCCGATCATGGGGTGAGCGAAGCGCTCTATTTGCGCGATCCCGATCAGAACGGGATCGAGCTTTACTGGGATAAGCCAAAAGAATTATGGCCGTTTGATGCCGCAGGTGAATTGCAAATGCATACAAGGCGTCTGGATCTGGATGATTTACTGCGCGAGGCGGAGCTGGCATAATCGGCGGCATGAAAAAACCTGTTATTGCCATTGCCTATGATTTCGACGAAACGCTGACGCCGGATTATATGCAGCATAATTCATTCCTGCCTGAACTGGGATTTACCGATTTCAACGAGTTCTGGTCGGCGAATAAGGAATTCGCCAAAGCCAATGACATGGATGAAATTTTGTCCTACATGGCGATGATGCTGAAAGAAGCTAGTTATCGCAACAAATCGATCAAGCGCGAAGCTTTTATCAATCATGGCCGTGGCATTAAATTTTACGAAGGTGTCGAAACCTGGTTTGATCGGATCAACGCCTATGCCAATGAACGCGGTGTTGAAACACAGCACTATGTGATCTCATCGGGTTTACGGGAGATGATCGACGGGACATCTATCCGCAAGCATTTCACGCATGTTTATGCGTCCGGCTTTCAATATAATCAGGACGATGTCGCGGTGTGGCCAGCAACTGCGGTTAATTATACCAATAAAACCCAACATTTGTTCCGCATCAATAAAGGTATCTTGAATTCGTGGGACAATAAATCAGTCAATCAGTATATGCCTGAAGAAGAGCGTCCGGTCCCGTTTGAAAACATCATCTATATAGGCGATGGCGATACCGACATCCCGGCAATGAAAATGACCAAGCATTACAACGGGACTGCGATTGCGGTTTATGATGCATCGAAGCCGGATAAGAAAAAAGCGTCCGATGATCGGGTCGCGCAGGACAGGGCGGATCATTCAGTGCCAGCGGATTATCGTGAGGGCAGTAAGATCGACTTATTGGTAAGGGCAAAGATAGATGAAATTATGGATTGATGCTGATGCCTGTCCAAAAGTAATCAAGGAAGTTTTGTACCGGGCTGCGGAACGGACAAAGATCGAAACAATTTTCGTTGCGAACAGCTATTTGAACGTTCCGCACTCACCTTTTATACAAGTTCTGCAAGTAGCGGATGGTTTTGATATTGCCGATGATAGAATTGTCGAATTATGCGAGGCGGGTGATTTAATTATTACGGCGGATATTCCGCTGGCGGCAAGGGTTATTGAGAAAGGCGCGTTTGCTTTAAATCCAAGGGGGCAGCTTTATGATGCGAATAATATCGGGCCTATTCTTTCGACCCGTAATTTCATGCATTCGATGCGCAGCTCGATGAGCGAGGGGCAGGACGGTCCGGCGGCATTTACGAATAAAGATAGGGAATTATTTTCCAACGCGCTGGACAAATTTATCACGCGCCGAAAATAACTATTTATCTTCTTGCAGCCTTTTGCATCTCTCTCGCTTCTTCCAGCATTTCACGATAGGCGACCTTGGCGATTTTCTCGACGTCGGTGGCTGCTTCCGTATTCGGTGAGCGGGTCAGAAGCGGTGTTTGGTGTCGGATGGTTTCACGGACACGCGGATCGGAGCGGACCATACCAGCGAGAGGCGGTGACATGCGGAGAAAGTTTTCACAAGCTTTCAAAAGTGTCTTGTATGTTTTTTCGCCTTCGGACGCGCTTTGTGCCTGATTGACGACGATGGATACATTTTTCGACATACCTGCGGCGCTGCCTAGTTTGATAAAGGCATAGGCATCGGTCAACGAGGTTGGTTCTTCCGTAGAAACAAGAAGTGTGCGGGTGGCCATGGCGGAGAACATGCGAACCGTACGGTCAACGCCCGCGCCCAGATCGATCACGACGACATCGTATTTTTCCGATACTTCCAGAAGCTGGTCGCGCAACATGGCCAGACGCTGGGAGGGGAGGGCAGACAAAGACGCCTGACCGGAACGGCCTGCGATAATGTCAAAACCGCCATCTTCATAAGGCTGGATGACTTTATCAAGCGAAAGACGTCCGCGGATGACGTCATTTAGATCGCGCTTCGGCATAAGGCCCAATTGAACGTCCACATTGGCAAGGCCCAGATCTCCGTCAAACAAGAGAACGCGTTTACCCATGCGGGTGAGCGCCTGTGTCAGTGTGATTGAGAAGAAAGTCTTGCCGACGCCGCCTTTACCGGAAGCGACTGCAATAATGTTCGTTCCCCTGCGGAAGGACGGCGATAGCGGATTGTCTATGGAGGCGTCTATCGCCACAGTGTTCTGTTCGCTCATTGTTTTCTCATCCCGTTCTGCGCGTTCTGCGCTTAGTTGAAGTGTTTTTTGCTTGTTCAGAAATAGTTGAAACTGTTTTATTCGGCATAAAATAATTCGCCAGAATTCTTGGTGTTAAAGGTGTCAGGCCGTCTGCCACTTGTGACGCGATACCTGCATCCGCGAAAGAAAGACCGCCCTGATGTGCGGCGGAGATCAGCCCCCCAAGGCGGCGGGCCATGTCAAGGCGAGTTGGCACAAGGCGGCGGGCGCCAAGAGCGGAGAAGACTCGGGCGATCTCACCGGATTCGCTCGAATCCATTGCAGCAGGAAGAACGAGTACAGGCTCGATATCGCCTGCGGCAATAAGCTGTGCCAGCAATTTCATATCTTCCCTGTCGAAGGGATTAAGGCCTGCGGTATCAATCAATATTTGATCGGCCTGCAAACCAGAAAGAGCAGCAGACAATTCTTTCGCGTTACGGGCGCGTTTTAAATCAATTTGCAAAAGCTTCGTAAAGGCTTGAAGTTGTTCAAGCCCGCCCGCACGTGACGTGTCTGTCGTGATAATTGCAACATCTAAATCTTCCATGACACAGCGCGTGGCCTGTTTGACGAGGCTCAACGTCTTGCCCGCGCCGGGCGGGCCGACAAACATCAAAGCTTTCTTATAGGCTTTTTGTGGCAAGGGAGTGAAATTGAACAATGTATCGAAAGCGCCGACTAAAGCGACATGCGGATCGTCGACGCCCATGACGGAGGCGCAGGAAACAACCTGGTCCATCACTTCTTCGGACACGACATGTTTCAGCATGACATCGATTAAAGCTTCCGAAAGATTGTCATCGTCCATTTCCTCGTCGTCATATTGCAGCCAGTCGTCAGCAGTCGCGCCTTTGTTTAAGTCAAAAGCGATCTTTTCATCTTCGACAGCTGCTGTAACGCGTACACTTTTTCCGCCCTGTTCTTCACGGGTCGCAATTATAATTGCATCCTCGCCTAGGGCCTCACGTACAAGCTGCATAGCCTCTGCCATTGTTTTTGCATAAAACGACTTTAGTCGCATGGTGAATAACCGGAACTCGATTCGCTATAAATATACATGAGAGATTCAAGCGTGACACGCGAAATCTTAATGAAAAGTTAAGATACAGCAAGTTCGATTAATGAATTTGAGATTCTTCTATTAACTATTGTCTGTTAGGCTTGGTGACTATCATTTCGGGGGCTTCATGGAATTGCTTATTATCGCTGCGGTTATATGGGGAATTATCTTATTAATTACCCCGATAATGGTTTTTAACGTCAAATCCAGCATCGCTCGTCTGAATAAAGAGATATCAGTTCTGCGCCAAAAGATTGAGCGTCTTGAGGGGGCGGATCTGGTCGTACAACCGAAAACTCCCGCGCCGGAGGTTCTGCCGCAAATCATTCCGGCTCCGGCAGTATATGAAAGTCACGAGGTTACAGAAACCGAATTGCGTGAACATGAAGAATATATTCAGTCCAAGACGCATAAGTCGCAAAATTCTAACATTTCCAAAGAAAATAATTCCGTAGAATTCAAGCTGGGAAGCAAGCTTCCTGTATGGATTGGGGCGATCTGCCTGATCTGCGCCGGATTCTATCTCGTCAAATATTCAATCGAAGCCGGATGGTTCGGGCCTGCCGCACGCACCTTTATGGGCGGCATATTCGGCATAGGTCTATTGGTTGCCAGCCATATATTGTCAGCTAGAAAACATATCGCCAATTCAGAGCGGATTTCACAAGGCCTTGCCGGCGCAGGACTTGTCACGCTGTATTTCGTTTTATACGCGGCGGTTAATCTTTATCAATTATTGCCGGGTCCGGTCGGCTTTGTCGGCATGGCGGTGGTTACAGCTGGCGCTATTATACTTTCTGTACGCCATGGGCAGCCGATTGCAATTTTTGCCCTTGTCGGTGGCTTGTTAACGCCAGCTTTGATTAGCAGCGATCAGCCAAGCGCTATTATCCTGTTCTCTTATTTATTAATGATGAGCACGGGCATATTATTCATGCTGGCCCGACAGGGCTGGTGGATGTTGGCGAATTTCGTCGTCATGGGATTTTTTACCTGGGTTGGGATCTGGAATATAACCAGTTTTGTCGATAGCGACAGATGGGCTGTAATCCTGTTTCCGATGCTGCTCCTTTCGTCGGTTTTATTTATCACGCGGAAATATACGCGTGAGAATTCTTCCGAGCCTCATATTCTTGCATTGAACAGTCTTTCGGTCATCGGTGCCTGTCTTTCTATCCTCTGGATAGAATCCAGATTGCATTTATCCCTTTTCGACTGGTCGATGATGGGGCTGTTAAGCCTGATCTGTATCGGGCTGACTTATTTTCGCGGCGGGTTTTACGAGAAACTGTTATGGGTCAAGCTTGGCACGGACATTTTACTATTTTTCTTCTGGTCGCGACTGGCAAGTACAGGAGATACGCTTCTTGTCACTGCAGTGGCTGCAGCATTATATGGGGCATTGCCGTATTTCATCATGCGCCGCGTCAGCGATATCCGTCCATGGGCAGGACTTCAGGCGATATCCTTAATCGCCCTGTACCTGGTTTCCTATTTCCATCTGAAAGCCGATATCGTGAATGCGGATCAGATATGGGCTTTTGCCGCAGTGCTTCTTGCAGGCGGTTTTGTTCATCAAACGATGGAAATCAACCAAACGTACAGTGCCAATGGCAGAATGCGTGATCTTGTCATGGCAATTTACGCCACTGCTGCGACATCGTTCCTGTCTTTCGGCTTGTGCATTATCCTGCCTCAAACATATATCCCGATGGCATTCGCGCTGGAGGTTCTGGCCATTATATGGATCTGGCGTCAAACCGGATTTGCGTTCCTGCAAAAACTTGGCGTTGCTCTGGCCGTGGTTTTTGTCCTGATAAATTTGAAGTATATCGCCTTGTTCATTCAAGCGATGGCGGCTAGCCTATATGGGGATACCGTATCAAATAATGATCTGGTTCTTGGTGATGACATCGTTTTGTCAAGATTCTTGCTTCCCGCATTGATTATGGGGGCAAGTTTCTATCTCTCGGTCAAGGAAAGAAACGATGGCGGCCTCCTTTCTAAGTTGTCGTTTACAGTCGCGGCCTCGTTATTGCTATCCTGTATATATATATTTATCAGGCTGTGCTTCGTTGGCAGTTATAGCGATGTATTTACAGTAGAGGCTGGATTTATAGAGCGGGGATTGATCACGGCTATATTCGCCCTTTGCGGTTTTGCAATCCTGTATTTGACTAAATTCTTCTCGGCGAAATTCTATGCAAATGTTGCCTTGGTTGCGTTTAATATTGCTCTGTTCAGGATTATTTATTTCGATCTTTTCCTGCATAATCCTTATTTCAACAATGACCAGAATGTCGGGGGATGGCCGCTTTTAAATGGCGTTACGATGGTCTACGGCTTTGGCAGTGTAGCTTGCATTCTTGCGGCCCGGAATCTTTCCGCTATTCGCGAAAACGAATTTTTGAGAAAGCTTTATAAGCTGACATCTGTTGTATTGTTGTTCGTCTTTACCACATTCACCATTCGTCAATGGTTCAATGGAGCTATCCTGGCGAAGGGAGGATCAGGAAAAATTCTCACGCATGTCCCGCTCTATACCGAAAGCTCGGGTAACATGGAATTATACAGCTATTCCATTATCTGGCTGCTGACAGCAATTGCACTCGTCTCTTACGGGTTGTGGCGGGATAACAGAGAGATCAGGCTTGCGTCACTCGGCTTTATGGTGCTGACGATCGGCAAGGTCTTCTTTATCGATGCCGCACAACTGACAGGGCTTTACAGGATATTCTCTTTCCTTGGCCTTGGCATATGCCTGATTGGACTGAGCTATTTCTATACGAAATTCATTCTCAGAGGCAAAAGTGACGCTTAAATCTGGCCAATAAGGCCGATATATTTGCCATTGTAACTGATGACCTGCCATGGCTTGCCTTTATGCTGGGCAAGAAGGTCGTGGAAATGGCAGTTGTCCTGAATGTCGTCCATGATAATCAACGCATCTGGCGCAAGGCGCGGCGTGACGAGGCGCATAGCCCGGCTCCGGCCTTTATAGGATTTATCGGAATCGTAATGGAAGATATCGATGCGGCTGGCGCGGGCGAGGATGACCGGCAGGTTTGAATCGTCGCCTTCGAGCAACAGCGACCAGCGCTCTTTTAAATTCCTGTCGACAACTACGCCGACATATTGTTCCGGATTCTTTAGACGGAAATACGGGAAGTCCGAGGAATAAAGATGGCCTTTGCCGTTTTTCTCCAAAGCGGACAAGAAGGTCGCAGAGGAGAAACCCGCTGCGACGCCCGTTTCGACGATTACAGTCGGCTGGCGCAGGCGTGTGACAAGATACAGAAAAGGAACGCCGCCGCCGCCGCCGAGATCATGCGGAATTTTTGAAAGAACGGCATCTGCGGTGACCGAAAGATTTTGCGTGAATTCTCTGGCTTCGGATACAAGCGTTAAATCGAAGCGCTTGAGATAGGCGTCCATATCGACGGCGTTGGCTTCGAGCCAGTTTTTGTACGCGGCATCCGACAGGGAGCCTTTCTGGTCCATGAAACGTCGCCCGAGCTTGGTCGCCATAACGGCGGCTTTGGACGGATTGAGAGCCGATTGAACGATGTTCTGAAGGGATTTTAAGGATGCTTGTGCCATAGGCAATGTCTAGCGGATAGGGGTGGTTTTGGCAAATTTTATGCGGCGATGGCCATCGAGGCTTGAGGATAAGTCACGCCGGGTCGTGACAAGGCGGCTAAATGAGCCAATCTTTGATTTTCCAGTCGTGATATTAGTTCTATTCTTTCTTCAGCAGAGCCGCTTAGGAATTCCCTTATATTGCTTTCAAAATCATGAGCGTCGACTTCACCCGGATTGCACAGGTAAGATGAGTGCGTTTTATTCAAATAATAATCGCCGCGGCTGCTGAGTTTCATAATGCAGGCAATATCACGATACTCCGCGCAAGGGTGATTTTGCGACATGCTGTCCTGATATGTATGACGCGCTTCATGAAAAGCTGTAACGGCGGCTTCGATAAAACCTCGATGGAAAGTCGTGACCATGTTCGACCTGGTGTTCTTTTGAACATTTATATAGATGGTTCTGTTCTCCAGGTCGTGGCTTCCATTCGATAAGGTCGCCATATTTTTATGGCCTATTTTCGCCTTTCTAAAAACCCTGCGAAGCGTGTCTTTTTCATGCCCGTAGATTTCGGCGGCGAGGGCATTGCATTTTTCAAGGGCTTTCCATCTGTTGACAACTGTGTCTGTTTCTCCTGACGGTAAGTCCAGATTTTCAAGTGCCCGCATCAACTCAATGCGTTTGGCCAAGTCTTCGGCGCGGAACTGGTGATTGCTTTCAGGTTTATAGGCTTTGTAGAGAGGGATCAGAATGTGGTAATCGGCTTTGGATTTATCCAGTCGCCTGAGTGCCGTGGCAATGTCATGAGTTGTATAGGATTTGAAATAGTTCCTGTTTTGGCTCAAGGCTGTTTTCAGTTGCGCCGCGTAGGCGCTGCCGCGCAATACCGGCGTTGAAATATTCTGGGATTGCCACTCATCAGTAAGAAAAGCCAAAAAAGTCCGACCCTGTTGAATTAACCATGCTTCTAACGCATGGCTGTTATGATTCGTTCCAGAATATCAGAAAATACTTATATCGATGAGGGGCGGAATGTGATGCGGCGCAGAATATTAACAATAGCTTGTGTTTCGGAGAAACAATGACTTAGCAGGGGGTCTATCAGTTCAATTGGCTATTTTTTTCAATTTTTTTATTTCTGTCCCCGCCGGATGCTCCTTGGGGATGGCCGAAAAACGGCATGGCTTTTCAAGGTAAAGCCTAACGCTATAAACATGGCGCTATTTTTAACATAAGTCAATGGTTATGGGTTGGGGTAGTATCTCAGTTTACTTTTATATGCCTACTCCGTGAAAGCGGGGGTCTGGCGATGTAAAGATAGATCCCCGCTTTCGCGGGGAAAACAAGGGAAGAGAATTTAAACTTAGATCCTACCGGGTTTGGATGTTTCGCTCTCCAAGATCCTGCGCAAAGCGGAGAAGATAGCCGTCAGGATCCTGAACCAGGAATTGGCGATTACCGAGATGGAGGTTTTCAGCGCGATACCATTTTTCTTCGATCTCGTGAAAGATGGAATGGCCTGAATTTTTGATACGCTCATAGAGCGCGTCAACGTTATCTGTATCGATCTGGATATTGATGCCGCGCCCGAAAGGTTTTTGCATCTCAGCCGTTTGCCAGCGCGAGCCGCCTTCAGGCATTTGATCGATCATCAATTGCGAGCCTTGGTATTCCAGCATCGCGAAATTTTCTTCGACGCGGTCATAGAGAATTTTAAAGCCCAGAATATCGACATAGAATTTCCGGCTGGCTTCGTAATTAGAAATGCAAAGTTCGGGGATAAGCGAATGGAGTTTCATTTAAACATTCCCGAGCGTTTTAATCCGGGCTTTCGGGTGAATTTCGTTTTGCGACATCACGACAGTTGCCGGGCGGAAGCGTTCGATGACGGAGCGCACATAAGGGCGGATACCGGGCGAGGTAAGAAGGACCGGACTTTCGCCTGATGAAGCGAAGCGGTCGAAGACGGAGCGGACATTGGTAATAAATTCCTGCAAGATAGAAGGCGCCATGGCGAGTTGCTTGTCTTCGCGGTCGCCGATCAGCGAGTCAACGAAAGCCTGCTCCCAGCGCGGCGACAACGTGACCAATGGCACATGACCATGGATGTTAAGATTGGCTTCGCAAATCTGGCGCGACAGACGAGCGCGAACATGTTCGGTGATCAGGCCGACATTCTTGGTATAGGTCGTGGCTTCGGCCACGCCTTCGAGAATGGTCGGCAAGTCGCGAATGGAAACGCGCTCTGAAACGAGATTTTGTAGCACTCTCTGCAAACCGCCAACTGTGATCTGGTTCGGCACGACATCTGCGACGAGCTTCTGGTATTCCTGCGGCAATTCATTCAACAGGCGCTGGGTTTCGCTATAGGATAGGAGATCGGACATATTGTCCTTGATGATCTCGGTTATATGCGTCGTGACGACAGTCGAGGTGTCGACGACCGTATAGCCTTTGAAATGCGCTTCTTCGCGGTAACGCTCGTCGATCCACATGGCGGGCAGGCCAAAGGTCGGCTCAACGGTACTTTCGCCGGGAAGGGCGATGGGCTCTCCCGCCGGGTCCATGCACATCAGCATGCCGGGACGGACTTCCCCGCGACCCGCTTCGATTTCCTTGATACGGACTGTGTATGTATTGGCGGGCAATTGCAGATTATCCTGAATGCGCACGGCTGGAAGAATATAGCCCATATCCTCGGCAAGCTGGCGGCGCAGTCCCTTGATCTGGTCGGGCAGGCGCATACCTGCTTCGCCCTGCACGAGCGGCAGTAGCGCATAGCCAAGTTCAAGGCGGATCGTATCCATGGCCAGGGATTTCGAGATCGGTTCCTCGGCGGGCTTGGCGGCCTGTGTAATGGCCAGTTGATCCGCGACTTTTGTTTCCTTGATAATCTCGTCACGCTTGAAAGACTGATAGGCGATGAAGCCAGTAATTGCGGAAAGGAATACGAATGGCAAAAGCGGCATGCCCGGAATAAGGCCGAAAGCCAGAATAAGAACGGAAGAGGCGGCCAGCGCGCGGGGGTAGCGGCTGAACTGGTCGATAAGCGCTTCGTCGGCTGAGCCTTCGACGCCCGCTTTGGAGACGAGAAGACCTGCCGCGACAGAAACAACAAGCGCCGGAATTTGTGAGACGAGGCCGTCACCGATAGACAGCACGGTATAGGTCTGCGCTGAATCCGCGAGTGACATATCATGCACGGCAGAGCCGATAATAATGCCGCCGATCAGGTTGATAAATACGATCAGAAGGCCGGCTATGGCATCTCCGCGCACGAATTTCGCCGCACCGTCCATCGCCCCGAAAAACGTGCTTTCCTGCTGTAATTCGGCACGTTTGATTTTAGCTTCTTCTTCGGTGATAAGTCCCGCCGACATATCGCTGTCGATCGCCATTTGTTTGCCGGGCATGGCGTCCAAGCTGAAACGGGCTGCGACTTCGGCGATACGGCCAGAACCTTTTGTAATAACGATAAAATTGACGATCACAAGAATGGCGAAAACGATACCGCCGACGACGTAATTATCGCGGATCATGAAGGTTCCGAAGGCCTCGATAATGTGACCTGCGGCATCTTTGCCGTTTTGTCCTTCGGACAAGATCAACCGTGTCGAGGTAATGTTGAGGCCGAGCCGCATGGCAGTTGTAATCAAAAGAATTGTCGGGAAGGTTGAGAATTCAAGCGGTCTTTTGATGAAAAGAGTTATCATCAAAACCATCATTGAAAGCGTGATCGAGATCGCAAGGCCCATATCGACAATTGCCGGGGGCATAGGGACCATCATAAACATTAGGATAATGACGATACCGAGAGCGAGTGCGAAATCTCCGCGCAGCAGGACGCTGGCGGCTGATTTAGGATTACTCATGTTTGCTGGTAGGGACGGTGGCGGCATTGGTTAATATGTTACCGCAAAATCGTTAAATTGAATATATGCCTTATCCGAAAGGCTTGAATTTATGTTTCCATATAAGTATAAGCGATTGCGATTAACCTGATTGAGTAATTTATGCCCGTATATAAAGACCCAAACGTTCCAGAAGATGCATCAGACCTTGATTATTTTCGATGGGTTCGGCTCAACGCCGATCTTCAGGGCGGCGGCATAACCTGTATTTATAATGGCTATTCGCGAAGGCTGGCGGCAAAAGGGATATCGGAATTCAAGGCTCTACCGTCACGCAGTATCAAGAAAATGACAGGCAAAGGGGATTTGACCGAAGTCTACATTGAATGCTGCCTGGGACAGGACATGGGTACTTACGTGCTAGATAGCAGTGTAGGCGAAATCATCGAGGCTCTGGAGCGGGAAGGTTTGCCAATACCGCAAACCACTATCAGCTGGAATGAAAATCCGTCTTTAGTTGCCCGTTAAAAAACCAATCAGAAAAAGCCACAGCGCCATCGGCAAGACAACAAATCCTGTAATGCGCAGCATAAGTAGAGTTGCAAGTTCTCTGTTCATGCCCTGACTTTAGCTTGATTCGATTCGGCTCAAAAGCAGATGATGTGCTGCGTTGCCGCTATTGCGATGCGATATCAGCCTGCTTCGGGAATATCGAGGCCTTCATCCTTATATTGCGCGAGTTTATTGCGCAATGTGCGGATGGAGATGCCCAGGATATTGGCGGCATGGGTGCGGTTTCCGAGCGTATGGTCAAGCGTGTTGATAATCATATCACGTTCGACTTCGGCAATGGTGCGGCCAACCAGATTTTCGACCGCGCCGGGATTTTGAACTGCGGGCGTGGCAGAAGCAGGCGCGTTTTCAGGTTTATGCTTTTCCTGCCCGGCGGGAATTTGTGCCATGCTGCCCTGAATATTGATAGCGGTGGCTTCGATTTCATCTTCCATCGATACCAAAACGGCGCGATGCATCGTGTTTTCGAGTTCACGAATATTGCCGCGCCAGTGGTGATTGGTAACTTTTACTTTCGATTCTTCCGAAAGGTTTTTCTTCAGAACACCGTTCAGCTCCGCATATTTCTCAACAAAGAACTGGGCGAGGGGCACGATGTCGGATTTGCGCTCACGCAAGGCAGGAAGGCGGATATTCACGACATTCAGACGGAAATATAAATCTTCGCGGAATTCGCCTTTGGAAACGGATTCTTCAAGATTGCGGTTTGATGTGGCGATAATGCGTACGTCGACCTTAACCGGATCGTTATTGCCGATGCGGGTAATCTCACGTTCCTGAATGGCGCGCAGCAGCTTCGATTGAAGCATCGGATGCATCTCCGTTACTTCATCAAGAAGCAGTGTTCCGCCATTGGCTTCTTCGAACTTCCCCAGACGGCGGGAAACAGCTCCTGTAAAGGCACCTTTCTCGTGGCCGAAAAGTTCCGATTCCAGAAGGCTTTCAGGAATCGCCGCGCAGTTGATCGCGATGAACGGGCCATTGGCACGCTTGGATTTACGGTGAATATAGGAAGACATGACTTCCTTGCCGGTTCCGGATTCACCTGTGATCAGGATCGTCGCTTCGGACGGCGCCACTTTATCGGCGACTGCTATAACCTGCTTCATAGCCGGGTCTGCGGCAATCATCGCATTGGATTCTTCGGTGACCGCTTCTAAAATAGCAGCGATGAGATCGGCATCGGGCGGGAGCGGCACGTATTCTTTTGCGCCTTCCTGAATGGCCTTCACGGCGGTGCGGGCATCAGTGCCGATACCGCAAGCGACTACAGGCACATGAATACGCTCGGCTTTCAAAGCCTGAATGAATTCCCCGATCTTCTGCTTGACGTCGATCATGATGACATCAGCGCCTTTGGCGTTACGCAGCGCGCCAAGCGCGGTTTCCGCATCTTCGCAATGCAGGACTTTAGCGCCGCGGGCCAGGGCAATTTTGCCTGCCGCGCTGATATAGCCCTCTAATTGCCCAACGATCATAAGACGCATGAAGTTTTACCTAGGTTAGTTGATGAGAATATGGAGTTTATTAGCCTTGATCGGATTTGACAATCTCGGTCATCGTTACGCCGAGGCGATCTTCGACAACGACGACCTCGCCGCGGGCAACAAGGCGGTTATTGACGTAAATATCTATAGCTTCCCCGACTTTGCGGTCCAGTTCGACAACCGCGCCCCGGCCAAGTTTGAGAAGCTGTGAAACTTTCATATTTGAGCGCCCCAGAACAGCGGAAATCTGGACCGGAATATCATAAATGGCGTTGACGTCGTTTGCCATCGGTTCGCCCGGCGCATAGGGATTGTCATCCGCCGCCGCTATCGCGTTCGGATCTTCGATTTCGTTCAGGTTCAGATCGCCTATATTATCGGAATCGGGCATGGTTATTCTCCCTTGATATCAATTTGTGAATCGGTTTCAGTTTCGTCTTTTTCCAGATCTTTAGCAAGGGCGGGTGCTTGCGCATCCACGCCGCTTTCGCCGCGCTCGGAGGTTTCAGGCAGGTCCTGAGCGGTAAAGCCCGGTTTAAGTAGATTCATTATTTCATCCGCCATGATCTGATGCTCCCGCAATGCGCCGCCATCTTTCCATGACATTCTGCAAGAGCCTCTGCCAAGTGTCTGTGATGCTTTAAAAGTCACGCGGGAGGGATCAATTGAGGAGTTGGAAAAATAGGCTTCGATATCGGCGGCATATTCTTCCGGCAATTCTATAACGATAGACGGCTGTTCCGGCTGATTGAGCAAAACCTGAGAGATGACAGCTTTTATTTCAGTCATGCCTTCGCGTTCCGTAAAGGAAGGGAAGAGGGAGCCGAATATCGTTTCCGTTAGCGACAAAACTTCGCGCTCATAAACGGCGGCGCGGTATTCTTCGGCTCCGATCAAAAACTTCAGTTCCTGCTGTATGACATGAGTCTGTTCGGCAAGAAACTGCTCACGGGCTTGACGCGCTTGCTCCAGTCCTGCCGCGAGGCCACGGGCATAGGCGTCTTCCTTGGCATGGCCGAGCTCATCAAGAGTAAAAAGCGGCGGCGGCTCTTCATAAATTTCAGGCTCAGGCGGCGTGTCTGGAAGATCAAAATTATTGGTATCGAAAAAGAAGCGGCGGTCTTTATGTGCGCTCATTAAAAGACCATCGCATCTTCTGCGTTATTGCCTTTGGCAAGAACGATTTCACCACGCGATTCAAGATCCTTGGCGACGTTAACGACATATTGTTGGGATTCTTCGACATCTTTTAGGCGGACAGGGCCCATCGTGCCCATATCCTCTTTCATGATTTTCGCCGCACGCTCTGACATATTGCCGAAGAAAAGGTCTTTGAGCGCTTCGGACGCGCCTTTGAGGGCAAGCGGAAGCTTGTCTTTGTCGACGGCACGAATAATGGTCTGTACGGATGTACCATCCAGTTTGCCCAAATCTTCGAATGTAAACATAAGAGAGCGGATTTTTTCGGCAGATTCGGGGGCTGACGTTTCCAGTTGTCCCATGATGCGGCCTTCGACAGCGCGTTCCAGATTGTTGAAAATTTCCGCCATAAGTTCATGGGAGTCGCGGCGGGAGGTCTTGGCGAGATTGGCCATGAACTCAACGCGCAGCGTGCGTTCGACGTCGTCGAGCACTTCTTTCTGGATCGCTTCCATGCGCAGCATGCGGTGAATGACTTCGATGGCAAAGGCATCGGGAAGGGCAGCTAAAACGCGCGCAGCGTGCTCAGAAGAGATTTTAGAGAGAACGACGGCAACAGTCTGCGGGTATTCTTTCTGAAGGAAGTTGGCGAGAACCTCTTCGTTCACGTTACCCAGTTTTTCCCACATATTACGACCAGCCGGACCGCGGATTTCCTCCATGATCTGGTTGACTTTATCCTTATTCATGCCCGCCTTGGCAAGAAGGCGTTCGGTCGATTCCATCGTGCCGATCAAGGAGTTCGTCGACGACATCTGTTCAGCAAAGTCGATAAACAGGCGCTCGACGACTGTCGAGCTGACCTTGCCAAGAGTGGACATCGTCTGTGACAGCTCCATAATCTCTTCTTCGTTCATATGCTGAAAGAGTTTGGCCGTATGATCTTCGCCTAAAGACAGCATAAAGATCGCCGTTTTTTCGGTTCCGGTTAATGTTCTGTAATCTTCACGTAAGCGCATTGCCATTGGTTGTCAGTTCTCCCCTATTAACTTTCCGAGGTCATCCAGTTACGAAGAACGGAAACTGTTTCTTCAGGGTAGGCGGCAATAATATCTTCAACTTTTTTCAGCGAAGACGCTTTAACGCGGCCTTCCACTTTTTGCACATCGATCATGCTGTCTTCTTCCGGAAGATCTGGAGATTCATAGCCGGAATATCCGCCCATTCCAGGACCGGCCAAGGCGGCCTGTGAGGGCATGCCCGGAAGAAGAGCCTGATCCGTATTGGCGTTATCGTCATCGCGCCCCGGATTGCCCTCCGATGCCAGTAGTCGCCCAACCATCGGCTGCAAAACAAGAAGGACCACGAGAACGATCATAACGGCAACCGTCAATACTTCGACGGCATCTATAATATCGCTGCGTTCAAAACCGAACATTTTGCTGCCGTCATCTTCTGGCACGACGTCGATATCGGCAAATTGCAAATTGGCAACTTCTATCGTGTCGCCGCGCTGCGTATCGAAACCAATTGCGGACTTAATCAGGGCGGTAATACGGTCGATATCTTCCTTGGAGCGCGGCTGGTAGGTTTTCTCACCTTTGTCATTCGTGACATAAGTACCATCCAGCATAACGGCGACGGAAAGCTTTTTTACCTCTCCAGTTTCACGAACGAGATTACGCGTCGTCTTGCTGATTTCGTAATTAGTCGTTTCCTCGGTACGGCTGCTATCGGAAGTCGGCCCACCTGCCGCGCCACCGATGGCTGCGCCGGGTAAGTTGTTCTCAACCGACACATTGTCCGATCCGGCTTCAGTTTCGGAAGCCGCTTCTTCGGCTGTCTGCGTAGAGCGCACTACCTGACTGGCAGGATCGAAGATTTCCTCGTTCTGCGTCATACGGTCAAAGTTCAGATCAGCCGTAACGGTTGCACGGACTTTCCCCAGGCCAACCGTGCGTCCGACGAGGCTTTCAATAGTTTCGGACATGCGGCGTTCATAGTCGCGGCGCATCTGGTCGGCTTTATTGGACATCATGCTCGCGTCATCTTCACCGCCACGGGCGAGGAGTACGCCATGGCTGTCGACAATTGAAACGTCTTTGGATCTTAGATTGGGAACGGCTGAAGCGATCAGTGATTGAATACCCGCAATCTGATCCTGATCCAGAGCGCGGGTTCCTTTCAGTTGCAGAAAAACGCTGGCGCTAGCAGGGCGATTTTCACGGCTGAAAAGTTCACGCTGGGGGAGGACCAAATGAACGCGGGCGCTTTTGACATTATCGAGCGAGCCGATGGTGCGGGCCAGTTCGCCTTCAAGGGCGCGGACCTGGTTTATGTTCTGGACAAAATTAGTTGTTCCGAAATTCGATTGCTTGTCAAAAATCTCATAGCCGAGAGAGCCGCCATTGGGGAGGCCTTCCTGTGCCAATAACATGCGGGCACGGCCTACATCTTTACTGCCTACCATCACCTTCGTAGCATCGTTGCTGATTTCGAAAGGAATTTTTAATTCTTCAAGCTTGGCGGCAACAGCGGAGGAATCTTCGGTAGAAAGATCGTTATAGAGCATTTTAAGTTCCGGCGTGGATACACGCATAGAAACGAAAACAAAGAACATTAAAAGGCCAAGCAGTACCGCGCCCATTAGGCTTAAACGCGCTGGCCCGAGTTTTTTCAATGTATCCAGAAAATTATTCACGTTACTTAATCTCCGTCCCAATCCGTTTTGCAACGGGAGCCAAGCCAGAAAGTGCCACTGATATCCACTGAATCAATAATTTAGGGCGGGAAGTGGATTTGTCAGGTACCTCTGGACTTTTTGTATTTTTTATATGATATCAAATTTTAACTAATATTACTACAGAACATAAAAAATAATATTCTGATTCCAATGACTTAGCTAAAATTATGGGAAATTTAACGCATCTTATGCACACTTCGTGCGCAATATTTACTAATAATTAATAATGATTACTTGATTATTAACAATATTGATTAAGTAATATTACCCATAGTAAAGTAATAGGTGCATTTTTTTATATAAAAATGTGTATTTTAATTTCAAAATAGCTTGACCTTTGTCACACGACTCTGATAGCATAATAGTAAGGGAATGTGTATGGCAGAGGAATGCCAGCACTAATAAGGTAGGGTTAGAAAACCATGATCGAAGCAATTAACGCTTCCATCTCCAATGCGCCAATCGTGCGCGCAATCGCTGAAGAAGTGTCAACTTCACAGTCGGTGAACCCTGTCCGCATTCAAAAAGCAGCTGTTACGGCGCCGTATCTGTCCCCACATGTTCGATTGTCTCCTAATGCCAAGCCGGTATTCGTTGTTCGTGATGTTGAAACCGGAACCCAGATCAAACAATTTCCGACCGAAGCACAAATCCGCGCTTACCAAAAAGCAGGAGAGGCGCGCTCGCAGGTTCAAGCTCAGTCCTCGCAGGGTGAAGTAAAAACAATTACACCCGAGCAGGCCAGGATTATGATTGAAACAAGTGTTCAATATAAAGAGGAACGCGCGGCTGTGAAGTATGACACTCAAGTGTCCGTGCCAGGTGCGAAAGATGAGAGCTACGAGCAGGCGGCACCCGCCACTTTTAACGAGCAAGCTTAATTTCAATTCCCAAACTATGCTGTTTTCCCCGCGTAAGCGGGGATCTTCATTTAGTACAGTATCACCAGATCCCCGCTTTCGCGGGGGGGGGGGAGCACAAAGAGATGTTATTTCGATGGCTCGGTTTTCCGGGCCATTAATCCATTTGCGACTTCGCGATTTATACTGATCAGGATGTTCAGTTTCTCCGGTTCCGGCGCAGCGAGGATTTCCATGGAGCGTTTAAAAACGAAATTAGCCAGATTGACCACATTGGTCGACAGGCTTGCCGGGCGCGCGGGGTCGCTATTGCTTACGGCGTTATCGTAAAAAAGAACCCAGATCTGCCGGTTGTGTTTCAATGCTTCTTCAATTTTCTTCAGTCCGCCGCTTTCCCAGCCATTCTGCAGGTCCTGCAGCATTTTCGCCGCTTTCAACAATGCTTTGGCTTCGGTGGAGCGAGTGTCGTCCTGCCGCGTGCCTTGCGCTGCATAATTATGCGCCGCACTCTTGTAAGTGCTGGACGCGTAAGGGTTAGTGTGATGTGGACGTTTTGTCACGGTTCAATGTCACTCCGGCCAGCAATTCGGTTTCATGCGTGATCAGGTCTTTTGCTTCTCTCAGCGCCTTATAGTAATGGCCCTGAATGATCTGCTCGTTGATACGCATAAAGAAAATAGATGTACTCGGCGCAGCCTGCTGGATGATCTTCAGCATTTCAAAATACTTTGGGTGATACTCCCGAGGGTTTCGCGCCAGATACATACATTGTACCAGAAAATAAACTTTTTTGCACGGCGTGTCGGCGTCTTCTTCCTGCAGGACGTCCTTTTCGCGAAGAATAGGGGCTTCGCCGGAAATATGAAGCCGCGTCCGCTGGCTGTCATTGGTGATAACGGCTGTGCCGATCAGGATTTTTTCACCGGGTTTCAGGTCAATGATAAGTGCCATGGTTTCTCCTTGGTTTAAGCCGGAGTTCTTCCGGCCAGTTATCTAAATTAAAATTGCTTCAGTAAATGCTGCTGGCTTTCGGCGGCAAGCTGAACGTCGGTATCGCTCAACTGCTGGCGGATTTGCAGGGCTAGAAGATTGGCAGCTTCGTCCCCCAGATTGCCGACCGGAATAGCTTCGGCGCCTTCTGATAAAGTAGAAATTGTGGACTGGGAAAATTCCTGACGCGTCTGGAGCAGCATCAGATCGGATGAAATGATATGGCGCAGCGTTGTGCCGATATCGATGGCGTTCATAACATCGATGCGGGCATCCTGAACTTTTTCAAGGCTGGAAAAATCGGGATTGCGAAATTCCAGGGCTTCCGGAGAAAGATCGAGGCCGGTTGTCGTAAACTGGCTTTTGCCTGCGCTGTCGAAAGACGTCGTCAGCGATTCCCCCTTGAGCAAATTGACGCCGCCGGTTGCCGGGTTGTTCACCAGCGCATCGAGTTTTTCAAGCGCGGCGGAATAGCGTGTTTCAAGTTCGGCTAGGCGGTCTTTGTTGCCGTCATAGCCGGCAGAGGTTTTAAGCGTGTCCCGGGCGCGGATAGTGATCCCGCCGGCCTCTTCCAATATTCCGATTGCGTTTTGAACCTGATCACGCGAGGTGGCGAGAGTCGAGATACTTTTCTCGACAGTATCGAGAAGTTTTTGCAAGTCCTGTGCTTTTTCGTTTAGCGATGTCACGACGATGGTTACCGGTTCACTTACGTTTTGTAA
>QFOT01000008.1 GCA_003241285.1 Micavibrio aeruginosavorus
CATGATGTTTGAAGTTATTCAAGCGGGCGCTGGAACGGTCTAAATTAACTTCAGCAGCTTTTGCATCCTTGGCTATGGTACAGAAATAGGCTTTCTGTTTTTTAAGATCAAAACCGATTATCTGGTCATAAATACCAATCGCCATATCGGGCATCTTCATATCGTCATGCGCGATGGCAGGGAGCTTTTCAAAATGACGGGAAAGTTCATACGAAAAATATCCCGCCGCGCCGCCTGTAAACGGCATCGGTGATTTATCCGATAATTTTGTAATCTCGCGCCAGACAGCAAGACGCTTTTCAATTACCTGAAAAGGATTGCCACGAAACTTCAGTGAAAATTCACGGTTATTGATTTCCGTTTTTCCATCACGGTGAATAATGGTTTCCGTCGGGGAAAAACCGATAAAAGAATATTTAGAGTGCGGCGAATTTTTATCGGAGGAATCAAAAAAGATCGCGCCATCATCATCGGCAAAAACCGAAAAAGCGCGTTCCGGCTCTATATAAGGAATTTCAAATATATATTGCTGCATTTTTTGTCCCCGCAGACATTACTAACCCTGTTTCGCGAGGTTATGCGGTATCGGTGCAAAATATGCCAGAAAATAATTAACCGAGAAATTGGCGCGTCTTTTCAATGACTTCCGAGAGGCCGATCTTCTCGATAATCACACCTTCGGGAAAGGCAGTTTGCAGGCGCTGCGGCAGGGCAGAATCAAGCATGACAAAAACGCCTTTGTCCGAAGCACGGCGGATCAGGCGCCCATAGGCCTGTTTAAGCTTAAGGCGTGTCAGGCGGTCGTCAAAAGCGCTGCCACCAAGTGCTTTTTTACGAGCCTTATGCAGCAGCGTCGCGCGCGGCCACGGCACGCGGTCGAATACGATCATGCGCAGCGATTCACCCGGTACATCAACGCCGTCCCGCACCGCATCGGTGCCGAGTAGGCAGGAATGAGTATCGTCCCGGAACATATCCACCAAGGTTCCGGCATCGATCCCGTCGACATGCTGGGCATAGAGCGTCAGCCCTTCGCGGGATAATCTGTCCTCGATACGGTGATGAACGTTTTTGAGACGTGAGATAGATGTGAAAAGGCCAAGTGCGCCGCCTCCACTGGCGAGGAATAATTCACGGTACGCTGCAGATAACTGGTCCATATCGTTCTTGCGAATATCGGTGACGACGAAAACTTTCGTCCGTTCGGCGTAATTAAAAGGCGAGGGGATAGAAAACGTCATTGGTGACGACGATAAATGATTGGCACCGGTGATTGTGCTGGCAGTTTCCCATCCTTGCTGGTCGTCCGCCATGATAGAGCCGTCGCGCAAGGTTGCGGAGGTGACTATCATACTGTGCGCATGCGGTTTTAAAGCAGCGGCAAAAGGCTTGGTCGGGTCGACGTAATGGCGGTACATGCCGACATCCATAATTTTTCCGTCGCCTCGTTCCACCGACATCCAGTCAACCCATTCGACAGGATTGAGGCCGGATTCAATGGTTTCCAGCATGCCGATCCACGCGGCAACCGTCATATTGGCGCGGCGTTCCAGTGATTGCGCCACGGCATCGATCCGTTTGCGACTATCGGGGGCGAGCGTATCGGCCTGATCGTCAAGCTTGAATCTCAAATGCGCGACAAGCCGCACGATGGTAGCGCGCAATATTTTCAATTCTTCCTTTAGTTTATCGGATGTTTCAAGAAGACCTGTGACAAGCGGGAAAGTCGGTGTCTCCAGTGAATACAATCCTTCCGCGCCTTCGGCGCGCGCTTGAACCTGATTGAATATCTTTTCAATAAAGCTTTCCGCCGATCCTTGCGGCTCGCCCGACTTCAATCTTTTAAGCCAGTCTTCTCCGGTCAGGAAACGCGCATGATGAAGAACGCGCTCCATGTAGCCGATGCCGTCTTCGTCGCCTGCCAATAAATCCTCAAGTCGTTTCTTGAGGCCGCGCGCACGGGAGCGTTTGCCGCCTTCCGGTCCGATCAGCCAGCGGCGTAAGTCATAAGTTTCCTGTCCGGTCAGATGCGCGGCGAAAGCGGAATCAGCTGCATCGAATAAATGATGGCCTTCGTCAAAAATATAACGCTGCGGCAGATTTTCATCGAGGCCCGCGAGGGCGGTTTGGTACATAACAACCGCGTGATTGGCGATAACAAGCGGCGAAGTTTTTGCTTTCCGAATAGCGCGCTCGGGGAAGCATCTTTTATAATGATCGCAAGCCGAGAAAATACATTCGCCGCGGTGATCGGCAAGGCCGAGCGTTTGTGCATAACCGAGCAAACCCGGGAGCCAGCCGGGAAAGTCGAAGCCCGTCAAATCGCCGTCGCGTGTTTCCATGATCCACCGCGCCATCAGCCCTGCGGCAATCGCGTTTTTGATTTGGATGGTCATTCCGGCGGAGGAGGCGAGATCGTCGAAATTCAAAAGGCAGAGATAATTTTCGCGGCCCTTGCGCACGGCAACGCGTTTATCCCGCACATCGGGATCTGGATAAAGTCGCGTTAATTCGCTCTCGATCTGGCGTTGCAGGTTTTTCGTATAGGTCGAAATCCAGACCGGGGATTCATTTTTCTCCGACCAGATCGAGGCAGGAACCAGGTAACCGAGCGTTTTGCCGACACCTGTTCCGGCTTCGGCCAGAATGACATTCGTATCTTCGGCTTTATCACGGGCGGTAAAAGCCTCGACAAGGCGGGTTGTATAATTAAGTTGCGGGGCGCGGCTTTCGGAGCCTATGCGCTGCGCCAGTGTTGTCGTCATGCGCTCTCTCGCTTCGTCTCCAGTGACGGAAATATGAGACGATGGCGGCGGCGGGGCATCTTCCGCCCATTCGGGCAAATCTTTCCAGACATTGAGCTGCGTACGACTGATAATCGTTTTTTCGGGGTCGTATTTCTCACCGAAGGCGGCAAAGATATGTGGTGTCCAGTACCATCCGCGCCCTTGCAAGCCCATCGCTTCGGCGATATTCAGCAAGCGTTCTTTATTTAGTTTCTTGGATAAATCATCCAGCAGATATCCGACGGAATCTTGCAGCGAGATCGGATAATCTTCCAACGCCTGCGGCGCGACTTGGCCCAAGGCTTTCGCGATACCTGCAGGCGTCGGCACACAGAATTTCACGGGATGGACGAAGGCGAATAATTCCAGCACATCGGCGGCGAGTAAATCATTCGTATCAAGCTTGGCGCGCATATACGGCGCATGACAAACCAGCGTGATTTTTTTGTGGACTGCAAACTGCGCTTGTTTGTTATCGAGTAGTTTAATCTCACCTTCCGATGTCAGTAGCGCAAATTGTCCTGAGGTAAAGCACAAGGCAGGCAAGGTTGCGGTTTTTTGGAGGAGCGAGGTCATAAATTAAGTAGTAACATTATCTGATGGTCATTGCGAGCGTAGCGAAGCAATCCATACAATGGTTAGATAATCACTATGGCATGGATTGCCACATCGGCCTCAGGCCTCACAACAATGAAGAATCAACGCTCAACTAAAACCTGATAGAAGAAATAAGCACTTGTTGGATTTTGAGCATTTCCTGATTCATCATTGTAACCACTAATCTCAACACAGCCTGTTTTTTTATCATAAACTGGGGATGTGCCAAAGGGATATACATCAACGAAAAGAACCGAGCCTACGACCGATCCGCTTGAATAGTTATTATATCCATCCCAATTATTAGCCATGCTAAATTTTCTTTGTAGATCAAGAGGATTTTTAAGTTTTGGCGGGGCCGTCTGGAAACTTGTTGCGATCCCACTTTGCAGATTTATAGCCTTGCAAACTGAATTGTTGGTAAATCTTAAGAACATAATTAAATCTGCGCTGTTGCTGGCAGTCAAATCTCCTGTTTCCCTTTCCTTCCCAACGCCTCCGACACTATTATTAATGGCATAAATCCAATTCGATCCATCGTTTGATGACTTTGGCGGTATTGGGAAGCTTAAACCTGCGCCTGACGCATCGAATAACCAACAGGATTTATCGGATGGCGACATAACATTTAAATATCCCGTTACTGTCGAATTCTCAAAACTAAGTTGATTTAGGCTGCATCCTCGGCCCATCAAGCCATCGACCCCATTTGCCATCGTTTTTGCCTGACGCAAAACCTGTGAAGCGATCACCGAGGCTTCTTCCTGAGAGACTTCCGCCGTATTATCGCCCATGCGCGTTATGGTTATCGTGACGGCGGCGAGAAGGGCAATCATGATCAATATGATGACCATGACGTTTCCGGACGTGGAAGAATGGGCGGAATTCTTAATAAAACCTTGATTTTTCATAGATTTTGTCTCTCAATACAGATCCTATTTTACCACATTAAAAACAGAGTCTGAAACATGTTAAACGCCAATGCCCAAACCAGTCCACAAACCGATTCAGGGGATGAAAACCCGCTGAAACTGGCCAAGCTGAAGAAATTGGCGGCGATCGAAGAGGCGGGCATTGACGCATTTCCGCATAAATTCCACCGTACCCATAAAGCAGGCGATGTTCAGACCAAATACGAAGGTCTTGAAAACGGGGTCGAAACCGAAGACGTCGTGCGCGTGGCGGGGCGTATCATGGCGTATCGCAATAACGGCATGTTCATCGATTTGCATGATGCGACGGGCAAGATTCAAATATTCTGCCACAAAGACACATTATCCGAAGATAAATTGAAGGCGCTTGAGACTCTCGATCTTGGCGATATCATCGGCGTCGAGGGCACGATCCGCCGCACGCCGCGCGGTGAGTTGTCGGTGCGGACGAAAGAGCTGACGCTGCTGACCAAAAGCTTTTTGCCGTTGCCAGAAAAATACCATGGCCTGAGCGATATCGAACAGCGTTACCGTCAACGCTATGTCGATCTGATCGTCAATGACGATGCGAGATCGGTCCTGCGCGCGCGTTCCAAAATTGTGACATCCATTCGTCACTTCATGGATAATATGGGCGCTTTGGAAGTTGAGACGCCAACGCTTCATCCGATCCTCGGCGGTGCCAGCGCGAAGCCATTTATAACGCATTACAATGCGGTGGATTCGCAATTCTATCTCCGCGTTGCGCCGGAGCTTTATTTGAAACGTCTGATTATCGGCGGCTTTGCCGATGCGGTTTACGAGATCGGCAAGAACTTCCGCAACGAAGGCGTATCTATCAAGCATAATCCTGAATTTACATCCATCGAAGGATATCACGCCTATATGGATTATAACGACATCATGACCTTGATCGAAGATCTGGTGAAATTTGTCGTTCAATCCCTGCATGGAACCTATGAGATCCAGTATGGAGAGCACATGATTGATTTCGGGAAGCCTTGGCTGCGCCGTTCCATGACGGATCTGGTTAAAGACGCAACAGGAATTGATTTCCTTGCGATTCATTCCGCGCAAGAAGCACTTGAAGCGGCGGCTAAAATCGGTGTGAAACTTGATCCTAAACTTAATTGGGGGCAGGTGGTTGAGGCTGTCTTTGGCGAGAGAGTTGAGCATACGCTGATCCAGCCAACGCATGTAACGGATCATCCATTTGAAATTTCACCTTTATCGAAAAACCACCAGACCGAGCCGCGCCTGGTCGAGCGCTTCGAAAGCTTCGTCAATGGATGGGAAATTGCCAATGCCTTTACGGAATTGAACGATCCGCGTGTTCAGCGCGAGCGCTTCGAAGCTCAAGTGTCACAGCGTGATGCAGGCGATGAAGAAGCGCAGATGCTCGACGAAGATTTCATTACCGCTCTGGAATATGGCTTGCCACCTACAGGCGGCTGGGGCATGGGCGTTGACCGCCTGACGATGCTCTTGACAAACTCAAGCAATATTCGTGACGTTATTCTATTCCCGACTCTCAAACCGCTGAAGTAAATCCTGCTTGTGGGATGTCTTTATCGGGCATCCCGTACTGATCGCCTTTGTTCGAAGGCGCATCCGGCTGCCAGTAAGTCACGATATTTTCAAGCGCAGGACGCTCGCGCTCATCATTTGGCGCGGTTTGCGTGCCGATATAGATAAAGCCTGCGAAATTGTCGCGTGCATCCAGTCCCATCGATGCTTTGAAATGCTCACTATACGTATACCATTCGGTCAGCCAGTTTGCGCCGTAACCAAGGGAATTGGCGGCAAGGCATAAATTCATGCAAGAGGCTCCCGCAGATAATATTTGTTCCCACTGAGCATGTTTGCCGGGTTTGATTCTGGACACAACGGCAATCACCAATGGGGCGCGCAAGAAACGCTCGGCTTCGAGATCGAGTTTGGCGGCGGGCGTATCGGCATTTTCGGCTTCATAGGCTTGTCTCAATAATTCCCCGGCTTCGCGTCTGGCATCGCCTTGTAAAGCCATAAAATACCATGGCGCGTATTTGCCATGGTCTGGCACCCGGCTGGCGATTTTTAGAATGGTTTCCAATTCTTCTTTCGAAGGAGCAGGGTCGGCCAAATGGGCGATTTTGGTGGAGCGGCGTTTTAAAAGGAAATCAGTTAAGTCGGGCATGATTAAAAATTCTGGGTTTGCAGCTTTGCTTTTGGGATAAAAGCGTTAAATTATATATATGTCGACATCACAGGAATTGCCACACCCCGCCCAGCCTATTTCTTCCTCTTTGGGACAAGATAAGCCGTTCAGGATCGACTCGGAGTTTACACCGTCCGGCGATCAGCCGACGGCGATCCGCCAGCTAGTGGCTGGTATTCGCTCGGGACTTAGCGATCAGGTGCTACTCGGGGTGACTGGGTCGGGTAAGACCTTCACTATGGCGCATGTCATTCAGGAAGTGCAAAAGCCGACATTGATCCTGGCGCCAAATAAAACTCTTGCGGCTCAGCTTTTTGGCGAGATGAAAGCGTTTTTCCCTGATAACGCCGTGGAGTATTTCGTTTCCTATTACGATTATTACCAGCCGGAAGCCTATGTACCGCGCACCGATACATTCATCGAAAAAGATTCCAGTATCAACGATCAGATCGACAGGCTACGCCACGCGGCAACAAGAGCATTGTTCGAGCGCAAGGACGTGATTATCGTTGCCTCCGTTTCCTGTATCTACGGTATCGGGTCAAAGGAAGATTATTTTGCAGCGACAGTTGAAATTCGCCCGGGCGAACGTCTGGACCGTCAGGCCTTGATTGGTAAGTTTATCGAGCTTCATTATAAGCGCAACGATATTGCCTTTGATCGGGGCACGTTTCGCGTGCGGGGTGATACGGTCGAGTTATTTCCGGCGCACTTCGAAGACCGCGCATGGCGGTTTTCGATGTTCGGTGACGAGATTGAAACGATTACGGAGTTCGATCCGCTCACAGGTCAGAAATATGCTGATTTGCAGGGTGTGCGGATTTTTGCCAATTCTCACTATGTAACGCCGGGGCCGACAATCGCCCAGATGATCGAACATGTGAAACGCGACCTGAAAGAACGCGTGGCAGAATTTGAAGCGGAAGGAAAATTACTGGAAGCGCAGCGCATTTCGCAGCGAACGCAGTTTGATATCGAGATGCTGGCGGCAACCGGCATGTGTCAGGGCATTGAAAACTATTCCCGCTATCTCACAGGCCGAAAGCCCGGCGAGCCGCCGCCGACATTGATCGAATATATGCCGTCTGACGCTCTTTTAATACTCGATGAAAGTCACGTCATGGTGCCGCAGATCGGCGCGATGTATAATGGCGACCGGGCTCGTAAAACGACCCTTGTCGATCACGGATTCCGCCTGCCATCCGCACGGGATAACCGCCCTTTGAAATTTGAGGAATGGAATGCGCTGCGTCCGCAAACAGTCTATGTGTCGGCTACGCCTGCACCTTGGGAGCTGGAGCAGGCGGGCGGCGTTTATGCCGAGCAGATCGTGCGGCCGACAGGGTTGATTGACCCGCCGGTTGAAATCCGTCCGACCAAACATCAGGTCGATGATCTGATGCATGAATGTAAGCTGGTCATAGAAAAAGGCGGTCGTGTTTTGGTCACGACGCTGACCAAGAAAATGGCGGAAGCCTTAACCGAATACTTGACGGAAAATGGCATTCGCGTCCGTTATCTTCACTCGGATGTGGAAACACTGGAACGGATTGAAATTCTGCACGATCTGCGTCTTGGCAATTTCGATGTGCTTGTCGGAATCAACTTGCTGCGCGAAGGCCTTGATATTCCCGAATGTATGCTTGTGGCTATTTTGGATGCGGACAAAGAAGGTTTTCTCCGCTCTAAGACATCACTTGTGCAGACAATCGGACGTGCGGCGCGAAATATCGAAGGGCGGGCGATCCTCTATGCCGATAGCGTCACGGGCAGTATGCAATATGCCATTGATGAAACCAGTCGCCGCCGCAACAAACAGATTGAATATAATAAAGAACACGGCATTACGCCCGAGAGTATCAAGAAATCGATCAGCAATGTTCTAAATAGTGTCTTTGAACGCGGCGACCATGTTAATTTAACAGCGGGATTCTCGGATAACGAGCAGGAGAAATTTCTCTCTTCTCCTGACGCGCTTCAAAAACAGATCAAGCGCATGGAAGAGAAAATGCGTAAAGCTGCGGCTGACCTTGAATTTGAAGAGGCCGCGCGTTGCCGTGATCAAATCAGGAAGCTCGAAGCCATGGATCTAGGGCTTACCGGGGCATTGATTGCGCCGCGCCTTGCCAATGACTGGAGCCATAAATCCAGCGCACCGACAAGGGCAAAAGGTAAAAAGAAATAATCAAATCATCGGTTCAGGTGGGCAATTCAGAGCTTTTACCCCGATATCGAGCTGGCTTATTTGCGCGCTTACTACCGCTTTCTCGAATTCTGTTTTAGAGGTTATTCCTATTTTCAGCATATTGAGTTTTGCGGTAGATAGTTCTTCGCAGCCCATGACTTGATAAGACTGGTCTTTCCGATTAAAGAAAGCCGCTTTGAGCGAGATTTTCGAAGTGGAATATTTTGTACCGCTAATTGCAAACTCGCCCTGTGTTTTTGACGGATGCTCCACGGTAATAGTCAAAGACTGGTCGGGAATAGCGCTGATAAATCTGTACGGCACGAATTGATCTGCCATGATTTTTAGAAAGGATTCCTCTATGTCAGGCGGAACATCTGTGCCGACTTCAGTGCTTTTAGGTGATGCCTCGTTCTCCTGACTGTAAGAGGGCATGGCAGTAGCGGCAAGCGCGGCAGCTGCCGCGATACTAAGATTTTTATTCATACTCAAGACTCCCTGTTTTTTATTTATGGGGTAAGCCTAGGACAAATGAATAATTAAATGCAAATTAAAATGGATTTATTCCCAACACGCTCTCGCAATTAACGGCGGCATTCTTCATTTCTGTAAGATATTGCTGCAGGTTATCACTTTTTTCTGGGGATTTTTCGCGGCTCAGGCGTCCTGTGACATCGGTGATGGCAGTAGCCAATAAAGTGCATTCCACAGCCCGGGGTTTTCCAGAGGCAAGCCTGAATACGGCATAGAATCTATGGGGAGAAAGGCGCCCCGTATCCTTTACCATCTCATTTTCTGAATTCAGGCTATCCCCGCGGTCCATTCTTTCAAAGCGGACATATTGAATTTCAGGTGCCGGCTGGGCCGACGCTATAGAGGTTGTTGCAAGAGCGAAGCTTGCTAATAGGCTTTTCATACGCAGTAATCCTTTCGAAGTGGGGGAATATAGGTATGAATGGTCAAAATTGCAAATTGTCCTGATGAAAGGAATAGCGTATAATGAGCCTTAGTATTTGATCTTAAAGGGGTTTTTCTTGAATATCTGGTTCCTGCTCTGGGTTTTCCTCGCCATTTTCATTCTTGGGTTATTCGGCTGGTCATTTCATATCCTGCTGCGCCAGAAGCGCGCCTGGGCGCAATTTGCGGAAAAGAACAATCTCGCCGTTACGCCGGGCAAGGCTTTTGCGTCTTCTTCTGTGACAGGAAGTTTGAAAGGTTTTCCTTTCTATCTTTATTCAGAAGAGCAAACGGTCAATCAGGCAGGCTCGCGCCGTTTTCGTACGATCATCCAGTTTGAACTGCCGGGTCCGATGCCGACTCAAGGAGTCGTCGCTTCCGCCGATGCAGGTAATTTCGCCCGTGCTCTAGGTCTTAAAGAAGAGTTTCTGCCTTCTTATGAATTCTGGAACAAAGAGATCGTCGTGATTGCCGATGATAAAGATATAATCGCGCAATATCTGACGGAAGAAAGATGTAAATCTTTGAATTCTCTGATGACAATCAAATCGATCGCGGCCATTCTCATTTTTGACAGCGTAAATGTTTATCTTCGTTTTGAAACGGCGGAGGCTTTCGATGACTATAAAAAGCTTGACCGTTTTGTTGCTAAAGCGGCAGAGCATGCGAAAATATTATCGCTTTAGTGTTTAACTTAAATTTATAAATCGCCGCGAGAGTGCAATTGCTACGGCAGCCGTACGGTTCGGTACTTTGAGCTTTGTATAAATATGTCTTAAATGGGTTTCAACAGTGGCATCGGAAATAAACATCTTTTCACCGATCGCATGATCTGTCTTTCCCTCTGCAGCCCATTTCAGAATTTCTATTTCTTTACGAGTGAGGGGGTTTTTAAAAATACCACTTTTTCTGTTTGCATCAGAATGAAGCCTCACAAAGCTGTCATAAAAATGATTGCAATAGGCTGTTAGAATATCAAGATCAATCTTAAGATCAGTATCTTTTTGCGAACGCGCAAGTCCCACCCCTGCAAGTCCATTATAACGCATAATGGGAACATAGACCCCATCATTATGCCCGGCCTCATTACATTCGTACACAATTGATCGCTGTTGCTTGGTTAGATCAGGATCTTTGACCGTTTCTTTCCACTCAAAGGCATTATAATCAAGGCGGGCTCTGGCCAGAACAGGATCTACTTTTGAATAATTGTGGGCTTTGTAATAGCTAATAAAATCAGGACAGAAATTGCCTGTAATAGATACGCCAGCGTCTATATTGATATGTGCATGATCTGTATCAAAGCATAAAATGACTTTGTCAAAACCATGATTGGCTGTGAATCGCAATAGGATTTGGTTGAGTTCGTCCTTGTCTTTCGCCTTGTTTGCCAGCGAAACATAATTTTCGAAGTGTTGTGCCATTATTATCCCCCAATAAAGGTAAATCAATGCACGTAACAATTGAAAGAAAAAAATTGTTACACTCATAAAATCTGAAAATCATGCGAATGCATGATTTCATTCTCGGTAAAAAGCATTATCTATAAATCAAATGACATTCAGGAGGATGGCTTATGGCAACGCTGCAATGCAATAATATGCATGATGTAAGGAAAGTAATATTATCTTTTGAAAGCCTCATATTTAAATCGTCAGAGCCGGTCAGGATCAGAAAGATAACACCTGAATCCGGAAGCTATGATTGTAATTATGATACGGATATCAGGCGTGATAAAATGTCATTGATTTGCCTGTTAAATGAACTAATGGGGATTTTTGGAAAAACCAGCAGGAGCTGGCTGATTCAGAATGAAATCGAAGAATGCCTTATCTCGGTGCAGTTTTACCGCGATATGATATTCAGGGGGCGCTGTCCTTCTTATGAATCATATCAGGATAAATTGAGATCATACTTGGAGGAGGATGTCGCATTTCTCAAAGCCAATTTGACCCAAAGGCAATATAAATCTGTTATCTGCTCAATGGGCGACAGTAAAATGCCGAAGACAAAAAAAGAATTTCTAGTTTTAATTTTAAAATAGGCGGAGGGTCTTGAAGGGTAAAGCGCAGAGTTAGCGGAATGCATCGCATGCCTCTATACTGCCGCTTTGAAGTCCCTTTTTAAACCAGTCATGGCGTTGTTGTGACGAGCCATGGGTAAAACTGTCAGGAACGGCATAGCCTTGCGCCTGCGTCTGCAAAGCATCATCGCCGATCCGGCTGGCGGCATTGAGCGCTTCTTCTACATCGCCTTCTTCAATCAAATTATAATCTTTACCCGCGTAATGCGCCCAAATACCGGCATAGCAATCTGCCTGTAACTCAAGCTTTACCGAGATAGCATTCGATTGCTCTTTGTTACGGGCGCTCTGCATAGCCTGTCTGGCTTTTTCTTCACTTCCTAAAAGAGTCTGCACATGATGGCCAATTTCATGGGCGATGACATAGGCGCGGGCGAAATCACCCGGAGCGCCTAGCTGCGTTTCAAGTTGTTGGAAAAAATCGAGATCGAGATAGACGTCCCGGTCTGCCGGGCAGTAAAACGGGCCGACCGCGCTTTGCGCATAACCACAGGCCGATTGAACAGCCCCGCCGAATAAAACAAGTTTCGGTTCTTCGTAATTCTTGCCGATCTTTTCAAATTCTTTGCGCCAGACATCTTCAGTGCTGCCGAGAACGACAGATACAAAATCCGTTTGTTCGCTTTGTTGCTCGCTGGTGAGGTTCGAGCCTTGAGTTGATCCAAGCTGGTTCATCAATACGCTAGGATCACCGCCGAGCAGCAGATAGACAACGACAAGGGCCAACGTACCGCCGCCACCGACAACAATTCCGCCGCGGCGCCCGCGGTTTTCAACATTCGAACTTCTCCGTCCCATTTGCCAGCGCATAATTTACTCCGCTGCCTGTTTGCGTCCGGCTTCGGCTTTGAGAAGCGGCTTCAGATATTGGCCTGTATAACTTTCTTTAACTTTGACGATCTCTTCCGGTGTTCCGGTCGCGATAACCTGTCCGCCGCCAGAGCCGCCTTCGGGACCGATATCGATGATCCAGTCAGCGGTTTTGATAACGTCCAGATTATGCTCGATCACGACAATCGTGTTTCCCTGATCGACGAGGCGCTGCAGGACTTCCAGAAGTTTTCTTACATCTTCGAAATGCAAGCCCGTTGTCGGTTCGTCGAGGATATAAAGAGTCTGGCCTGTGGCGCGTTTGGATAGTTCTTTTGAAAGCTTGACGCGCTGCGCTTCACCGCCGGACAAGGTCGTTGCGGCTTGCCCGACCTTGATGTAATCAAGGCCGACCTGTTTCATGGTTTCAAGCTTGTCGCGGATAGATGGCACGGCTTTGAAGAAATCGGCGGCATCTTCAATCGACATATCGAGTACGTCAGAGATCGAGCGTTCCTTGTACTTTACTTCCAGCGTTTCACGGTTATAGCGGCGGCCTTCGCAGGTTTCGCAGGTAACATAGACGTCAGGCAGGAAGTGCATCTCGATCTTTATTAAACCGTCGCCCTGACAGGCTTCGCAGCGCCCGCCCTTGACGTTAAAGGAAAAACGCCCGGGGCCGTAGCCGCGTGCCTTGGATTCAGGTAATCCTGCATACCAGTCGCGGATTGGCGTAAAACATCCCGTATAGGTTGCCGGGTTCGATCTGGGCGTGCGGCCAATCGGCGACTGGTCGATATCGATAACCTTGTCGAGAAACTCCAGTCCCTCAATGCGGTCGTGGGGCGCAGGATGCTCACTGGACTTCATTAGTTTTTTCGACGCGGCCTTATACAGCGTGTCGATGGTAAAAGTCGATTTACCGGAGCCTGATACGCCCGTGATACAGGTAAACGTACCGAGCGGAATGTCGACATTGATATTTTTTAAATTATTGCCATGCGCATTGATGACCTTGATTGTCTGTGGCTTTTTGCCCTGTGTTTTGCCTTTGCGCCTTTCTGCAGGGATCGGGATAAATTTCTTGCCGGTCATATATTGCGCGGTGACGCTTTGCTTGTTTTTAAATACTTGTTCAGGCGTACCGCTGGCGATGACCTGTCCACCATGAATACCGGCTCCCGGTCCCATATCGATAAGATAATCCGCCATGCGGATTGCGTCCTCGTCATGTTCGACGACTAAAACCGTATTGCCGATATCGCGTAAATGCTTGAGAGTGTCGAGAAGGCGGTTATTATCGCGCTGGTGTAATCCGATAGACGGTTCATCAAGAACATACATAACGCCCGTCAGGCCCGAACCGATTTGGGAGGCGAGGCGGATACGTTGCGACTCTCCGCCGGATAACGTTGCAGACGCGCGGGAAAGGGTGAGGTAATCGAGGCCGACATTGACAAGGAATGTCAGGCGCTCGTTGATCTCTTTTAAAATACGCGCGGCGATTTCGGCCTGTTGGCGAGTCATGGAACTGGATAATTCCCCGAACCATTTCTGCGCATCGGCAATCGACATCTCGGTTGAATCTGAAATATGTTTTTTATTGATCTTAACGGCCAGTGCTTCTGGTTTTAATCGTGCGCCGCCGCATTCTTCACAAGGAGCGCTCTGTTGGTATTTGGACAGTTCGTCGATCTGGCTTTGGCTGTCGCTCTCTTTAATCCGGCGTTCCATATTGGGAATAACGCCCTCGAAAGGTTTTGTAGTTTTATAGGAACGTGAGCCTTCGTCATATTGGAACGTGATTTCCTTATCGCCCGTACCGTAAATAATCGCTGTCTGGACTTTTTCATCCAGCTCCGACCATGGCTTGTGAATACTGGCTTTATAGGCTTTCGCAACGGCTTCCAGAGTCTGCATGTAATATTTCGAGAAGGATTTCGACCACGGCTCAACCGCGCCCTCGGCGATGGATTTATCCTGATCGGGTACAACCAGATCGGGATCCATGTACATTTCCTGACCCAAACCGTCGCAATGCGGACATGCGCCATGCGGGGAGTTAAACGAGAACAGGCGCGGCTCGATTTCCGGAATGGTAAACCCTGAAACCGGACAGGCGAATTTCTCGCTGAATAACTGGCGCTCGCCATTATCGGCATTTTCGACAACAAGCAAGCCATCTGCCAGTCGCAAGGCGGTTTCAATAGAATCCGCAAGGCGGTTGCCGAGATCGTCGCGCAGGACAAGGCGATCGACGACAATATCAATATCGTGCTTGAATTTCTTATCCAGCGTCGGCGCTTCGGTCAGCTCGTAAATCGTGCCGTTGATCTTGGCACGCTGAAAACCCTTGGCCTGTAGCTCTCTCAATTCTTTTTTATATTCGCCTTTACGGCCGCGCACGATAGGGGCCATGATATAGAGCCTTGCGCCATCGCCCATCATCTTGACGCGGTCGACCATCTGGGAAGTTGTCTGGCTTTCGATGGGAAGTCCGGTGGCAGGCGAATAGGGAACGCCGACCCGCGCCCAGAGCAATCTCATATAGTCGTAAATCTCGGTCACGGTCCCAACGGTCGAGCGCGGATTTTTCGACGTTGTTTTTTGCTCGATGGAAATGGCGGGCGACAGGCCTTCGATGGAATCCATATCGGGCTTTTGCATCAGTTGCAAAAATTGCCGGGCATAGGCGGACAGGCTCTCAACATAACGGCGCTGTCCCTCGGCATAGATCGTATCGAAAGCCAGCGATGACTTACCCGAACCCGATAAGCCGGTAATCACCGTCAGCGTATCCCGGGGAATATCGACATTGATGTTCTTGAGGTTATGTTCCCGCGCGCCGCGGACCGAAATAGTTTTAAGTGCCATGTTTTCTTTCTTTACGCCTGTGTCATCCCCGCGAAAGCGGGGATCTCCCTTGGAACAGGGAAGAAAGAGAGATTCCCGCTTTCGCGGGAATGACAATTATTTATATGGGATGATCTCTATAAAAATCCAGAACAATGTTCGGCTTTTGTTCAGGTGTATCGAATGGCTGGGAAGCTATGCCCAAGCGCTTCATATTTGGGCCCGATAGAAGCCGCCCAGGCTTGCTGGCCTTGGATAGTGGCAGGAAGCGCATTTCGCTTTTGAATTTCAAATATGGCTTTTAGTCTTTTTTCTTCTTTATCGGGCGTATCTCCCGGAAAACTATCGAAGAGTTTCTGGATAGAGTTTTCACCCAGAATATCGGCAATAAAGCCCATAGCTCCGATAGACTGAAGTTTTGCCAATTCTGTACTTGACGGCACGTCTTTCAATGCAAGTGGGTTCTGCTGATCGATTGTTAAAGCGCCCCATGGGCTGACATACATCAATGCGCCATCAATCACAGGAATGCCCGTGCCTTGTCGCAAACTCGGCGCGAACCCTGACTGCACGACATCGTAATTCCATTCTGTTCCGGTGAGCGCAGTAGCTTGCTCGGCCGTTAAAAAACTGATTGTAACATCTGTAGTTGTATCTTGATTCGGCATGATCGTTGCCGGAACTGTTCCTGCCACGCCAATACAAGCAGCATGTACGACGGCATGATTTTCAATCTGTGCCTGCGCCAAAAGAAATTCACCGCCGATATTTTTTAGCTTTTTGATCATGATATCGGGAGAGCTATTCGATCCGATAGCCAAAACGGCAAATCGTTCCTTTAGGTCGGAAGAAGTTTTTGATATTCCCACATCATAGGTTGGAAGCTGGATAAGGCTCTTATCGACATGCTTTGCAAAAGGGGTGGTATTAAGAATAATATTTTGATCACAGCGTTCGGCGCAACCTTTATCGAGGTTAATCCAGAAGTTGGATTGAAACATCGATGTATCAGTATTGGGATATTTAACTGCATTTTCGTATCCCGCTTTGCTGAACATGGAAATGTTTATACATAATTATTCATATATTGGCAAATAATTTAGTCAGCACATACCTACAATTTTAGTAAGTATCTGTTTTTACTATATATAATTATATTGAATTTTACGCATATTAAAGGTTTTTTTTATTTCATTTGCGTAGAATTAAGTATGTCGCACAGTCGTAGAATATCCAAGCAGGTATTGTTTGCCTTCTTAAGTCTAAGTACAACGCTACAGGGTATGCCTGCTTATGCTCTGGATCCTCACGTGCTCCCCAATGGTGGTGTGGTGGTTCAGGGCGATGCGCAGTTCGATTATACCGTCCCGAACGAGCTTCATGTTCAGCAGAACACTGATCGGGCTGTAATCAACTGGAATAGCTTTAATATTGGCGAGAATGCGAGCACTCAGTTCCATCAAAACAGCAGTAATGCAATAGCGGTTAACCGAGTCGTTGGGGCTGGTCTTGACCCAACGCAAATCATGGGAACGCTCAAAGCTAATGGTAAAATCGTTGTGTTGGACCGCAACGGGGTTATTTTCGGTAGAAATTCGCAGGTGGATGTAGGCGGCATTATAGCGTCGACAGGCAATATCGACGATGACGCCTTGATGAATAACGGACAATTAAGAATTACAGGTGCCGATACTGGCGGGATGATCGTCAATAACGGGAATATTACGGTATCACAGGCAGGGCTCGCGGCATTTGTATCCCCGACTGCCAAGAATAACGGAGTTATCAATGCGAAACTCGGTAAAGTTACTTTGGCTGCCGGAGATGAAGCGACAGTCGACCTCTACGGCGACGGTCTGGTTGAACTGGCGGCAGGTAAAAAGCTCACGGCAGCATTGGTTGAAAATACCGGCGCTATAAATGCTGAAGGCGGTACGGTTACGCTGACAGCTTCCGGTGCCAAGGACATCGTTAATACGGTGATTAATACATCTGGTGTGATTAATGTGTCTTCTGTAACGGCGCAGGGCGGCAAGATCATATTGGAGGGAGCTAATACGCAAGTATCCGGCACTCTTGATGCTTCAGGTAAAACAGGTGGAGGCTCTGTTTATGTTGGTGGTGATTATCAGGGTAAGGGAACGATTAAGACTGCTAATAAAGTGAACATTACCGAATCTGCAAAGATCAAGGCGAGCACAACTGGTGAAGCGGGCAAAGGCGGCAAGGTCATTATCTGGTCGGATCATTCGACGAATTTTAATGGCACGATCGAGGCCAAAGGTGGATATATTTCCGGCGATGGCGGCTTTGTTGAAACGTCCGGCAAGATCAATCTCGGTGTAACAGGCACCGTAGATGCCTCGTCCATGAATGGTCTGGCAGGCTCGTGGCTTCTCGATCCAAGCAATGTCATCATCGTTGGAACAGGCGGAAATGCGGTTACGGGCGGTACCAATAACCCAGTGACGGATGATTACCAGGTGAGCGCCTCCAGTATTCAGTCGGCGCTCAATTCCGGCAATAATGTAACTATCACAACTTCGAACGGCGCAGGGACGCAGGATGGAAATATCACGACAAGCGGTAATGTAAGTATCATTAAAACAACAGGTGGTGATGCGACCTTGACGCTTCAGGCTCATAATAATATCCAGCTTGAGAATACGACCATTTCATCGACTAATAACCGACTTGGCTTGAACTTGACGGCAGACAGCGATAACAGCGGCGGCGGCACCATCACACTTGGTAATGTGAACTTCTCGACACTGGGTGGTGATATCAATTTTAATAGGGCCGTAACGCTTACGGACGATAATGACTGGAATGCTGGCAATGGCTGGATATTTACTGGCAGTACTGTCGATATGGGAACGAACGACCTCACCATTACGGCGGCAAACATGGATATCGGAGGGAATATCGGCGGGACAGGAGAAAGTATCCTGACGCTGAGGCCAGACCACGCAGGCGCCGATATTGGCGTTAATGCGGGTTACGGTTTTAATATCGACTTAACCGAAGCAGGTTATCTAAACCCGGGATTTAAACTCATTCTGGGATATGTTGGCGGGGTAGGATATTCGAATATCGACGGGTGGGATCTAACGGGCAAGGATTTTGATCTGGAAGTAAACAACAGCCATTTTGCCATCGATAATTTTACGCAAGGCAACGGGGATGTTCTTATCAATACTACAGAAGCCTATCTATATGGCATAGCTTTAGGCAGTGGCGACTTTACGGTTGATTCCAGAAAATCCGGCGGCAATAACGGCTGGATAAATATGCAGGAAAATATAACCAAGAGCGTAGCAGGTCAAAGTACGCTTACTTTAAGGACAGAGGGGGATATTGGGGCTCGCGATATAGTTTCCACGGGTGGTGCCCTTGATGTCGTTTTATGGACAGATACGGACAATACCAGAAATGACGGCTCATTTAATCACCAGGGGACAATTACAACGGGGGGCGGAGATATATATCTCGTCGGAGGTCTTGACGATGGCACGAATGGCGGTATTGCCGGCGATGGAATCGGCGATGGCTACATGACGGAAGGCAGCATTCTCTGGGGCGCGCATTATAATGCGGGGGGTGGCGACATTCTTATACAGGGAAGGGCGACCTATGGATCGGATAACGGGTTTTATCTAGGAAACAATACTTCTTTGGAAACAGTTGGATCAGGTTCTATCACTATTAGGGGGATTACTTATTTCGACAGGGATGCTGTTAAGATCAACAATACAACTATTACGACTGAAAATGGGGACATTACGATCCACGGGTACAATCCATCGACGATGGGGTGGGGAGCAGGTTTGCAAACAAGCAATGCACAGATTTCTTCCGTAAACGGGGACATCAGTTTAACAGGTATCCGGACAGGCGCTACGAGTGGAACAGCCTATGGAATAGAGCTCTATTCAAGTAATAGCGAAATCGTAACGCAAAACGGAAATGTCTACGTAACGGGAACAAATACGGTTACGACCAATGGAATGAACGCGGTGGCAATACATTCATGGGGTGATACCAAGATAGCGTCGATGACGGGCGATTTAGTCCTGACCGGAACGTCAAGCGTAACCACAGGCACCGCAACAGATTGGAAAACGGATGCCAGCGGTGATTTTATCATCGGGGATGCAGCGGCAACAGGTGATATAATTCTCAATGTGGATAGTTTTGATTTCAGCAATTCGGACACGCAGGTCATTACTCAGGGTTCTGTGACGATCAAGCCACGTACAGCTTCGACAAGTATAGGCATTAGTGGCGGATCCGGGGCTATGAATTTAACTGATGCTGTCCTGGCTTATTTCGATCCCGGAACACTTGTTATTGGCGATAGTGTAAATGGAACAGGAGATATTGATGTCGATACATGGGATATATCTTCTTTGGGTTATGATGTTGAACTATACGGCAACGATATTGATCTTGGCGGCATAACGCTGGCTGATAACAGTTTCGCTGCGACGGCAAGGAATGACGGCATGGATGCAGGTGACGTCAATCTTTCGGCGGCAATCAGCAAAACAGGATCGGCGAGTTCGGCGCTGAATTTAACCGCAGGAGGAAATATTATCGTGCCGCATGATATCACATCTTCTTCCGGTGCTATCGATATCACTCTGGATGCGGGATATGATTTGTCACTTACGAACGTCACTGTGGATACGGGCGGGGGTGAGCTTAATCTTGCCGCAGCCCATGATGTATCCTATACGTCCGCGCAGGATATTACTGTTGACGTGGTTCATGGTGAAACAGTCTTCTTGCAAACGTCGGCCGGAAAGAATATTACCGCGCGCGGTCAAATTTCGACAACAGGCGGGGGCGACGCAGCTGTACTGGCGTCTGGGGGCAATTTTATTAATAGCTATGGATCTTCTCTGTTTAGTATAGCGAGCGGCGGACGCTGGCTGATCTATTCGGCTGATCCTGCCTTGAATACGCGCGGCGGCCTTGTCCCGACTGAAGATGCAATTTTTGATGAAACCTATTCGAGCCTTGCCCCGTCCATGGTGCCAGCGGGCAGCCGCTACATTTTCAGTACGTCTTTCGTAAGCGACCCCGGTATCATGAAGCCGCCACCACCACCGCCGCCACCGCCGCCTGCGGCTTCTTCTAAGCCGTCATCACCGTCAAAGGACTTTGAGAATTACGTGGTTGCGATTGACAAGACGAGGGTGATGAATCTTTCCGTTGACATCAGCCAGGTGGAAATTTCCAGCGCACCTTTTATGCTTCAGGTACAGTATGCACCTGTCGGGGCGACCGATATGGTTTATGAAGATGAAAAAGTGATTATAAAAGGCCAGTAACCACAGCGAATATTATGTTAATAATAACGTGTGGGAAACTCTCTGAATTATCTGGATTCAAGCCCATTATTGACTAAAGTCAGTATCCTCAACTCATTTCATAGCATCAAAGGTACAAGCATGGCTGGCAGCGTCAATAAAGTAATCATCATTGGAAATCTGGGCGCCGACCCTGACGTAAGGTCGATGCAATCGGGCGATGAAGTCGCCAATCTCTCAATCGCGACTTCGGAGAGCTGGAGCGACAAAGCATCCGGCGAGAAGAAAGAGCGCACTCAATGGCATAAAGTCGTTATCTTCAACCAGCCATTAATCAAGGTTGCGAAAAACTACCTGAAAAAAGGCGCGAAAGTTTACATCGAAGGCCAGCTTGAAACCCGCAAATGGCAGGATAAAGAAGGTAAAGACCAATATACGACTGAAGTCGTCCTGCGCCCCTACCGCGGCGAACTGACCATGCTCGATGGCCGCAGCGGCAGCAGCTCTGGCGGCGGCGATTACAATGATAATTCATCAAACTACGGCGGTAATTCAGGCGGCGGATATTCTGCCGGCGGCGGTGCGCGCGGCAAGGTCGACGAGATGGAAGACGATATTCCGTTTTGAGGCAGGCATGACTCTCGATAGACGTTCTCTCGTTCTTGGAGTTTCACGTGCGCTGGTGGCTTTGGCTGCTGTCAAAACCTTTTCGCCGAATATTGCTTTATCGCAGCCAGCGGAAAAAACTCTGCTGCCGGAAGGCGCCGAGAGAAAATTCGCGCAAATCAACGGCTATAAGATGCATTACGTTTTGATGGGGTCGGGGCCTCTGGTTATTCTTTTGCACGGCTGGCCGCAAACTTGGTTTGCATGGCGCGAAACGATACAGCAAGTATCGGCAAAATTTACTGTAATCGCACCTGATCTGCGCGGCTGTGGATTGTCGGAAATCACGAAGGATGGTTACGATAAAGCCACCATAGCAAAGGATATCCGCGATTTGGTTACCCATGTCGGTTTCAAAGCCGCGAATATTGTCGGGCATGATATGGGTGGCAAGGCTGCCTATGTAATGGCACATCTATATCCTGAAACCGTTTCTAAACTCGTGCTGGTTGACTGCCTGCTTCCGGGCACGGAAAATCTTGATGCTTTGCGCGGTGGGGCATGGCATTACGGCTTTCATATAGCTAAAGATGTGCCCGAAATGCTCACCAAGGGGCGCGAACGAGAATATATCTCCACGCAAATCAAGGCATGGTCCTATAATAAGACCGCGATTTCCGAAGAAGCGATTTCCGAATATGCGCGCCATTATGCCCGGCCGGGCGGTATGACCGCCGGGTTCAATTACTACCGCGCTTTGAAACAGGACCTTCCTTTGGCAGAAAGGCTGCGCGGGAAGAAACTTCCGATGCCCGTGATGGTAATGGGCGGCGAATTCAGCGCTGGGGATAGGCTGGTCAACGCTTTAAAGCCGGAAGCTTCGAATTTGACTGGCTATATAGCCAAAGGAAGCGGTCATTTTGTGGCTGAAGAAGCGGCCGATTTCTTTATCGAAAAATTATCGGCCTTTCTGTCCTGATTCTGCTGAGAAGCCTTGAAATTCAGGGCTTTTTCCCCATTTTTAGATTGTCCTAACCCCTTCAATTTGCTACTAATTTTGCTTCACAAACTGAAAGCAAATTGATGTCCGATTCGACGGTTTCCAAAGAAGAATTCCCGACCATTTCCCTGACCACGGAAATGAAGAAATCCTATCTCGATTACGCGATGAGCGTTATCGTGTCACGGGCCTTGCCGGATGTGCGCGACGGTCTGAAGCCGGTTCACCGCCGCATTTTATTCGCGATGCAGGAAGGCGGCTATCACTCCGATAAACCGTATAAAAAATCCGCGCGTATCGTCGGGGATGTCATGGGTAAATATCACCCGCATGGCGACGCCGCGATTTACGATGCGATGGTCCGTATGGCGCAAACTTTTTCGCTGCGCCTGCCGCTTGTCGACGGGCAAGGGAACTTCGGTTCGATGGACGGCGACCGCGCAGCGGCGATGCGTTATACCGAAGCCCGCATGGCGAAATCCGCCGACTTTATGCTGGCCGATATCGATAAGGACACGGTCGATTTCCGCCCGAACTATGATGAAAGCTTGCTTGAACCATCGGTCGTGCCGACGCGCATTCCGAATTTGCTGGTCAATGGTGCTGGCGGGATCGCGGTTGGTATGGCGACAAATATCCCGCCACATAATCTGATCGAAGTCGTGGATGCCTGTTTGGCGGCGATTGCCAATCCCGATATTTCGAATGAAGAAATCATGGAAATCATCCCGGGGCCGGATTTCCCGACCGGTGGTGAGATCATGGGCAGAAGCGGTATCCGCGCTGCCTATATGACAGGCCGCGGCTCCGTGCCGATGCGTGCCAAAACCTCCGTTGAGAAATCGAAGGGCAATGATAAGCGCGAAGCGATCATCGTGCATGAAATTCCATACCAGCTCAATAAAGGTACTCTGCTTGAGCGTCTTGGCGAGGTTGCGCGTGAGAAAATCGTCGAAGGTATTTCCGGCGTCCGCGATGAATCTGACCGTGACGGCGTGCGTATAGTTGTCGAGCTGAAAAAAGACGCGCAGGCCGATGTCGTCTTGAACCAGCTCTTTAAATTTACCGGCCTGCAAGGCTCGTTCCCGTGCAATATGCTGGCGCTCAATCAGGGCCGTCCGCAGACATTGCTGCTCAGACAGATGATTGTCGCCTTTATCAAGTTTCGCGAGGAAGTGATTACCCGCCGGACGATCTTCGATCTGGGCAAAGCGCGTGATCGTGCGCATATCTTGGCAGGCCTTGCCGTTGCCGTTGCCAATATCGATGAGATTATCGCGTTGATCCGCAATGCGCCAAGCCCGGCGGACGCTAAAGAACAATTGCTGGCGAAGGCTTGGCCCGCTGCCGATCTTGGCCCGCTGATCGCCCTCATTGATGATCCTGAATATTTCGTCGACGATAGCGGCACGTATCAGATGTCCGAAGTGCAGGCCAAGGCGATCCTTGATTTGCGCCTTCATCGTTTGACCGGATTAGAGCGTGATAAAATAGGTGACGAGCTTCGTTCTATCACCGACGAGATCGCTGAATTGCTTTCTATCCTCGCGTCCAAAGAAAAACTTTTCGACGTGATGAAGAATGAGCTGATCGAAGTAAAAACGAAATTCGGTACGCCGCGCCGCACGCAAATTCTCGATATCGAATTCGAAGCGGATATGGAGTCTTTGATCCAGCGTGAAGACATGGTCGTGACGATCACCCATGGCGGCTACGTCAAACGTACCCCGCTCGTAACTTACCGTGCCCAAAAACGCGGCGGCAAAGGCCGCACCGCGATGGCGACGAAGGATGAGGATTTCGTATCAGATCTCTTTATCGCCTCGACGCATACGCCGATATTGTTCTTCACCTCGAAGGGTATCGTCCACCGGATGAAAGTATACCAGCTTCCGCTCGGCAATCCGCAATCGCGTGGCAAGGCTTTCGTCAATATGCTGCCGCTCGAAGCAGGTGAAAATATCTCTGTCGTTCTGCGCTTGCCGGAAGATGAAGATATGTGGAGCAAGCTCGATATCATCTTCGCAACATCGAAGGGTGATGTCCGCCGTAACAATCTGTCGGATTTCAAAAATATCCGCTCGAACGGTTTGATCGCGATGAAACTCGACGAAGAAGGTGAAAAACTCGTTTCCGTCAAAATCGCCAAGCCGGATGAAGATATCCTGCTCGCTTCGCGCGACGGTAAAGCCATCCGCTTCCCGGTTGATGATATCCGCGTCTTTGCTGGACGTAACTCGACCGGTGTGCGCGGTGTCCGCTTGAAAGGCGATGACGAATTAATCTCGATGTCGATCCTGAAACATCTCGACGTCACGCCGGAAGAACGCAACGCCTATCTGAAACGCGCCTCTGCAATGCGCGCGGCTGATATGGAAGGCATGGAAATGGATGAGGGCGGCGAGGGCTCTATCACCGAAGAGCGCTTTAATGAAATGCAAGCGGCCGAGCAATTCCTGCTCACCGTCACCAATGGTGGTTTCGGCAAGCGCACCTCCGCCTATGAATACCGCGTCTCTGGGCGCGGCGGTCAGGGTGTCACCAATATAGGCCTCACGAAAAAGAACGGCGGCAAAGTCGTCGGCACCTTCCCGGTCGAAGACACGAACCAGATCATGCTCGTCACCAATGGCGGCCAGATGATCCGTATGCCCGTCGCCGGTATCCGCTTCACAGGCCGCAGCGCCCAAGGCGTCACCGTCTTTAGAGTAGGCGATGGCGAGGAAGTGGTTTCCGTCGCATGGATCAAGTCGGATGACTCAGAGGCCGAAGATGAAGCACTGGAAGAAGGCGTCATTGAGACAATCGAGCAAACGCCGATAGAGCCGGACTTGTCACCCGAAGCGCTCAACGATATCGAGCCGGAAGCTGAAGAGCCAAGCGAAGAATAATTGCAGCGTCATTGCGAGGAGGCGTTAGCCGACGCGGCAATCCAGAAGGTTTGAATTCGATTAGGATGAAATGAATACATGAACTGTTATCAGTATGGCTGAAATACCTAGATTGCCGCGTCGCGCGATGCGCTCCTCGCAATGACAAAAAAATCGTATGATCTAAATCTATTTACTGCATCTTTCGCATACTTCATACGCGCCGATCCATGAGGCGTCATAAATATCTCCGCCGCAATGAGGGCAGGAGTTGGGACGCAAGAGAGCACGCAGTTTCTGGAGAATTGTTTTAAGCATTGGCCCTATGCTTACTCAATTTACGGCGAGGACTGCAAGCAAATAGGACATGCTCTTCGGTATCTTGTCTAGCAAAAGGGCGGTTCGCCACATTTGACGCTATAGCAAGTTCTTTATTATTTCTTTTATTGGGACGATATCGGCAGAGGCCCGTTGGCAGGGTCAACAAACTCAAAAGGAGTTCTTATATGACCAATCAACAAGACCAAAAAGGCAGCAGCGCTCCATCAGACCAGAAAAAGCCGACAGAAAATTCAAATGAAAATAAGGGCGCAAACGCGCAAACTTCTTCAAAAGATGAAACGGCTAAGCCTGAGTCCAAAGACGCAGCTAACACAGATAAAAGCAGTTCCGCGAAAAGCGCTGCTTAATTAAATACTCTATACTTAATGAAGGGCCCGTATCGGGCTCTTCATTTGAGCCAGACATATAGCTTAAGCCGCAACACCGACAGGAAGCTGTAATGCCTGTTTTCTGACATCGGGGGGAAGACCGGATTTACCTTAGGCGTGATTTTGGCGGATTATTATAAATCTTTCACATGCCTTGCTTTATGGAACCTGTTACACAATCGTTACAAAGCGTTTCCGTGCGGTAACCTGAGCGATATCTTCACTTTACAAATAGTTCCTATGTTCATCCTCGTATTCGACATCAAGGAGCAAAAAAATGATCACATCAAACGACATTCTGACCCACCAAAAAGGCCTTAATCTTTTCGCTCTTAAACTTACCAAGGGCAATGCGGCGGAAGCTGAAGATTTGCTTCATACAACAATCGTCCGCGCTCTGGAGAAGCAGCATTTATTCGACACAGGGAGCAATTTCTTCGGCTGGGCATCCAAGATCATGTTCAACCTGTTCATCACCAAGCATAACAAAGCCGTGCGTTATGATACGCAATTCGATCCAGAGCCTTATATCAACGCTCAATCAACTCAGGCGACACAGGAAATTTCGACTGACTGGCATAAAGTAGAGGAGCGCATGATGGAACTTCCGGCAAATCACCGTGAGATTATCACCATGATCTGTATCAACGGCCTGTCATATCAGGAAGTGGCCGATGAGCTGGGCATCCAGCTTGGTACAGTCCGTTCCCGCTTGTCGCGCGCCCGTGAGAATATCGTCAGCCTTATGGGCCCGAATGCCGGTATTGCCGAGCGTTATTCACAAGCGGCTTAATTAATTTATATCAGGTGTGATAAAGGGCGCAATTTCTGCGCCCTTTTTTTATTAAGACAGCGCGTAATCAATTCCTGGCTCTATCCTGTAAGCGGCGAGTTTCATGCCGATCTGTGCCGAGCGGCGCGGGTTTTCCCAAACCCTGTCCCATGCTTCGGAAACAGCCGTGCCTTGAGCAACCAGATAATCGAAAAATTCCTGATAGGGGTCGATGGCTGGAAAATCATTTTCGTCATCCGCGCCCATTTGAGAAATAGGGAGAGGGGAGAGCGCTTTGACCGCCTCGCTGGATAAAGAGTGATTGGTATTTTGCATGATTTTGCTCCGAATATGTTCTTCTTATGTTCCAATATAGACGGTGCTAATCGTTCGTCAATCAAAAAAGAACAAAAAAAGAACATTGTTAGGTTTGACCTGTCTGTATTTTTTATGCAAAACTCCATCGCGTTAGGATGAGTAGAATGACACTGAATTTGAAACGAATACTAGGCGGGGTTGCCACGGGCGGCCTGTTGCTGACTGTATATAACTGGGCCGGCGAAAATGAGCAGGATAGCCTGGTTGCGCAAAAACTACGCGAGAATTTGGTTGCGGCATTTCTAAAATGTACAGATGAAAAGATTAATGATAATCAGACATCTTTTGTAAATCAGACCGATAAAGAAATTGCTTCCAGTTTAGGGTTTATGTCGCAAACCTATATCGGGCGCCATACCTATAGCGACTCAGATTTGCCGCTTTATAAAAATGGCCAAGTTACGGTAGTGACGATGGAGTATGACCTTGTCAGGGGGAAAATATATTCCGAAGAAACCAAGCTTGATGTTGAAAGCATGAGATATGATCATAAGCTCGATAAACATATGAACCAATACGCAAGGGATGAGCATAAAGCCACGCTTTTCGCCGTTGGCATTTGCCTCAATGAAAAAGGGCCCATGATTTGAAAAAACTTATTTTTATATCTCTTTTTTGCTTATCCGCCTGTCAGTCACCTGCACCGGATAAATGCCCGCTCACTCCGGTTGATACAAGAAAAACCGAAGAACTATGCCGCCATTTTGCAGGCGAGGAGCCGTATAACGCAGAGCGTGCTGCGTTTCTTAAGCGTAAAATGCAAGAGCTTAACTGCGGTTTTTATTTCTGATCTTTATTGCCGCTCATAGGGTCTTTGCCTTCGCGGGGCTTTTTGCCCGGTGGATTGGCGTTTTCCTTCTGGTTGTTTTTATTGGCATCCGATGCTGAATACTCGTTTAAATCCTGCGCGGTTTTTGCTTTATTATCTGTCATTTGAAATACCCTTTTAAAATTTTTTTATAACACGAAGAAACCCTCCGGACTTTTTCAAGGCCCGGAGGATTCTTATCTCATCTCAGTTTTCGTTATGAACGCTGGGATGGACGTCCTGATACGCTGCTATCTGAATTTCTTAATTCTTCGGCAGAACGGTTTGGTTGTGAAGAACTACGGTCTTGATCACGGGAAGGTGAGGCTGATCTTGTTTCTGAAGATGATTCAGATGAACGGTTCTTTGTATATTGGTTGTGACCTTCTGGGTTGTTATTGCGTGGCATGGAATATCTCCTTAAATGGTTGTTTGAATTGGGTTTGCAATTGCGCAATTACATGCGCGATTTACTGTCCGAGGATGGATCCCAATTGCTTTCCGAAGAAGAATCCGCTTTTTGTGTTCTCTTGTTTTTGTCTGTCGCCATGTCGTTCAAGTCTGAACGTTCATTACGTTGACCGGCTTGACGCGTGTCGTTTTGCTGGTTGGAAGTCTGACTACGTCGTTGGTCTTGATCACGGTTAGGCATAATAATCTCCTTAAGTTTTCTTGATTTAGGTTGTAGTAGTTAGGACTTTCCCAACGGCTGAACTTGGATAGTGTTCCTGAAATATAAAGTTAAATATCTGTTATGCGTTTATCCAAATTAACCATTTTTATTCTTGAAAAATTTTACTTTTCGCCTAACAAAAACGCCCCTTAGAAAGGGGCGCATCTGCATTGGAGAAAACTTTGTTTTTTAAGCGCGGGCAGGATCTTGCCCCGGAATATGCGGCTCGTCTACCTGTGGCACTTCGACATCCGGCATGGATGGAATATCAGGGTTGCCCGGTGTGTTTGGTCCGTCCGGTGTGCCGCCATTATTAATGAATTGTTTTTGCATCTCTATTTCCTTGGTTAAATTTCTCATTTAACCAACCACTGAAGGCTATTTTCGTTCCGTAAGCCTGTCTTCGATCATATAGAGCATAACGCCGGTGGCAATGGACAAATTCAGAGAATCTGCACGGCCCTTCATTGGCAACCGAATAAGTGATGTGCAAATATCGCGTAGTTCATCAGTCATACCCGCCTGTTCATTGCCCATGATAATGAGGATCGGTTCTTTATAATCTGCTTCGCGGTAATCGACGGAATTTTGTAATGTCGTGCCGTAAACTTTCCCCGGCCAGTCCGTGCGCCATGTTATAAATTCATCGCGCGTCGCCGTTATAATCGGCACAAGGAAGATCGATCCCATCGTTGCGCGCACGCTTTCAAAAGAATAGGGATCGCAACAATTACCGATCAGTATAACGCCCTTCGCGCCGACGCTGTCGATGGTGCGAATAATGGTGCCCAGATTACCCGGGTCGCGCACTTCTTCCAATACGACCCATGTGCCATTCGGCGTGACATTAATAAGCGTTTGCAGTTTCTGCTTGAAAACGCCGATGACGCTTTGCGGGTTTTCTTTGCGGGATATTTTTTCCAGCACCATATCGTTGACTTCAATCGCGGTCTTGGCGTAACCACTTGCCCGTATGACATCAGGACGCTCTTTGACATCGCTGGAAAATACGAGGGTTTCCAGTTCAGCGCCTAGTTCCATGCCTTCGATAATCGTGCGCAGACCTTCAGCGACAAATAAACTAGTTTCCTTGCGACGCTTGCGCATTTCAAGGGCTTTGATTTCCTTGATGGCCGGATTGGCGGTAGAGGTGATAAGCCGGATATCAGCCATTGGTCCATCTCGCATAAAGAGAAGTAGACAAATATCGCTCACCGTTTTCCTGTTTGGTCAGCAATTCGCCATGATCGATTGCGCCGCCGCTGGTCGCATCTTGCAAGACATTGGCAATCGACATGGAGGAGATGCGCATGGCATAAGCGGTCAAAATCATAAACTGCGCATCCGGCGACAACAGCTTGGCACAATCTGTCGTGAAATCCAGCAGATCGTCTTCCAGTTGCCATCTCTCGCCGTCCGGCCCGCGTCCGAATTTCGGCGGATCGAGAATAATGCCGTCATAGGTATTGCCGCGCCGCAATTCGCGCGCCACAAAGGCTTTGGCATCGTCGCAAATCCATTTGATGGGCTTATCGCCAAGGCCGCTGGCTGCCTGATTATCTTTTGCCCATTGAATGGCTTTCTTGGATGCGTCCAGATGTGTAACTTGTGCCCCGGCTTTTGCTGCGGACAATGACGCTGCGCCCGTATAGGCGAACAGGTTCAGGATTTTTAACGGGCGTCCGGCTGATTTAATCTGATCGGAAATCCATTTCCAGTGCGTCATCTGCTCGGGGAACAATCCCATATGGCGGAACGACATTAAACGGCAGACGAACGTAATATCGTTCCAGCTTACATCCCACTGGTCGGAAATTCTCGAATTGATCTTCCAGCGTC
>QFOT01000185.1 GCA_003241285.1 Micavibrio aeruginosavorus
GTTCAGGAAATTCAATCTACGATCAGCTATCTGGCACGGTTTGGATACGCGCAAGATGATGGGCTGGACATCATGCTTATTTCAAAACCGGATTTTGGCAGTCTGGTTGAGGGCATGCTTAATTTCAAATGCAATTTCAATACGCTTACCCTGCAAAGGGCGGCAGAAATTGCGGGTTTGAATATCGGGCGCGGTGCTGATCCACATTATGCAGAGAGCCTGCATGTAGCCTGGTATGCGAAGAAGCTGCGTCCTTTGATGCCGATGAAGTCGCGCGAAATTGAAACCGTAGCTAAGCCGCGTAAAATGGCGTTCCTTGCGATGCTGGCTATAACCGCGGGCTTCGGGTATCTCCTTTTTAATCTGTCGAACGAATATCAGGCGCTCAATGCTGCCCAGCAGAATGCGGCGGAAGTGCAAAAAATGCAGGTTCTCGCAGACCAGATTTATCAGGAAGAGATTAAGCGGAAAGAGGCGCTTGGAATCGACATCAAGCTTATTCAAGGGGCGCTTGGTATATACAAAGAATACGACAAGATGACTTTCGACCCACTGCCTATGCTGGAAGCCATAGGATCGGAACTTCAGGGCATGCAGGTAAGCAGCATGGACATGGCGGAATCATTATCCCCTGCTGAAGCGGGAGTTGTGAATTATGACGGGACGCCGGCTAGTAATAAAAGTATTGCGACGACGTTGAACTTTACCTTCCCGGGTACTATAGAGCCTCAAGTAGGTAATGAGCAATTAGACGCGCTGCGTAAAAGACTTACCGCTAAGTTGCCCGGATATGAGGTAAAAGTTTCCAAGCAATTGGCTGACTTGACGTATACGGGTGAAATCTCAAGCGAAACAGGTTTTACGGCAGCAAGACGCAAAGCCGACGACGTCTATACCGGCGGAATTGAAATTATAAGGGAATTAAAGAATGCTGGAAATACTGGGACGCCGTAGGCTGATCGTCTTGGTCGGCTTGATAGTGCTTGCCGCAAGCTCGGCCTATGTTTTGTATGAATATCTAATTCCGGAGAAAGTTAAGGCGGAGAGCGTCCTGAGCTCGGCTAAAAGCGCCCTGCAGCAAAAGAGAATTGAGATCCAGAAACTCAAAGAAGAATACGCTCTTTTGCAGACACAGCTTAGGGATTTTAAAAATATCGAAGCCAAAGGCTTCTTTAATGACCAAGGCAGGGTTGAGGCACAGGAGAATTTTGAAAAGCTTCGTACAGTGTCAGGTGTAATCAATGCCAAATACAGTATTAAAACAGGTCAGCTTAAAGAAGATGCACGCGCAAATGAAGCAGGATATGTGATATTGACCAGTCCAATACAGGTTGAGCTCGATAGTATAGAAGACACTGATGTGTACAGTTTTATCAAGCTGGTACAAGAAAGATACCCGGGAAAAATAGATATTTCCAAGATGTCGATAACCAAGCCTGATCGTCTTACATCATCCAAGTTGAGAGAAATCTATCGGGGTAAGCCTGTTCCGTTAATTAAATCCTATCTCGATATTGAATGGAAAACTATGGCGTCACGGCAATCTTTATCGCCTGATACGACCCAGGCCTCTGAAGCTGCTACCCCTCAAGGAGTTGCGCCCCAATGAAAACCGCTAAGCTAATTATACCTCTGATTATATTTGTTATTTCGGTGGAATATTCTCTTTCAGCGGCCTTCGCGCAAAATGCGCCAACTGCTTCAGTCGCATCAACAGGAGTGCCGCCTAAGCTTGGAACGTTGGCAGGATCGCTCACGCCCGAACTGCTCATTTTGAAGCATATCGAGCAAGAGCTGAAAGAGAAATACCGGAAAGAGATTTACACCCCCCCTGCGATACAATCCCTGTTTTTCTCAGGCTCGGAACAAACGCTCATCCGTGAAGCCCGGAGTGGTTTCAATACGCAGGTTCCAACTGAGGGGCTTGGGCTCGACGATCAGGACGAAGAAATTCCGGTTTTTGAAAAAGAACAATCCGTTTCTGAGGATGATAACCGGATTACCGACCGCAAACTTTCGCTTGGTGGCATTGTTTTTCTGACTCCTGATAACTGGACTATATGGCTCAATAAAAGACGCATAACTGCGGCTACTTTGCCCAAGGAGGCTATTGATCTCAGGGTATATAAAGAATTTATTGAGGTAAAATGGCTGGATCCTGTCAGTAACAAGATTTTTCCGGTCAGACTGCGACCCAATCAGACATTTAGTTTGGATGCGCAGACATTTGTACCGGGCTGAGGAATAATAATGGATAATACTGTTCTTACTGTTGATGGTTTAAAAGCGGCTTACGCGTCGAAGCAGGTTTTGCACGGCCTTAATATTGATGTTCGCAAAGCAGAAACATATGGCCTCATCGGATTGAATGGTGCAGGCAAGACAACGCTGATAAAAATCCTGCTTGGGCTGAAAGACGAAACTTCCGGTGATATTGCTATTTTTGGTCAGGGGCGAACTGATAAAAGCGTCAAATCCGAGATATCATACCTTCCTGAAAGATTTGATCCACCTTGGTTCCTGACCGGCGGAGAATTCATTAAATTCTCGGCAGAGCTGTATGGCCGTCAGGTAGATCGAGTTGTCATGGAAGAATATGCAGTCAGCCTGGCATTGGACCCGGCAGTGCTTTCACGTAAGGTCCAGACTTATTCAAAGGGAATGAGGCAGAAACTTGGGTTGATAGCTACTATTCTTACCGGCTGTTCAATTCTTATTCTTGATGAACCGATGAGCGGTCTTGATCCATTGGCACGTGCCTTGGTTAAGAATATTCTTTTAAAAGTTAAGGGTGAGGGCAGGACGATTATCCTTTCGAGCCATATCCTGGCTGATATGGATGAAATTTGTGACCGCATTTCTGTAATTCACAATGGTATAATTCATTTTGCGGGTACGCCTTCCGGATTTAAGGAGGAAATGGGTGAAGCCAGCCTTGAGCAGTCGTTCCTTCACATAGTCGCCCGAGAAGCCGCTATGTCAGATCGGAGTGCTGCGTGATGATATCCCGCTTTGCAAAAAAAGCTTTCACGTATAGACTTGGATCAAGATTCCTCTTTTGTAAAAATAATATGACATGATCGGCACTGATAAATATACAAGCCTCGATGAAGATGAAATCGACATTATCGATGATTTGGCGACAGATGATCCTATTGAAGAAACTGACTTCGACGATAGTGAAGATGGAATTTTTTCAACCCCGAGCCCGGATAGGAAAAAGTCTGGGGTCTTGGCGGGAGGGGTAATAATTCTATGTCTGCTTTCCGGGGCAGCGTTCTACTTTTATAATAAAGGGAATACTTCCTATCCTCAGCCTTCACCCTTGATCGCCGCATCAGGC
>QFOT01000009.1 GCA_003241285.1 Micavibrio aeruginosavorus
TTGTATCATACGCGATTTCTACCATCCATTGCTGCATAACCCTTAAATCCTCAAGACTCCAGATAGGAAACGGCTGACTTAGGATCCACCAGACCTGATTGAACCAGATCTATAAGACCTTCTTTACGGCTGTGAACAATTACGCCGTCCTGATCTATAATCTCGTTAACATTGCTCATCAGAGCACGATAAATTTTATCTCTCTCGGCGGGACCCGGCGTAATAAGCATCGCATCAAGTAAAAGCGTTCTCCCTGAAATGCCGGTTCTGTTACACAGGTCGCAACCAGATGTATTATGGCGGCGTACAGGCGTATCTGCACTTAAAGTCATCTGGTGCAGTTCATGATTATCGAGAACTTCACCGGCAATCGTTTTGTGGGCGCAGCCCTGACATATCATTTTAACCAGTCGCTGGTTGATAATACATCTTGCTTGCTGGGCCAGTGTAAAGGTGGACGAACGCTCGCGTTCGGATGAAATAAGTGATTTCAGGCGCTCGAAAGTTTGCAAGGCTGTATCAGCGTGAACAGTGGAAATAACCGTGTGACCTGACTCCGCAGCCTTGAGCGCTGTTTCGACCGTATTACTGTCCCGCAATTCCCCGATTACAATATAGTCTGGATCGTGACGCATCGCAGCGCGAATCAGATCGGCAAATTCGCCACCCGGCATACCCGGCCTGACTTGCCATTGTGTAGCATATCTGAGTTCATATTCGATAGGATCTTCAATGGTCAGAACATGGCGACGCCGGCGATCGATTTGCTGAACACAGGCATAAAGCGTTGTCGTTTTACCGGAACCCGTTGGGCCCGATAGCATGATAAGACCGCCACCGCCTTTAATTTCAGGCGACAATAATTGAGATAGATAATCGCTGACATCTTCGTGGCGTTTGAAAAGTTCGTCGAAACCTTTCAGCGAAGCGCGGTCGAGAAGACGGAGCGTGAGTTTTTCGCCATCTTGCGCCTGCGGCCCAGCGGCCACACGGACATCAATCACACGACCTTGCCATGTAAAGCTGAAACGGCCATCTTTCGGGGTGACGCGATCACCGAAGTTCATACCGGCATCGCGCTTGATCAGTGTTGTCAGACGCGCCATAGCATCGGGCGGCAGCAAATGCATCGGTATCATATCACCGTCAATGCGGTACCTGACCCAGTTTGGGGCTGCAGGATTGTTATCCTGCAAAAGGTGAATATCCGAAACTCTCATTTGCAGGGATTCTGCCATCATATCGCGAAGGAATTGATTGAGCAGCAAGCCGTTATCCGTGTCATTAAGCCAAGTTGAGAGTGTTTTTTCACAACGATCTGCCGACAAATCATGGACGGCGCGAAGAGTTTTCAAAAGCTCCGTGCGATCCCAGATTTCCACTTCTATTTTCTCTACCAACAGACCTGTTCGATTTGCCGTCGACATCAGGGCTTCAACCTGCCTGTCATTGAGATCATTGAGCGGCGCGATTTTCAAAACGCCGCCGACCAAACCAATCAGGTGAATGTTAAGAGGAAGCCAGGATTGGACTGGCAGAATGGATCTGAGCTGATCTCCCGTTGCCCTGTCCCGAATTGTATTTTCTTTTTCTTTTTCGTTATCAATTATGCTAGGGGCGCCGGCCATATCGAGGAGTTGCTCAGTGGAGCGCGTTACGCCAAGCTCAATTAAAAGATTTCTTTCTTTCTGGACCATGTCCAGATAGCGCTCGCGGCCCTCGCTCGCACGCAGCTTTCTACGGTCCCGCCATTGACGACGCTCCAGACCGCCGGGCGGCAGCGCTGCATTTCCAGTCCGGCGCTCATTGGTATCCTCAGTGGCGCCTTGGGTCGGTTGATCTTTCATGTCTTCAAGTCCTATTGTGAGCTTGATGACGCAGGAGAAGTTGTGGGGGAAGCTGCGGCACTTCCGCTGCTGGTCGAGCTACCACCTGATTGTGAAGCAGTTCGGTTAATAGATGATAAAGACCTATCGAAAAGAAGGCGAATTCTGTCACGACCACTTGTAAAATCAATCCCTTGCGGCGTTATGTCAACAACCCACTGGATTCCGCCCAGTACGATCTGCTGATTATCGCTGACAACGCGACTGCCGCCCGGTCCATTTATAATCGCCCGCTTGCCAGAATGAGATGTAATAACAAACCCTTCAAGAGCCGTCGATTTATCAACAGGTTTCGCCGCAGTCGTTTCCTTGCCCGGCGTGGTCGTTTCAACAACCACCGCTTTCGTATCGCGGTTTACAGCCGCACTCGCAGATCCCCGAACAGGAAGAACCAAAACACCGCGCGCACCGTCATGATGGACCTGAACATCATCAATTATTGAACCCTCGCGTATAGCTGACCATGTTAAGGTCATAGGGCAAGCTTCAACCGGCTTTAAGATCATACCGAGCTTACAACCCGTATGTGAAACGCTTAAGCCGTTCTCAATGCCACCAAGCTCAATATGACCAAGTTCTATATCCGCATCGCCGACATTCACGAGCGAAACCGTGACCGAAGCCTCGCTGTTAATGCTTCCAAAATCGATTTCTTCAGAACTTGCGACAAGCAGGCCCTTTCCCGCAACAGATTCCGGGAAGATATTAGCCTTTTCAACGTCCTCAGGATCATACTCACCCGTCAACAGAACGCTTGCCACTTTTGTTGCGCCTGTATGCTCCACGGTAAGTACACCATCTGCTTGGCCCTTGGACAGTGGAGCCCAGGTTAATTCGACCATACAGGCTGCGCCGGGGGCAAGCTTTCCACATTGTGTCTTAACTGTATAACCTGACGTATCAGGAGAAACGATCACGCTTGTAATCTCAAGAGGATCTGAAGTCACGTTCCGAAGGATAACCGATTTTACCATTGGACGTCCGGATGTAATCGAACCAAAATCGATTTCATCAGGAATGGTTTCGACATCGCTCAATAATTTATCCGTTGCCTCATCGCCCTCTGCAACCGTTCCCTTCATAGAAGCGGTAGTAATTTTAGATTTCGCATCATGACGAACCAGAGCTTCCACGCGCCAGTTACCTGTTTTCAGACCTTTTACAGTAACCACAATCGCACACTCAGAACCTGCCGGAACCGGCCCACTGGAACACTCATCGACGGAAACACCCGCAGATACTGTTGAAGAAGGATACAAATCTATTTTAGAAATTTTTATTTCTTTACCGCTCTCATTTCTAAAACGCATGACAACCTGCGAAGTCGCGCCGATCGTTACTTCTTCAGCATCAATCTCATCCTCTACCGGAGCAAGACCTCCACCGGCAACTGCTCCAGTCGCCCCGCGACTGGCCGGATCATCCAAAGCCGTTGCAAAAGCAGCCGTATGCGGCGTCAATAAAAAAGAAAGGGCAGAAATGGTCAGTAATAGTTTTTTTCTCATTAGAGTATCTCCCCTTGATCGGAAGACAGCATATCTTCGTCAAGCGATGTTTTTTCTACAGGCTGTGGCGCCGGAGCCGTAATCCGGCGAATGGTCGGCATCATGGAATCTTCTGCAGGAACGGAAACAGGCGTAATTCTACGCGCGCTTGGCATCATTGCCTTTTCCTGCTCGATGGCACTATCGGCAGACGCGGACGGCATAATGGATTGAGGCTCTTCCGATTCAATTACCGCTTCGGCAGGAATCGCTTCTTTGATCGCTACTTTTTTAGCTTCAGGCTCTACTCGTTTAGTTACGACCGGTGCTTGCGTAATTTTTACAGGCTGTTCCTTTTTCATCTCAACTGGAATCTTCTTTTCTGCGACTATGTCCTTTACCGCTGGGGCAGCAGAAAGCTCTTGTGGCAATAAAGGCTCAGGCGCGGGAACATCAAGCGGCAAATCATCCGGCAATTCAGCAGCTTCAGCTTTCAAAGCCGCCACAGGAAATTCCGCGACAGGAGCGGGCGTTTTGACTTTAACTTTAGGCGTAAAAACAACGACGCGCGGTTTTAACAGGAATACAAGTTCAACATTGTCTGTCTGAGCCGTTCTGGATGTAGGAATAATAGGCTCATTAATGCCAGGGCCTGTTGAATCAAGATTATCTCTTTCACGCACCAAACCGGCAATGAGCAGAGAATCTCCCGGGCGGACTCGCACTTGTGTTTGCAGTTCGCGCTCAGATGTTGTGGGCAACTGAATTGTCGCCTCTTCGCTCGCCTCAAACTGCTCAATACCCCTGACTTCCTGAAGCAGAATATTGATGTTACCGTAGACAGTGGCATTATCCCAGTTTGAACCGATTACAAGCGTGAAACCGCTATCGACGGAATCCGTCGTTGTAGATGTAGTGGTCGTTCCGCCATCCGTTGTCGTTCTGGATACTGACGCCAAATAGTTCGTTGTATCAGCAATTCTCAAGCGTGCTTCGGATCCGGCAAGAACCGTAATTTGCGGCTGAGAAATAGTTTTGACAGCACCATAATCAGAAATAAAGCGCAGCACATCACCTGTTGCCAGGTTAACGGCTTCAGTCGTCGGCAGACCTATACTGATAGGCGTGCCAAGGTCGGGATTTGTCGAGCCTGAAGCGCTCAAACCGAAATTGAATTTCCCCATAGTGTCGAAATATTCCCAGTTAATTCCTGTCGTATTGCCGGAATTAAGAGATACCTCCCAGATATAAGTTTCGAACACGATCAAGGCCGTATTCTGGCGAAGACGCTGGAAATAGCGCCTTGCAACTTCAGATGTCCGTTCAGTTGCGCGGTAAACAATCGTTCTCGTGCTTGGGTCTGTGATCGGCGCACTGCCGGTAATTTCTGCGATAGCACCCGACACATTGGTCATCAGTTGCCCGACCTGATCGGCGGCAGCTATAGGCGGTATGGACACTGTGAAAATCTGCGTATCCTTAACGTTCAGAACGCCTCTTTCATAAGAACAGTATAAATCGGCCAGACCGCATATTTGCTGGACGACCTCGTTAATAGGCCCCTTCAGATTTGTGACAGTTACGGTATTTTCAAGACTTCTGCTTGTTTCGAAGGAAACGGGAATATCCGTACCATCCATAACGAGTTGGAGCGCTCCGGCCAGAGTTTCATTGCGAAGCTCGAACGGGCCGACAACTGTGGAAGGCAATGCATCGCCTTCTTCGGATTCTGGAAGCAATACATCCTCGCCCAGAGGCAAGTACTGCACGGGATCAGGTCGTTCATTTATAGCTTGTTTACGCCCGTCAGCAGCCACGGGCGGGGGAATATTTGCATCTCTTGCTTTAGGGCCTTCTGCATCGGCACAGCCCGACAAAGCCGTAACGCTGATCAGCAGAGCTAAAAAAGATTTTCTAAGTAAAATGTGCTTGTAACCAATGTGCATTCTAATCCCCATCTGATCCCATTTTCGCCTGCTGAATTGCACGCGTTGCCATTTTAATTAACCGGTCCTTTTGGACAGGCTTCATTAAAACAGCGCTTACAGACCATTTAGTAGCTTCACTCAGTAAATCCGGATTCTGGTCACCCGTTACAAGAATGACAGGCGTTGTGATATTGCGGCCACGAAGGCTTTTGATAAACTCAAAACCGTCGATCGGTTCCATCCTGACATCAACTATTGCAAGATCGATTCCTTTATCGATTTCCGCCAATGCAGACGAGCCATCGGACGCCTCAATCGTATCGAATGAAGCATCTTTCAGGTATCTGACTATTTGCATGCGTACAAAGTCATTGTCTTCGACAATCAGGACTTTGCCACCGGAGGATACTTCTGACATAATTTGGGACAACTCGAATCGAGGTAGGACGTTTTTAAAAGTTAATGCAAACCCGACCTATTTGCAATAAAGAGTTATCAACATGCTATTTTACTTCATAAGGCTATTTAAGAAATGATCGCTATCCTACTGATTTTATTATGTATTGCCGCAGGCCTACTTATTTCACTTTCCGTAATAGACTTCAAAACTTGGCTTTTACCCGACCCACTCAACTTGGCATTAGCCGGCACTGGCATCATTTTTCATCTTATTTCAGGTTACGAAATACTGCCGCCGCATGAGGTGATTTTCGGCGCTTTGATTGGAGCTGGACTTCTTTACATTATCCGCTTAGCTGGAAACGCCTATTACAAACAGGAAAGTCTTGGCCTCGGCGATGTCAAATTACTTGGTGCGGCCGGGTTATGGCTCGGGATCGAAGGTACAATTCTTGCAATCGTTTTAGGCGCTGCTGCCGGTGTCGTTCACGGCCTTATTCTGGCGGGCGTCATCGCTTACAAAAACAAGACCCCCTATTCTCTCCAACGATTGATGCTTCCTGCCGGCCCGGGTTTTTGCGTCGGCATTTTTTTAAGCGGCGCATGGCTGTTCTTTGACTATATTAAGGATCATCTGTGACCGGCCCTTTAAAAGGATTACGTATACTGGATTTGAGCCGCGTTCTCGCAGGCCCGTATTGCACTCAGATGATGGGCGATATGGGCGCGGAGATTATAAAAATTGAAAAGCCTTTCGCAGGTGATGATACACGGTTTTGGGGCCCTCCCTTTCTTCAAAATGAGGATGAAAAAAATACAAATGAAAGCGCGTATTATTTAAGCATCAATCGCAATAAGAAATCAGTGGCCATCGACATCGCACATACCGATGGGCAAGCCATTATTTTAAAGATTCTCGAGAGCTGCGACATTCTTATTGAAAATTTTAAAGTCGGTAGTCTTGCCAAATACGGCCTCAGCTATGATCAGCTTAAAGAAAAATTCCCGAAACTTATCTATTGCTCGATTACAGGCTTTGGCCAAAACGGCCCGTTGGCCTCTGAGCCGGGTTACGATCTGGTATCCCAGGCTATGGGTGGCTTGATGGCAACAACCGGGGAGATAAACGGGGCACCAATGAAAGCTGGCGTTGCGGTAAGCGATATAATGACCGGTCTTCATGCCGGTATCGGCATTTTAGCCGCCTTGAACCATCGCCACCAGACTGGCAAAGGTCAATATATCGACCTCGCTCTCCTCGATTGCACTTTGGCGACCATGACCAATCTTGCGCAATACTACCTGACCTCCGGCCAGATTGCCCCGCGTCAGGGAAATGCTCATTCCACAATAGCACCCTACCAATCCTTTCAGGCAAAAGATGGCTGGCTGGTTATAGCGGTAGGTAATGATCACCAGTTTTCAAAACTTTGCATGCTCTTGAACGCACCGGACTTAGCTCTGGATGACCGCTTTAGAGCCAATTCCCTTCGCGTCCTTCATAAGGAGGAGCTGACAGAAGAAATTTCCCGCAATCTGGCGACACGGACTGTGGCGGATATTGTAAATGCCTGTCGTGAACTGGATATTCCGGCAGGGCCTATTAATTCGCTCGACAAAACTTTTGCCGAACCTCAGGTAGTGGCGCGCGACATGAAAATCAGTATTGATGGAATAGACCTTGTCGGGAGCCCTTTAAAATTCTCAGGGACCCCTGTTCAATATCAATCAAAACCACCAACTTTAGGTCTTGATACAACAGAAATCCTTTCGCAACTTGGTTATTCGGAAAGCCAGATCAAAACCCTGGCCGATGCCAAAATCATTCAAACAATATGACCAATCACAACGAAGCTCTGGACAAAACCCCGGTCTTTACGTCATAAGCCAAGATATGAGCCTATCCGTCAACCATCTGCTGGATATAAAATCGCTGACAAAAGAAGACATCACCCTTCTTCTTAAGCGCGGGCAGTCTATGAAGAAAAGGCTTGCTGCTAATACGGTTCACCGCAAGGTTCTTGATGGCAAAATTATCATGACTTTGTTTGCCGAAAACTCGACCCGCACGCGTATATCGTTTGAAACCGCCGCGCTTCGTCTCGGCGCATCCTTGATCAACTGGGATGAAAAAACATCTTCTGCCGCAAAAGGCGAAACTTTTGGCGATACGATTAAATATATTGCAGGTTATAAGCCAGACGCGATCATCATCCGCCATTCTGAATATAACGCACCGTATTTCGTATCAAAGCAGGTTAATTGCCCGGTTATAAATGCAGGGGACAGCTGGCGCGAACATCCATCACAAGCGCTTCTCGATGCGATGACAATTCTGGAATATCAAAAAGAATTACAAGGCTTAACTGTAGCTATTTGCGGCGATATCGCGCATAGCCGTGTCGCCAATTCAAATATAGAACTTCTGACAAAAATGGGCGCTACGATCCACCTGATTGCACCGTCCCTTCTTTTGCCACAAAAAGTGTCAGATAATGTCAAACTTTTCGAGAGCCTTGAAGATGGCTTACCGGGCTGCGACGTCATCATGATGCTTCGCCTGCAAAAAGAGCGCATGGATAAAGCCATGATCCCTGATGATAATGCTTATTTTCATCAATTTGGCCTGACACAAGCCAAGCTTCAACTGGCAAAGCCTAATGCGATTGTGATGCATCCCGGCCCTATGAACCGTAATGTCGAAATAGCCGATGAAGTCGCGGACGATCCATCACGCAGCGTGATTTTTCAACAAGGAGCCAATGGCGTACCGATGCGTATGGGTATACTGGATTTATTATTGTCATGATCGATACCATCATCAACCATATACAATTAAACGGCCTGACAGGATTTCTTAGCGGGTATCTTTTCGGCTCCATTCCCTTTGGCTTAGTTCTCTGCCTATTGGCAGGGTATGGTGATATTCGAAAAATCGGCTCCGGCAATATCGGCGCGACGAATGTTTTGCGTACAGGTAATAAACCTCTCGCCGCTGCCACGCTTATACTGGATAGCAGCAAAGGTGCGATTGCCGTTTTGCTGGCCGCTTATTTCTTCGACAAGCATGCAATGTTCGGCGCAGCGCTCGGCGCCGTTCTTGGTCACAACTTCCCAATCTGGCTGAAATTCAAAGGCGGCAAAGGAGTTGCAACAACGCTCGGGACTTTTCTTGCCCTGTCGTGGCCTGTAGGCCTTGCCTGCTGCGCGGCATGGCTAGTATCCGCTTTGATTTCCCGCATCTCTTCTTTATCAGCGTTAATCGCTCTAGCTCTTGCACCTATTTTTGCCGTGACCATTGGCGACCCTAAGCAATTACATTTAATCGGCGTGATAGCCCTTCTCGGCTGGATACGTCATAAAGACAATATCTCGCGTTTATTGGCAGGCACAGAGCCTAAAATAGGCAAAAAGAAAGATGATGCGGCATGAAATTCTTCGGGGGAAGAAAATTTACCGATAAAGATAAAATCGACTGGCTACGTTTGGCCAGAACCGAAACCATCGGCCCGATTACTTTCCACCGCCTGATTGCCAAATACAAAACTGCAACCAATGCGCTCGACGCCCTTCCTCATTTCGCGCGAGCTAAGCCGATTTATATTCCCTCCATTGATGAAGCTACAGCAGAGATCGAGAAAACGATCAAAGCCAATGGCAAGATCATCGCCGCCTATGAAGATGTTTATCCATTATCGCTAGCCGCGATTGAAGATGCGCCGCCTGTCATTACCGCCTTTGGCAATACTGATTTTCTTAATCGCCAATCGGTTGGTATCGTCGGCTCACGCAACGCTTCTTTGAACGGTCGAAAATTTGCCTTTAAGCTGGCGCAGGATTTAGGCCATGAAAATTATGTCGTTGCATCCGGCCTTGCGCGCGGTATTGATACCGCCGCCCACGAAGGCTCTTTGCAAAGCGGCACTATTGCCGTTCTGGCTGGCGGCGCCGATGTTGTTTACCCGAAAGAAAACCAGAAAATTTACGACGAAATTTGCGATCTCGGCATTGTCATTTCCGAATGTGCCCATGGTACGCAGCCGATTGCTCAGCATTTCCCCAAACGTAACCGCATTATCACCGGATTATCGCTCGGCACCATTATTGTCGAAGCCAACCCAAAATCCGGCTCTCTTATTTCCGCCCGTACCGCCGCCGAACAGGGCCGCGATGTTTTCGCCGTCCCGGGCTTCCCTATGGACCCGAGATCCGCCGGAACCAATGCCTTGATCCGCGACGGTGCCATCCTTGTGCGGGGCATCGAAGATGTTCTGGAGCACCTGAACTCCTTTGCCGCCAGCCGCATTACAAACCAAAAGCAACAGTTTTTGGGTCTTGATGAAGAGGGCGAAGTCTTTGATTTTGAAGATAAAAATATCAAATACGAGATCATGTCCCTTCTTAGCACCTCACCTACAGCAGTTGACGAAATCATCCGGGCGTGCCAATTGAGGAGCTCTCTTGTCCAGGGATGCCTTCTGGAGATGGAGCTATCGGGCGAAGTCCAACGGCTTCCCGGAAACCGTGTCAGCCTTATAAAAGCGGCATAAATTTAGGATTTTAATGAGCAAAAGCATCGTCATCGTCGAGTCTCCTGCCAAGGCCAAGACTATTAATAAATATCTTGGCAGCTCATTTCACGTGCTTGCCTCTTTCGGGCATGTCCGCGACCTCGTGGCCAAAGACGGCGCGGTCGATACCGAGAGCTTCGAGATGAAATGGGAGCTGGGCGACCGCTCCGACAAAACCGTTCGCGATATCTCCGCCGCCGTGAAAGCCGCCGACAATGTCTTTCTCTGCACTGACCCGGACAGGGAAGGCGAAGCCATTTCATGGCACCTGAAACAGATTCTCGAAGAAAAGAACCTTCTCAAGGGCAAACAGTTAAACCGCGTTACGTTTAACGAGATCACGAAGAAAGCCATTCAGGCCGCGTTTGAAAAGCCGCGTAACCTTGATATGCCTTTGGTCGAGGCTTACCTTGCCCGGCGCGCGCTTGATTTTTTGGTCGGCTTTAATCTCTCGCCTGTTTTGTGGCGCAAGCTGCCGGGATCAAAATCTGCAGGCCGCGTCCAGTCCGTGGCGCTGCGTATTATTTGCGAACGCGAAGCCGAGATTGAAGCTTTCCGCGCACAGGAATATTGGTCGATCCAAACGAAATTGCAAACGCCTGAAGGTGCAACCTTCCTCGCCCGCCTGACACATCTGGCCGGCAATAAACTCGACAAGCTCGATATCAATTCCGAAGAACTGGCAATGGGGGCGGTAAAACGCATCCAAAATAAAAAGCTGGTTATTCAAAAAGTCGAGAAGAAACAGAGCCGACGCAATCCCTATCCGCCGTTTATCACCTCGACATTGCAACAGGAAGCGTCACGCAAGCTTCGCTTTTCAGCGTCGCAGATTATGCGACTGGCCCAGCAGCTCTATGAAGGTGTCGATATTGGCGGCGAAACCGTTGGTTTGATTACCTATATGAGAACGGACGGCACGACACTGTCCAATGATGCCATCGAACAGGCACGCGACCTGATCAAAAAGGATTACGGCGATAAATACCTGCCAAACGAAGCGCGTATATATAAAAGTAAAGCCAAGAACGCGCAGGAAGCGCACGAAGCAATCCGCCCGACCGATCTATCGCGTACACCCAAAGATGTCGCCCGTTATCTCGACGAGAAACAAGCCGCGCTTTACGATCTGATCTGGAAGCGCACAATGGCGTCCCAGATGGAAAATGCGGTTCTTGATCAGGTAGCCGCAGATATTTCAGACGGCACGGATGATGTAATCCTGCGTGCTACCGGCTCAACCATTGCTTTCGATGGTTTTTTAACTCTTTACCGCGAAGATAAAGACGATCCGACAGAAGAAGACGATGAAGAAAACCGCCGCCTGCCGCCTTTATCTGAAGGTATGGATTTGCGCACGATGGACATCAACCCGGAGCAGCATTTTACCCAGCCACCACCACGTTATTCGGAAGCCTCACTTGTTAAATCCTTGGAAGAAAAAGGCATTGGCCGCCCGTCGACTTACGCCTCGATCATGCAGGTTTTGCAGGATCGTAAATACGTTATTCTCGACAAGCGCCGCTTCGTGCCGGAAGACCGAGGGCGCCTCGTCACGACATTCCTCGTCAAGTATTTTACTAAGTACGTCGATTACGATTTTACTGCCAATCTCGAAGATGAACTGGATGCGATTTCCAACGGCAGCGTTCATTGGAAAGATGCGCTCAAGCAATTCTGGAAGAGCTTTAAGGCTGCGATTGAAGAAACCAAGGACTTAAAAATATCCGACGTTCTCGATGCGCTGGATGAAGAGCTCGGCCCCCATTTCTTCGTCGCAACAAAAGAAAATCCGGATCCGCGCAAATGCCCAACCTGCGAAACAGGCCGCCTAAATCTCAAGCTTGGTAAATTCGGTGCGTTTATTGGTTGCTCACAATATCCCGATTGCAAATACACAAGGCCTTTGGTTGTTGCAGGCGACGATAGCGACGACAACACGAATCAGGGCTCTGCCGAGCCTAAAGAGCTTGGCGTCGATCCTGCATCAGGCCGTACAGTTTCGCTGCGCAAGGGCCCCTATGGCTGGTATGTCCAGATAGATGTGCCGCCAACGACCGAACAGATCGCTGCTGCCGAAGCGCCGGTCGAGCTTGATAAAAAAGGCAAACCTAAGAAGAAGAAAAAGATCGAAGGCGAAAAACCGAAGCGTCAGGGCGTACCGCGCGGCGTGCCGATCGACCAGGTCACGCTTGAATCCGCGCTCAAGCTCCTTGCGCTGCCCCGCTTTGTCGGCAATCACCCCGAGACAGGCGAGAAAATCGAAGCCGGTATTGGCCGTTTCGGTCCTTTCCTGAAACATCAGAACAAGTTCAAATCTATCCCGAAAGACGACGATGTTTTAACCATCGGTATCAACCGTGCGGTTGATTTGCTGGCACAGGAATCCAAAGGTAACTGGCGCACACGCCGCAAGGAAGAAGCCGAGAAAGCCAAAGCGGAAGGTAAAGAAGCTGTGGCATCTCCGGCTAAAGGCAAAAAAGCTTCTGCGAAGAAGACAGTAAAAAAGGCGCCTGCTAAAAAGAAGGCGGCTAAAAAAGCTACTCCTAAGAAGAAAGCCTAACACGCTGTTTTCCCCGCAAAGGCGGGGATCTCGATATTCTTGCCACCAAATGCCCGCTTTTGCGGGGAAACAGAATTCTTGCCTTTTAGGGCAAAAAGCCCTAATTCCAAATCATGTCCTATTTCCCGGAAACCATGCAGGGTCGCATGTATGTGCCCGCACCAGCAGGTGAAGACAAAGTTCTTCTCCATTCCTGCTGCTCGCCATGTGCCGGGGAAGTGATCGAGCAGATGGTTGTGTCTGGTATCGACCTGACGATCTATTTTTACAATCCGAATATTCATCCGCGCGAAGAATACGACTATCGCAAGGAAGACAATATCCGCTTTGCCGAGAAAGCCGGGATTCCGTTTATCGATGCCGATTACGATTCCTCGAACTGGTTTACCCGCGTCAAAGGCATGGAGATGGAACCGGAAAAAGGCATACGCTGTACCGAGTGTTTCGACATGCGGTTCGAGCGCACGGCGCTCTATGCCCATGAAAACGGCTTTAAGGTTTTCACGTCCTGCCTTGGTATTTCCCGTTGGAAAGACATGAAGCAAATCAACGGCTGCGGTCACCGCGCCGCCGCGCGATATCCGGATGTCACCTATTGGGACTATAACTGGCGCGCCGGTGGCGGGTCATCGCGCATGCTGGAAATTTCCAAACGCGAGAATTTTTACCAACAGGAATATTGCGGCTGTATCTATTCCCTGCGCGATACCAATAAACGCCGCCGAGCTTCCGGTGGCGACAAAATTGAAATCGGTGTACACTATTACGGTACAGAAACCGAAGCCTGAAAGCCTTAATGACCCTACCTACCAAAGACCAGATCCATAAATTCCTTGCAGATCTGGGTTCTTCCCTTACCAAACGCGAAATGATCGATGCCTTTCACATCAAGGGCGATGACCGCGTCCCGTTCAAACGAATCTTGCGCGAAATGGAAGATGAAGGCCTTTTGATCAAGGAAGGCGGAAAGTCTTACCGCGTGCCGGACGCCCTTCCCGCCGTTACAGTGATCGAAGTCACCGAGATCGATATCGACGGCGATGTCATCGCCAAACCTGCCGAATGGAATGACGAATTACAGGGGCAAGCGCCACGTATTGAAATCATCAATGACGGTAAGGGCGCTTTCACCATGAAAGTCGGTGACCGCGCTCTGGCGCAGGTTCGAAAATTCTCCAAAGACCTTTACGAAGCCAAAATCCTGAAGCGCATGAATACGCCGAAAATGACGAGTGTCGGCCTGCTCAAGCAAATTCGCGGCGGCTATATCGTCGAGCCGATGGAGCGCAACGCCAAATTCGATTTCGAGATTGCCGAAGCTGATTTCAACGGTGCACGTCCCGGCGAGATCGTTGTCTGTGAAATCCAACCTTCGCGCAGCGCCTTGCGCAAACGTGTCCGGGTCATCGAAGTGATCGGCACAGCGGACGATCCCAAGGCCATATCGCTGGTCGCGCTGCATCAGGCGGGGCTTCGGATGCATTTTCCCGATGACGTCATCGATTCCACCAAAGATATGCAGGTCCCGCCCATTAATGGTCGCGAGGATTTGCGCAAAATCCCACTGGTCACGATCGATGGCAAAGACGCACGCGATTTTGACGATGCCGTTTTCGCCGAACCGGATAAAGACGGTTTCCATTTGATCGTCGCTATTGCCGACGTGTCCTATTATGTGCGCTCCGGCTCTCCCCTCGATAAGGAAGCCTATCTGCGCGGTAATTCCACTTACTTCCCCGACCGCGTTGTGCCGATGCTGCCGGAACGCCTGTCGAATGATCTTTGCTCTCTTCGCCCGCATGAACCGCGTGCGACACTGGCCGTTCATATGTGGATCAACGAGCAAGGCAAACTCCTGCGCCATAAATTTGTCCGCGGCCTGATGCAATCCCATGCGCGTTTGACATACGAACAGGTGCAAGCGGCCCGCGACGGCATTACAGACGCGACAACAGAGCCGTTGATGAAAGATGTCATCGAACCGCTCTACACCGCATGGAAAGTTCTCGACAAAGCGAGGGAGAAACGCGGCGCGCTCGATCTGGATGTGCCGGAACGTAAGATCGTCGTTGATGACAAGAATGAAATGACAGGCGTCGCCGTTCGTGAACGCCTTGATTCCCATCGCCTGATCGAAGAGTTTATGATTCTTGCCAATGTGGCCGCGGCGGAGGCGCTCGAAAACAAAAAAGCGCCTTGCGTCTACCGTATCCATGACCGCCCGTCGGGTGACAAATTGATGTCGGCACGGAGTTTTCTGGAAGCATTCGGATTGAGCCTGCCGAAAGAGGGCGTATCCAATCCCGGGCAAATCAACCATATCCTCAAAAAAGCCAAGGAAATGAAAACCGGCTTTTTGATTAATGAAGTGATTTTACGCTCTCAGGCGCAGGCTGTCTACGATCCCGAGAATATTGGTCACTTCGGTTTGGCGCTTGAACGCTATGCTCACTTTACGTCACCCATTCGCCGCTATGCCGATCTGATCGTTCACCGTTCGCTAATCAAAGCCTATGACCTTGGCGAAGGCGGTTTGTCGGATGTCGAAACCGTCAAGCTCGTGGAAATAGCCGAACATATTTCGATGACCGAGCGCGCCTCCGCCGAGGCCGAGCGTAATTCCGTCGACAGGTTCACCGCATCTTTCCTTAAAGATAAAATCGGCGCTCAATTCCCGGGACGTATCGGAGGCGTAACGCGCTTTGGCCTGTTCGTGAAACTTGTTGAAACAGGCTCTGACGGATTGGTGCCGATCCGCACGCTGCCTTCAGACTTTTACATTCATGACGAAAGCCAGCATGCGCTGATCGGACGCCGCACGGGCCGCGTATTCCGCCTCGGCGCGCAAGTTTTGGTCCGCCTTGTCGAAGCCGATCCAATGACCGGCAGCACTCTATTCGAGCTTATCAACGGCGAAGATGGCGCGGATATCGAAGGCTATAAAGCAAGATCATCCGGTTACAGCCGACAGCCACGCCCGGAAAAATTTCGCAAGGAAAAAGGCAAGACAAACCGGCGGGGGGACGGTCCAAATACGCCCAGAAACAAAAAACGCGATCATAAAAAAAAGAAAAGAGATTGATCAAAATAAAGAAGGTTTTGGCGTAGTATGTGCCAATAAAATCGGCCGGAATTTTCCGTGTTCATCGGTCGAGTGTTCAAGCGTATCGTCAACAATAACCGCAGAGCCTGCCGCAGGACGTATAAGACTACCGTCCTTCTTCTTTATCACCGTTGCAGGGTCATTCTCATGAATCGGCATTGAAATCACACGGTAATTTTTTACACCGCCATTACCATCGCGATGCATTTCTTCTTCAACCGAACGGCGGCCATATTTATTTAAAATGGAAACAGCGTAATATTTGCCCATGACTGGACGCACATATCTGGCAAAGTCAGCCATGATATTTGCAACTTCGATGAACTCTTGTGTCCAACCAAAATGATGCAGGGCGAATCTCGGCAAGCCAGGGGATCGCTCATCTCGACGCTCCCTAAATGCAGCTTGCTTCTTCAATAAAATTTCCGGCACTTTGATTTCGCCATTGATGCAATTGGCTTTCAAAGCATGTTCCCAATAATCATCATCTTCGGAGAACATGTATTCCAGATAAGGAATGATTTCTGTCTTATTGCCAATTACCTGTCTTTGAGGCGCAGGAATAATCCCGGCATTGAAAACCGGATTGAAAATGCGCGCCAACCAGCCTTTTTGCCCTATCAGTAAGCCTTGGCGAATATCATCCAGCTCAATTATTCTTGGGTCTTCTTCAAAGATACGCATATGTTCTTATAGACAGCGCCAAGACATTATGTCAATAAATTAACTTTAAGAGCTATTTTCTTGACTTAAGCTATAAAATCCGTATTTTGACGCCTGAATTCCGAACTAGAAAGTTACTAAAATGGCTAAAAAAGGCAATGTTATCAAAGTCCGTCTCGTCAGCACCGGCAAATCAGCCGCTGGCAAATTGACAGGATTCACCTACTACATCAAAAAGAATCCAAAAAACATTACGGAGAAACTGTCCTTTCGTAAATATGACCCACGCGCCGTTGACACCGAAACCGGCAAACGCGGCATGCATGTGCTGTTCGAAGAGAAAAAATTGCCGCCGCACAAAAAATAAGCGTCCGCATTATACAAGAATTCAAGAACCCGCCGATTGGCGGGTTTTTATTGAAGCTAATATTCCAGTATTTTGAAAAATTTAAGTATAGGCGCCACTTCGTTGCGCCGTTTTTTACAAAATTTTAAAATTAACTTCTGTCTACTTTGTTCTGCCATTTTTTTGTTTTTTTGTTTTCCCTTCTTCATGCGGGCAGGATAGAGAAAGGCGCTTGTATTAGCTTTTGTTCGGCGTTTTTAAGCTGTTTTCTCCCTTCTGTCTTGGGGAGGGAAAAATAAAAGAGATTAATTATAAGGTCCCCGCCGTTCACCTTGGGGATAGCCGAAACACGGCGTGGCTTTTCCTGAAACAGCCTAACGATAAAATCATGACGCCGTTTTTAAGAAATTTCAAGAAAAGATCGGCTGATATAAAGACCCCCGCTTTCGCGGGGGAAATAAAAACCTATAGGAGTTCAAGAAATGAATTTCCGCTCTTCCGGTTTAAACTCTTCCGGATCCAGACGCCCCTTACCTTCGAAATGCACCGCATTACGGCCATTATGCTTCGAAAGGTATAGCTGTTCGTCAGCGCGCTTGATGATATCGAGATATTTGGAAGGATCGGCATCGTCCGCTTCCAGCACCAGCCCGCCAAAAGAACTTGTTACATTGATCTCGCCGCCCGGCGCTGCGCAAGCGAACGGTTTATCGGCAACGGCGCGGCGCAGACGCTCACCAACCATATAAGCAAGCTCGGGCGTAATGTCAGGCAGGAGCGCGATAAATTCCTCACCGCCAAGTCGCGCGACCAGATCGAAACTGCGAAGCGAGTCTTTCATCCTCTGGGCAAATGTCTTTAAAATTTCGTCGCCGACATTGTGACCGTAGCTATCGTTGACCTTTTTAAAATGATCGATATCCATGTAGATAAGCCCCATGGATTTTTTCTGCACTTGCGTATTCTGAAGCATCTTCTGCAAGTGAACTTCGAAGTAGCGGCGGTTATAAAGCCCCGTTAAAGCATCCGTCAGCGCCATCGACAGCGATATTTCGTAATTGGCACGCAGGCGCTCCTGAAAGCGCTTACGGCGAATTTGCGTGCGCACCCGCGCCAGAAGCTCGTTACGGTCGACCGGACGTAGAATATAGTCATGCGCGCCGATCTCAAGGCCATGCGCGATCTTGGGCATATCTTCTTCATTGCCCAGCATAATGATCGGCGCATTACGCGTTCTTTCATTCGATCTCAGGTGAGAACAAAAACGCAAACCATCTTCATTTTTCAAATTGAGCGAAACGATAATCAAATCGAATTCATTATTATTAATATGCTGCAACGCCTGCAGGCCCGTTTCCGCCTGCGTGATAATATCGTTATCACGCATGAGTGTTTCTTTAATCTTATTAACCTCAAAGGCCATATCCTCGATCACGAGAACCCGTGCGCCATCCACAGGCTGCGTCATAACCGTCGCGTTTTCATCCACAACGCCGAGCTGGGACGCCGTAGTTTCACGCGCCCGCCATTCATCAACCGTCATTTTAAGGCGCACCAGTGAGCGCACACGTGCCATCAAGGCAATATCATTGACAGGCTTACTAAGAAAATCATCCGCGCCGTTTTCAAGGCCGCGCACGCGGTCTTCGGCATCGGTCAGTGCCGTTACCATCACGACCGGAATATGCGCAACCGCCGGATTAGCCTTGATACGGCGGCAGACTTCAAACCCGTCCATCCCGGGCATCATAACATCGAGAAGAACAAGGTCAGGGCTATGCTCGATAATTTTCTGCAAAGCCTCCTCACCGCTCGAGGCGGTCACGACATCGTAATACTCGCTGTGAAGCTTGGCTTCCAGAAGTTTGACGTTGGGCAGGATATCGTCGACGACAAGTACACGTGCAGACATGTTTGAACCTTACGCTGTAACTGTTTCTGCAGCGCCGTCGGAGGACGCAAGATATCTTTGTACGGTTTCAAGAAACTTCGTCACCGAGATCGGTTTGGAGATATAGTCTTCGCAGCCTCCCTCGCGTATTTTCTGCTCATCGCCCTTCATGGCAAAGGCTGTAACCGCGATGACAGGAATACTTTTAAGTTCTTCGTCTTCCTTGAGCCAGCGCGTAACGTCGAGACCGGAGATTTCGGGTAGCTGAATATCCATGAGAATAAGATCCGGCTTTTCCTCACGCGCCAGTTTCAGCACGTTATGACCATCCTTGGTTTGTACTGTTGCGATGCCATGCGCTTCCAGCAAATCGTGGAATAACTTCATATTCAGTTCGTTGTCTTCAACGATTAAAACTTTTTTACTCATTTTGGCTTTTTAGCTCCTACTTCTTACTACTCTAGTTTTTGCAGCTCTCTGGCGTAACTTTTTCCAAAGCCACAAGTTTTTGTCTGACCGTGAAATCCGCATATTCGATCATCATATCACTGATGATGCCATTTTCATGAAAAACCATTGATAATTCGTAATCAGATGACGGTTCAGTCGCATTTGTCGGGAAGAAGGCCATGCGGACATTCCATCCCGGCACATCTATCAGGCTATTATCAACTGAATTGGTTGACGCAGGCTTAAAGGAATTACTTTTTTGTGGTGATATTTTTGACGCCTCACCGCTTTTCTTGCCTTCGATCTTCGTTCCGATGAAAGAATTGATATCGACCGGCCCTTCATCGTCACTGCCGTCGAATATGCGGACATTATAGAATTTCTTGCCCTGCCGCGCCTGCTCGAGAAGATTGAGCGTATGCCCGGTCGGAAACAGCGTATTGCGCGCCAGATCAAAGGTAAGATTTTCAGGTATGGAATAAATTGCCGTTCCACTTATCCCTTTGGCCGTTAAATCGGCACTCCCGCGCAATTCTTCGTAAGTTTCCCCATTGCGCTTGCGGCGGGAAGAAAAATTCAAAGACTTGCCATCAAATGTTTCGAATGTCGTGAAATCGCTACTGATATTGATCGACGGGCTATCAGCATAATCATAATTCAGGCTGAAGCGGTGGTTGGTAATCCATCCTTCGCAGGACGGTTTCCATTCATAGAACATCTTTCCCGAGATATTCGCCATTTGCGAACCGCTCTTCGTGGATACCAGCTGCACATCATACAGCGCCTTATGAGGCGTTAATGCCTGGGCAGGTGACACGACAACCGGTCCCGCCGCCAGCACTTGCGTACTGATCGTCAAAACAGCCAAAACCGTCATCAAAAAGGGGGTAGATACGCGCCCGGGCATCCAAGGACCTTGTCTGGGAAAAATTTTGCCTACACACCCTACATCAGGCGGCCCGACATGCCTAGACGGAACTGGGAAAAGATAACCATGCGGACGCTAAGTTATTGATATTAATCATTATGTTATGCAAATTTTTGGCATGGAAGCTGCAATACAGTCATTACCCTGAAGTTTGAAACGAACGCGCTGCTTTCCCCTCCCCCACACCCCCTGGCAGCGGGTTTATCAAAAGGCCCGGCTGCAAGCCCCCCCTACTTGCGCCGGGCCAAATTTTATTGACATAATATTTATACTTCCTATATATTCTTGCCATTATGACGAAGACCCATTCGCAATTCAAAAAAGCAGCAGAGAATATTGAAACGGAAATCCTGGCATCATTATCGCCCGATCTTCAGGAGAAATTTCTTGCCCTAATGGCTGCAAAGAATCAGGAGATTGAAGAAAAGGATCAGGAAATTCTTCATGACGATTACGGATTTCTCAACCGCAAAGGGTTTGTCTTGCTGGCGAGTACAGCTTTAAAAGCCGCTGACCCCGACCGAATAATCGGCGTCACTCTTGTAGACGTGACTAAATTTAAACAAATAAACGACGAGCTTGGCCACAAAACCGGAGATTCAGCTATCGCAAAAACCGGGGCTAAGCTGGCTGATACATTTAGTGAACCACATATAGTGGGACATATCGGCGGAGATGAATTTGCTATCATGACATTTGGTTTAAGCCAGAACGATATCGATTTAAGATTTGAATTCTTAAGTGGAGATATAATTGTCGAAAACCAGCAGAAAGCTAAAAAAGTTTCCATCGAACTGTCTCATGGAACGGCTTTCTATAAAAGCAAGGATAGCGTTAGCAATTTATTAGAGCTTGCTGACGACCACATGTACATCCATAAAAATTCACAAGCCAAGCCAAGCGCGATTCATCACATAGATGCTCGCATTATTAAAGCCATACATATCGTCCACAATTTAGGCTGACTTCTTCTCCGCAGCCTTGATCGGCTCGACCACACGAATATGCAGGTCTTTCAACTGCTCGGCCACGACAGGGCTTGGCGCTCCCATCATCTGGTCTTCATAAGCCCCGTTCATCACGAAAGCGTAAACTTCGCGTAAATTCGGTTCATTGGCGAGCAGCATAACGATGCGGTCAATCCCGAACGCGCAGCCGCCATGCGGAGGCGCGCCGAAACGGAAAGCATTAAGCATTCCGCCGAATTTTTTCTCCAGCACTTCCTTATCATAGCCTGCAATCGCAAAGGCTTTTTCCATGATGTCGGGGCGGTGGTTACGAATTCCGCCCGACGCCAGTTCAAAACCGTTACAGACACAGTCATATTGCGTAGCAAGAACCGTAAGCGGGTCTTGTCCGTTTAGCGCATCAAGTCCGCCCTGCGGCATCGAGAACGGGTTGTGGGAGAAATCGATCTTGCCGGTTTTTTCATCCGCTTCGTACATCGGGAAATCAACGATCCAGAAGAGTTTATAGACGCCTTTCTCGCGTGAATAAGAATGGCCTTCCGGCAAATCGTCACAGATCCGGTCACGGGCACGACCAGCGAATTTAGCGGCTTTTTCAGGTTTGTCGCAGACGAAGAAAATGGCATCACCTTCTTCAATACTGGCAATCTTCTTAAGCTCGACTTGCGCTTCGGCTGGAATGAATTTCGCGATAGGTCCCTTGCCTTCGCCATCGGCAAAGAGAACATAACCCAGACCTGGTGCGCCTTCGCCCCTTGCCCAGTCATTGAGTTTATCGAAGAAGCTTCTCGGCAAATCGGATACTTTAGGTGCGCGGATCGCACGCACGACGCCGCCTTTTTCAATCACGCCTTTGAAAGCATTAAAAGTCACGTCATCGCGCTTGAAAACATCTGTGACATCGACGATTTCAAGAGGATTGCGCAGATCAGGCTTATCAGAGCCGTATCTCAGAATTGCATCGTCATAGCGCATATTCGGCAACCAGACGACTTTGTTTTCTGTGCCGGTCCAGCCAGCGAATTCCTCGAAAATACCTCCGATAACGCCGGTCATGATTTCAAAAATATCTTCCTGCTGGACGAAGCTCATTTCAACATCGAGCTGGTAGAATTCCGCCAAGCGGTCGGCGCGGCCATCTTCATCGCGAAAGCATGGCGCGATCTGGAAGTAGCGATCAAAGCCCGATACCATTAGAAGTTGTTTGAACTGCTGCGGCGCTTGCGGCAGGGCGTAGAATTTGCCCGCATGGATACGCGACGGCACGAGATAATCGCGCGCGCCTTCCGGCGAAGAGGCGGTTAAAATCGGCGTGTTGAATTCCTGGAAGCCGCGATCCCACATGCGGCGGCGCATGCTGGAGATAACGTTATTGCGTAAACGAATACGGGAATGCATGCCTTCGCGGCGCAAATCAAGGAAACGGTATTTCAGACGTAAATCTTCCCCTGCCCCGTCAGGCTCTGCCACTTGCAGCGGCAGGACATCAGCGCCGGATTGCAGAACCGCCTCGTTAATATAAATCTCGATATCGCCAGTGCTGAGGCGACTATTCTTGGTCTCACCGATACGCTCGCGCACTTCGCCAGTTATCGTAATCACGGATTCGGCGCGCCACTGCGCGGCCTGGGCTAAAACGGGCGATCCCACATCGACCACACACTGGATAAGGCCATAGGTATCGCGCAAATCGATGAAAAGTACCCCACCATGGTCGCGGATACGGTGAATCCAGCCCGAAAGCTTTACGGTCTGTCCGGCATGGCTGTTACGTAATTCGCCGCAATTGTGGCTTCGATAGAGGTGCATAATCAAATCTTCCAGCTTTTTATTAGGTTCCCGCGTGTTATAACAGTCTCAAACCAAGCTTTAAAGCCTTTTTACATGACCCTGATTACAACCAATTCCGAACTAGCCGCCTTTTGCCAGACCCTTAAAAACCAGCCCTTTATTACGGTTGATACGGAATTTCTGCGCGACAAGACCTATTATTCGAAGCTTTGCCTGATCCAGCTTTCCGGGCCTGACAAAAACGCGGTTGCTGTTGACGTCCTGTCCAAAGACGAAGATCTGGATTTAAGCCCGGTCTGGGATTTGCTGACCGACCCCACAATTTTAAAGGTTTTCCATGCGGCGCGGCAGGATCTGGAGATTATTCTTCAACTTGCCGGAAAAATGGTTCATCCGCTTTTCGACACGCAAGTCGCCGCCATGGTCTGCGGTCACGGGGAGCAGATCGGCTATGACAACCTCGTCGCCGATATAACCGGGCACAGGCCCGACAAATCTTCCCAGTTTACAGACTGGTCGCACCGACCTCTAAGCCAGCGGCAGTTATCCTATGCGCTGAACGATGTTATTTTCCTGATCGATGTTTATCATGCGCTCGCCAAGAAACTTGAAAAGACAGGCCGCATCGACTGGGTCAATGAGGAGATGGCTTATTTGACCGATCCCAAGACTTACGATTCAGATCCGGAAGAGGCATGGAAACGCCTCAAAATTCGTTCAGCGAAGCCAAAGGATCTCGGCGTTATTTATGAGCTTGCGAAATGGCGCGAGCAAGAGTCGCAGCGCAAAGACGTGCCGCGTTCGCGCATTTTAAAAGACGAAACCCTGCTTGATCTCGGTTTCCAGCAGCCGCAAACGGTTGAGGATATGATCCGCATTCGCGGCTTTTCCGCCGATATGGCGAAAGGGAAATTTGGAACCGCCGTCATGAAAGTTATCGAAGCTGGCCTTAATATGCCCGCCGACAAACTGCCGAAGCTGCCGTCTAAAAATATCCTGCCGCAAAAACTGGTTTCAACGGTCGAAATGCTGAAAATGCTCCTTCGCATTCAGGCCAATGAAGCCGGCGTTGCCATCAAGCTGGTTGCAAGTTCCGATGATATAGATGCCTTCGCCATGAGCCCTTCCTCGAAAGAAGTGCCGTTCAATCAAGGCTGGCGCTATGACGTTTTCGGTAAAGCCGCGCATGAGCTCCTGCAGGGAAAAATCTGCCTGACCATCAGGAATGGTTCAATTTGCCTATTGCCGGTGGAATAAAGACTTCACGGCTTTCGCCCGGCTGCTGTTCAATATTAATCAGGGCCTCCTGAATTAATTTCCGGCTTAATCCCTTTTTCGTTTCAAGGGATATACGGCTGATCGTATCGGCTAATTTACGCGGCATCGCCCAGTTCCTATCCATACGAAGAAGCGCATATTTCAGTAAATCTTCCGTAACCTGAAACCCTTTATCGTTTAGCTGCTTTCCCAGCACCTGCAAAAGAATTTCATCATCGGGGCTTTTAATCCGAAAACTGGTCGCGCCGCGCAGGCGTGATGCGAGATCCGGCAATTCGATATCAAGTTCGGACGGGGCAAACCGGCTGGTCAGCAAAACATAGCGCCCCGGCGTCGAATTAAAAAAGTGGTTATAGATATGAAAGAGCTTTTCTTCCGATTCAGCATCACCAATTAAAAGATGAAGCTGATGGATGATGAGATCGCGCGGCGTTGATATAATTTCTTCAAGCGACGTTTCGCGGAAGGTTCTGGCATCCAGCACACCCGCATTACTTTTATCCTGCCACACAGACGCCAGATGCTTTTTTCCCGATCCTTCGTCGCCATAAACGATCAGAAAAGGAACACGCCCCCAATCCGGCCATTTATCGATAAAATCGATGGCGGTTTGATTAGAGGGGCCGACGAAATAATCTTCGCGTCCATAAGCGGGACGAAATTCCAGATCGAAGGAAAGCTGGGTCATGATTCAGTTTTAATGATGATTTCAATTTCCGGCAAATTTGTCGCATCCGTAATAACAGGCGATACTTTTTCCGGTGTCTTATAAAAATCACTGTTTTTATAGGTCTGGATGGCAAACCCGATTAACACGCTGATAATCGCAGCCACCGGAATAGCCATCAGCATGCCCGTCAAGCCCACCAGCGAACCACCCGCCATCAATGCGAAAATGATCCAGAGAGGGTGAAGGCCGACACTATCCCCAATAAGCTTAGGGGTGATAAAATTGCCTTCGATAAATTGACCTGTGAAAAATATCGCCGCAATCGTCGCGACATACGTCATATCGCCATCGGTCTGCAACGCCGCCACGCCTATACTGCTGAGCAGACCAATGGTTGATCCGACATAAGGTATGATCGACAGAAGCCCGGTGCCCAGACCTATAAGCGAGCCGTATTCGAGGCCTGCGATGCTCAAGGCAATCGCATACATCACGCCAAGAATAAGACAGACGGATAACTGCCCGCGAATAAAACCTGATATTTTGCGGTCGATCTGATCCAGCAGGCTGTTGATCGTCGCCTTGTGAGCTTTTGGAATAAGATTATGCACGAAACCCGTAATGCGCGGCCAGTCTTTCATCATGAAATAAGCAACGATCGGCACCAAAAGAGCCGTTGTTACAAAACCGACGATGGCAGAGCCGCCCATCATCAGTCCTGCGGCTACGCCACCGACGACTTTCTGGCTCATCTGCAGCGTTTTGCCGATATCTTCTTCGATGCTGGCATGCATCTTATCCATAAAATCAAAACCTGTCCTTTGTTCAAGAATGCTAAGGCGGCTTTGCACGATAGAGGAAATACGCTGTGTATATTGCGGAACGCTAGAAATAAATTCTCCAAATTCACGCGCCAGAAGCGGCGCGGAAATCGCGATCAAGGCAACGATAAAGAGAGAAAAAGCGCTTAAGATAAGAATGGACGCAACCCATCTTTTCATACCCTTTTGGCCGAGAATGCGCACCAGCGGATTGAGCAAATAAGCCACGATCGCCCCGATGACGAATGGCAAAAGGATACCGTTAAAAAGGATGATCAATCCTACAAAGACAGCGAAAAGAAAAAGCCAGAATATAGCCTGCGCTTTAAAAAAAGATAATTTCTGGTTCATCGTGAATATCCGGCTGGGTTTATTTTGTTAATATTATATTCGCCCGGCCCGATCGATTGCAGGGACAGACCACGCGCTGATAGAGCACTCGTCAAAGCCATCCAGTCGCTGTAAGTGAACTCCATCGACGCCTGATTGGTTGTGAGCGAAATAATCCGTATTGATTTAAGAGGAGGAATGCCGTTTAAAGAGCGGCGCATTGAAAGCCAGTCGCCCATCGTGTTGAAACGGGCCGTCGCTTTTATATGTCCGGCCTGCGGGGCATAGGGACTTGCCTGCGATTGTGGCGCGGCTGTCGCTTCAGTTGCCATTTCCGCTGCCAGCGCAGGATCGACATAAAACTCCTGATTTTTCCAGTTACCTGTCATGATAGTTTTTATCTGAGGCACCGCATTATTCAGCAATTCGCCCAGCCGCTTTGCACTGCCCGTCGGAACGGGGAATGATTGAGCCAGTTCGATCCGTCCGCGATCCGTACGGTAAATATTCACCTTCAATATGTTCGCAGCCGACTGGTCGAAAACCGCAGATACGATAGCAAGATCGTAAACGCCATATCTTGATTTCATTCTTTTGATACTGGACTGGGAAAATTTCTCCGGATTGGCTTCACGCATATCCATCGTGTCCGAAACATTTCCAGCGGGAATAATCAGATTTGAATTATCCCCCTCACTTTGTTTCTGCCATGCTTGCAGCCATGGATTCTTTTTAAGATCCCACAACGCCAAAGCGCCGTTCTGACTAAAAGCAGGAATGAGTAATAGTTTTTGTGCGCCGCTACTATCCGATTGGAAATCACCTGTCGGGCCGTGACCGAAGAAGCGATTTACCGATGCCGGTTTAAAACGGAAAATATAAGTCCCCAGATAACGCCTTTTAGAAAGCTGCTCGCTGGTAATCTCAAAATCAGACACCATCCCGGCGATAACAGCCGCTTCGGGCGCCGTAAACCCTGTCATTTGCTCCGGAGCGAGAAATCTCTCCGAGAGCATTTTAAAAGCTTTTTCCTGCGCGGCGGAAAATGCCTGATTTCTTGCTTTTACAGAGCTTTCAGCGACGATATCGACTTTAACATCGTGCACGACATAGGCCGGATTGGTCTGCGCAATGGCCAGAACCGGCATCCAGATCAGCATAAAAAGTAAAATCGGGGCTGTACGAAACATGGTAAAAATTCTAAAGAAGTGTTGAATTCCGTTTTATAACTCGGGAAAGGTTTTCTTTCAATGAAACTAAATGCTTATGAAGCTGCAGGGGTCAATATAGATGCCGGGAACGAGCTTGTCGAAAAAATCAAACCAGCTGCCAAATCGACCAGCCGCAGAGGCGTTATGGGCGGATTAGGCGGTTTTGGCGCCTTATTCGACGTAAAAGCTGCCGGATATCACGACCCTGTGCTGGTTTCAGCCACAGATGGCGTCGGCACAAAGCTTAAAATCGCCATTGATACAGGCCTGCACGATACAGTCGGCATTGACCTGGTCGCCATGTGCGTTAACGATTTGATCGTTCAAGGGGCCGAACCTCTTTTCTTCCTTGATTATTTTGCCAGCGGCAAGCTTGAGGTTGAAACCGCCGCCCGCGTTATAACCGGCATAGCCGATGGCTGCAAAGAGGCTAATTGCGCCTTGATCGGCGGCGAAACGGCGGAAATGCCCGGCATGTATCATGGCGGCGATTATGATCTGGCCGGATTCTCGGTTGGAGCCGTCGAACGGGATAAAATCCTGACCGGCCAGACGATACAGGCAGGAGATGTCGTTTATGGCCTGCCATCGAGCGGCGTTCATTCCAACGGCTTTTCTCTTGTCCGTAAAATTATCACCGACACGGATACAAAGCTAGACGATACCTGCCCTTATGAAGACGGCAAAACTCTGGCGCAGGCGCTGATGACGCCGACACGTATCTATGTGAAAGCGCTGATGAGTATTTTGAAAGAAACATCCCTGATTAAAGGACTGTCCCATATCACAGGCGGCGGCTTGCTGGAGAACATACCCCGTGTTTTGCCGGATGGCCTTGGCGTCAAACTTGATGCGACGAAATGGGAATTGCTGCCAGTTTTCAAATGGCTGAAAAAAAGCGCCGCTATCTCCAATCACGATATGGCGCGCACATTAAACTGCGGTCTTGGCATGATTGTCATCTGTGCCGCCAATAGCGCTAATGAGCTTGAAGTCCTTTTAAAAGCCAATGGTGAAGATTTCCACCGGATTGGTGACGTCATTGCCGCCACGGGCAATGAACGTGTCATCATAGAAAATATGGATCAAGAATGGGCAAGCTGAAACTTGCCGTTTTAATCTCCGGTCGCGGCAGCAATTTGCAATCCATCATCGACGCCTGCGCCGATCCTGAATTCCCTGCGCAAATTGAAATCGTTATTTCAAATAAGCCGGATGCCTACGGGTTAACCCGCGCCGAGAAGGCCGGAATTAAAACATCTATCGTGAGCCATAAAGATTACACTACGCGCGAAGCATTTGAAGACGCCCTGCAAAACGTTCTCGACACATTCCCGATTGATCTTATTTGTCTGGCCGGGTTTATGCGCGTTTTGACCGAAGACTTCGTAAACCGATGGGACGGCAGAATGATTAATATCCATCCCTCCCTCTTGCCGAAATTCAAAGGCCTCAATACGCATGAAAGAGCTATAGATGCCGGTGAAAAGGAAAGCGGCTGCACGATTCATTTCGTCATCCCCGATATGGATGAAGGCCCGATCATCCTGCAAAGGAAAGTCAGCATCGAAACTGGTGAAACGGCGCAATCTCTGGCTGAGAAGGTTCTAATAGCAGAACACGAAGCCTATCCGGAAGCGATAAGGCTTCTATCAAGCCGTCTCTTGAAATCCTGAATTTTCATCGTTACAATTGCATTTAAGAGGAATTTTTTATGGCCCACGATCATACTCCGGTTGAAATAGACCACTCCCAAATCGAACGCGCAGAGCAAGGCTGGGAAGCATTTACAAAATATGGTAAATGGTTCGTGTTGCACGTGATTGCCTTACTGATTTTGATGGCAATTTTCCTAACCTAAGCACGTATATAATCAAAGACTTATCTATTTATTAAGCTTTTTAATCAAAAGTGAATATGGAGATTTTCGGCCCATTGCCGAGTATGCTTTCTATGTTCAGTTTTCGACTGCATTTCACTCTTGGATTTTTACTCTCGCTGCTCCTTTTGGTTCAGGCGGTAAATCCTGCGCAAGCGCAGGGCAAAAAGCCAGAAGTTGGAATTGCTCCTTTGATTTTAACCGATCAGTCGACAGTTGCCACGCCCGGCCAAAATTCTCTTTTTGTCCTTCAGGATGCCGGCAGAAAATTCGGTTTTAATTCTATTATCGGCATGCTGCAGAGCGGACAGATACAAGATTCCGTTTCCACCGGAAACATTATCAGCCTTGGATCACAGGGTCATCCCTACTGGATAATCATTCCCGTTCTTAATACGAGCAGTCAGGAACTATGGACTCTCGACTTTGGCAAGACCGGATATGGCCGCACGGGTTTTGCCGATAAGGCTATTTTATACGAGTCGACATCAAGGCAGACTTTTTTCAATACTACTGTTAAATCCGAACTTGAAAAGACATTCTATATTTCATCGCGGATTGCAGTCAGCATCCCTAAAAACCAGACGGCTTATCTTATTCTGTATATAGAAGGCCGCGAGGGGACATTAACGACAATCAAGCCATCGATCGAGTCTTCAACAAAACCTCAAACCGGCATTGGCCTTTTGGAACCGGATGCAAAAACATTTATCCTGATTGCAATCGCCATTCTTCTTACGGGCTTCTTAAACAGCAAGGACGCATCTTTACTTTCTTTATCCATGATGTGGGGCATCGTTTACGGCTATGAAATTTTCCTGGACCATTTCTTTTTAATCGATCATTTCTTCGGCCAGATCA